>CAMBUI010000145.1 GCA_945870915.1 Candidatus Kuenenia stuttgartensis | reverse complement strand
GAGAGCCTGGAGATCGAGCAGGAGCGCCGCGGCAACCTCTGAGCCCCGCGCAGGACACCACGCGCGACGCGAGATCGGCACTCCTCACGAGATCGAGCAGGAGCGCCGCGGCAACCTCTGAGCCCCGCGACGAGCGATTCCCCGACGGGCGTCGGCGGAGCACCCCATGCGGGTGCCCGCAGGCGGAGCCTGCGGAGCACAGGACGCGCGGGTCTATCGACGCCGCGCGTCATCCGTTCCGCAGATTGCGGCTTCGCCTTCATCTGCGGGCACTCACTTCGGGTGAGATCCGTTTGGGTGAGATCCGCTTGGGTGAGATCCGCTTGGGTGAGGTCCGCTTGGGAGAGATCCGCTTGGGTGGGGTCCGTTCGGGTGAGGTTCGGTTGATTGAGGTCCGGCGGGCTGGGCTCCGAGGGGCGACAGCGCGCCCGTCATCGTCACGCGGTTTCCCTCCGACGATTCGCGCCAGAGGCCCTCGATGGCGATGGCGGAGCCCGCGCGGCGCCACGAGAGCGTGAAGCGTGCGTTGGGCTGGTCGCCGAGCGCGAACTCCGCGAGCGTGAGCGCGCCGCCGGGACCGAGCGTGCCCTCGAGCGGAATCGGACCACTGCCGCCCTCGGAGCGGTAGGTGCCGGTCACGAAGCCGTCCGACACGACGAGCGAGGCGGAGATCGCGAGGGTGCGGTCGCCGCTCTTCATGAAGCCGGTGAGCCCGATCGGCGAGTCCTCGGGCAGCCCGAAGCTCGACTCGAGCGCGAGGCGGTGGCGGGCGAGATCGGCGCGGCTGGGCATTCCGTCGAGCAGGCGGACGGTGGTGTCGATCACGCGGCCGCTCGCGCGGCAGGTGTGGAGTTCCGAGCGGTAGTTGCGCAGGGAGCCCTCCTTCGAGAACCCGCCGGCGGAGACGACGAGGTCCTCCCAGCCGTCGCCGTCGTAGTCGCCGCGCGCGAGGACACGCGCCCAGGCGCCCGCGGCGGCGTCCTCGAACGAGACCTTGGCGGGCTCGATGGACCATGAAGCGGCCTCGGCGTTGCCCGGCGCCGGCGACGCGACGCCGCGTGCAGCGTCGGCTGCGGCGCCCGCCTTCACCGCGCCGTGGTCGTCCCCCGCCGCGCTGCGGCGCGCGAGGCGCACGCCCCCCGCGCAGGCGTCGTCGAGCGCGATCAGGTGACGCGCCTGCTCATGCCATCGCGCGGGATCGAATCCGCTGCGCTGCGCGGGGTCGAGGCACGGGATCGCGCCGAACGCGAGGGCGCGCTCGATGAAGTGCGACTCCATCGACATGTCGAGCGTGGAGTGCGCGTAGCCGCCCTCGCGGCGCGCGGTGTGCCATTCCTCGACGGTGCGGCACTCGAACCGCGTCCCGTTGGGCAGGGTCATCGAGACGGTGTAGGGACTGCTCCCGGCGGCGGCGCGCGGGCGCCAGGTGCTCCACGCCGAGACGCAGTCGTCGGGCGAGGTGATCTCGGCCAGGAGGTCGCGGTTCCACCAGACGGGGATCTCGGAAACCGAGTCGCCCACGGCGACACGCGCCCGATCGACCGACCGCTCGGCGCAACGGTCGGATGGAACGGACGCGTCGAGCATCGCGGCGATGGAAACGGCGACCGCGCTGATGGGATGGCTCATGGGGACCCATGATCGCATAGATTTCCTGCGTGCGCGGGACGGGGCGCGCTTCGCTCCGCCCGCGATCCATCCCGCCCCCCGCCCGATCCGTCCGATTCCAGCCTGTCCCATCAGGAGACCCACCATGGCGAAGTGCGTCGGCTGCCAGAAGACCATCCTGTTCGGCGCGACCAAGGTCGGCGATGGCGCGTACTGCGGCGAGAAGTGCGCCGACGCGGCGGTGATGCCCGCGTTCGCCGCCGCGTACGACGCGACGGTGGTGCAGAGCACCCCCACCCCGCTGCCGAGCGCGGCACGAACCGGTCCCGACGACGCGCTTCTCGTCGACCGCGAGGGCACGAAGCCCGGCCTCGTGATCGGCATCGGACTGCTCGTCGCGCTGCTGCTCTCGTTCGGCGTCCATCTCGCGGAGACGGGCATCGACCGGCAGTTGCGCAGCATCAACCTGTGGATCGTCCTCCCGATCGGCGCGCTGCTGAACGGCGCGCTCATCTCGATCGGATTCTTCGCGGCGATCCGGCTGCTCGATTCGCCGCCACGCATGGCGACATACGCCGCGGCCGCCGTCGGCGCGGGACTGCTCTGCTGGCTCACCTTCGTGGCGAGCTACCTGACCATGACCGACGACAACGGCACGGCGATCCGCGAGGTGATGGGGTTCGGCGAGTACATGCAGGTGGTGATCGAGGAAAGCCAGGTCATGCTCGGGCGCAGCTCGCGCTCGGCGACGACGGTGGGCTCGTGGGGCTATGCGCTGTACGCGGTGGACTGCCTCGGCTTCATGGCCGGCGCGTGGTTCGTGATTCGCGCGGCGGGGATGAAGCCCTTCTGCGCCAAGTGCGGACGCTTCATGACCCGGCTCGGCGCACTGATGCGCTCCAGCAACGACCCCACCGCCGCGGGCGCCACGCTCAAGTCGGTGCACGCGCACCTCGCGGCGAACAACCCGCAGCGCGCGGTCGATGCGCTCTCGGAGTTCGGCGCCAAGGACCACAGGTCGTACGTCGGCCTCTCGCTCGAGTGCCACGGCTGCCCGATGTGCAAGGACTACACCGCCGTGACCACCGTCAACCTCGCCGGGTCGAGGGGGCGGCGCGAGGTGGAAGACGCCGGTGCCCGGTTCGAGGGGAACGGCAACATCGGGCTTTCGTGACGGCGGCCTGCGGAACGCGGGACGTGCGGATCGAGCGACGCGGTGCGGTTCGGCGCGTCATCCGTTCCGCAGATCGCGGCTTCGCCTTCATCTGCGGGCACTCGACCCGGCCGCGCCCGAACGGCACGCGGCGATCCCGTTCGACGGGAGTGCCCGCAGGCGCAGCCGGCGGAACGGATGACGGAGGAGTCGCTCGAACGCCGCCTCGTCACCACGCGGACAGCAGCCGCGCCACATCCTGCGGGCCGACGGTGCCGTCGCCGGTGAGGTCGTGGTCGGGCCGCGCCCACGAGCCGAGCAGGACGGCGATGTCCTGCGGGCCCAGCGCGCCGTCGCGGTTGAGGTCGAGGAGCCGCAGCTCGACCGCCGCGCGGTCGCCGGAACCCACGCTGCAGTCGCCGTCGACATCGAACACCGCGCATGCGGCGGTGAAGGCGGCGTCGACGCAGGCGTCGCAGGCGGCGAGGTCGGCGGGATCGACGCGGCCGTCACCCGCGCGGTCGCCGAGGCGGGCGTCGGGGTAGACGGGCACCACGAAGCCGGACGGCACGTTGCGCAGCATGCGCTCCTCGCGCACGGCGCCGACGCGCGGCCAACGCACGGTGACGAGGTCGGCGGCGTCGGCCGCGCCCAGCCCCGCGTGCACGACGAGCGAACTCTGGCTCTTGTAGCACGAGCCGGCGATCACCTCGCGCAGCGCCGTCACGCCGCGGACCTCGATGTCGACCAGCGCGCCGACCGCGTGCGTGTTCATGCCTTCGCCCACAACGCGCAGCCGCAGCGCGCGGTTGCGTGCGGGCGACGCGTTCGCGAAGAGCCGCAGGTTCGCGGCGCGGCTCTGCATGAGCAGGTCGATGTCGCCGTCGTCGTCGATGTCGCCCGCGGCGAGGCAGTACGAGTCCTCGGCGTCGCCGATGCCGCAGTCGGCCTGGCGCTCGACGAGGGGAAATCCGCCCTCGTTCAGCCAGAGGTAGTCGGGCGCGGGCATCATCGAGCAGGCGAAGAGGTCCTGGTCGGCGTCGTTGTCGGCGTCGAAGATCAGCGCGCCCCAGCCGGTGGCGGATCCGCGTACGCCCGCCTCGCCGTCGCGGCGCTCGTAGTTGAGCGAGTCGTCGGACGCGAGCAGCGCGTGGCCGGTCGGCAGGTTCGTGCAGTAGATGTCGACATGGCCGTTCATGTCGAGGTCGCCGGTGCACACGCCCATCGAGTCGATCGGGATGCATGCGCCCGAGTCGATGTCCTCTGTGAACAGGCCGCGGTGGTTGCGGAAGAGCCGGTTCCACGCGATGCCGGGCAGGCCCTTGTCGTTCGAGCAATAGAGGTCGCAGTCGCCGTCGCGGTCGAGGTCCTGCAGCAGGCACTGGAAGGTCGCGAAGGCGTCGTCGACGCCGAGGGCCGCGGCGACGTTCGTGAAGGTGCCGTCGCCGTTGTTCCGGTAGAGGCGGTTGCGCATCTGGTTCGAACCGGTGCCGGTGCGCATGCCGACCGCGAGGTCGAGGTCGCCGTCGGCGTCGTAGTCGCCGAAGGAGCAGCCCGAGCCCGGACCCGAGATGCCGCCGAGTCCGGCGACGGCCGTCGCGTTCTCGAAGCGCAGCTCGCCGATGTTCGCGCGCAGGTTGCGGTAGAGCACCGCCGGCTGCAGCCAGCGCGTGAGGAAGACATCGAGGTCGCCGTCGCCGTCGTAGTCGCCGGCGACCACGCCGGAGACCTTGGCGAGCGCGGCCAGTCCCGAAGTCGCCGTGCGGTCGGTGAAGTGACCTGCGCCGTCGTTCTCGAAGAGCGCGACCTGGCCGCCGGCGGCGCCGGTGCCGAGGATGTCGTCGTCGCCGTCGCCGTCGAGGTCGACGAGCGCGACGCCGCAGCCGTACTGCCCGGTACCGCCGAAGCTGCCGTCGAGCACCATGTACGACACGCCGCGCGCGAGCGACTCGTCGGTGAACACGGGAACGCCTCCCGCGGCAGATGCCACCGAGGCCGTCGCCATCGTGAGGAGGAGCGCGCTGCTGCACGCGCGGAGCACACTGGTCGACATCGAGGTCTCCGAAGTGGAGAGACTACGGCGCGGTCGGCGCGACGCAACCTCCAGCGCTGGGAATTGGCGAACTCGGTCGCGCAGTGCACGGGAGGAACACGCCCCACCGCCAACCGGCCTCGCGCACGCGGCTGGCGCGGCGGGCCCACGCCCTTCCCGTCCGCGCGGCGGTGCTCACGCCCACGCCGGTGCCGCACACTCGACCGCCACGCCGTCGACCTCGACCCGCCAGGCGTGGAGGCAGAGCTGCGCGGTCGACTCCGCGCCGTAGAGCGCGTCGCCCACCAGCGGGTGGCCTTCGTAGGCGAACCCCGCGCGGATCTGGTGCCGGCGCCCGGGGCCGAGCAGCTCGACCTCGACCAGCGTGGTCTCGTCGCGCACCGAGCGGACCCGCCAGCGGCAGCGACCGATGGTCTCGGGCTCGCCGCGCGTGTGGACCGACACCTTCGCGCTGCCCTTGTGGCGGCTGGCGAAGCTCAGCGTGAACGCGCCGGCCATCACCCGGTCCGCGAGCAGGCCCTCGAGGCGCGCGAGGTAGATCTTGCGGATGTCGCCGCCGCGACCGCTGAAGGCATCGCGAAGGCGCGCCCGCGTCGCGGCATCCTTGGCGACGATCAGGCAGCCGCTGGTGTCGAAGTCGAGGCGGTGGACCAGGCCGCACTCCTCGAGTTCCGCCTGGCCGGGGCGCTCCGCGCGCAGCCACGACTCGACCGTCGCCGATTCGTCCGCCCGCTGCGCGACGCTGTGCACGCCCGCGGGCTTGGCCACCACGAACCACGAGGGCCCCTCGTGCAGGACGGAAATCGCGGGCGTGGGTTCTTGCGTGCTCATGGAGGGAGTGCGACTGTACCCGACATGCGCGTCCTGCTGATCTGCCTCCTTGCCGTGCTCGGAATCGCCGCTCCCTCATTCGCGGAGAAGCCCTCCACGCCCAAGGCGCTGCTCTGGCAGGAGCCGTTCGTGGTGGATGTCACCATCCTGTCCGTCGAGGAGAAGTCCGGGCCACACTCCGGCTCGAGCGTCTGGCATCGCGTGCGCATCGACCGCGTGGAGCGCGGTGAGGGGCTCGCGGTCGGCGCGGAGACCGCCGTCGTGTCGCGCACCTACCGGCTCGCGCCGGGCACCGCGGGAACGATCGGCCACCGCGGCGGGTGGAAGGGTCCGAACGGATTGCCGCTCAAGGGCGACCGTGCGCGGATCTTCGCCGCGGGCACGGTTGCGACACTCCAGCCCCACTTCGTCAACGGCTGGCAGCCGGTCGAGCCCGCGATCGCCTTCGTCGCCGCCGACGACGAGTACCGCAGCGAGATCACCATGCCGTTTCTCGCGGAACTCGTCCGTCAGCCGCTCGGAGTGACGAAGAGCCTGCATCTTGCCACCGATCGCGCACCCAGCGGTGGTCCGAACCCGACACCGAAGGTCGACGCCAAGACCAACCTCACCGGGTCGTACACGCTGTGGAACACCGACGTGCTCGTCGCCTACATGCGCTTCGAGCGACTCGATGACGGCACGCGCCGCGAGTTCCTCGAGCCGCTTGACCGCGGCACACCGCTGGTCGCCTTCCGCACCACGACGCACGCATTCGCCTATCCCGAAGGGCACCCCGCTGCCTCGCTCAACAACGGCTTCGGCGAGAAGTACCTCGGGACTCCGTGGCGGTTCCACCACGGCCACTCGTCGAAGACGCGCATCCTTCCGCCGGACGCCGAGTGCGCGAAGCACCCGATCCTCGCCGGCGTGACGATCCCGCCCGAGGGACTCCTCGTCCCGAGCTGGCTCTACCACGTCGAGCCGCTTCCCGCCGACTGCACGGTGCTCCTGTGGGGCGAGGCGGTCGACAGCGAGCGCGCCGACGCGCCCCAGAAGCAGCCGATCCTGTGGGTGCGCGAACGACCGACCGAGCGCGGGGCGGGGCATGACCCGAAGGACGCACCGCCGTCCGCGCCGCGTACGCAGCGCGTCGCCTACACCTCGCTCGGCCACCCCGGCGACTTCGCCGACGCCGAGGTCCGCGTGATCGCGGCGCAGATGGTCGCGTGGGCGACCCGACGCAGCGACCTGATCGACGACGCCGACCGGGCCGCGATCCGCGCCGCGCCCTTCGCCGCACCGCCCACCCGCTGACCCCCGCGCTACGCTGCGCGGATGCTCGCGGTCGCACTCGCCTCGCTCCTCTCCAGCGCCACGCTCTCCGCCGATGCCTCGACGCTCGGCTACTACCGCATGCCCGCGCTGCGCGGCGACACGGTCGTGTTCGTCGCCGAGGGCGATCTCTGGAAGGTCCCCGCGAACGGCGGCACCGCCGCACGCCTCACCACCCACCCGGGCGAGGAACTGCAGCCGTCGCTCTCGCCCGACGGCAGCACGCTCGCCTTCACCGCGAGCTACGAGGGACCGCGCGAGGTCTACACGATGCCGATCGGCGGCGGGCTTCCCACCCGCCGCACCTGGGACGCGGGACGGGTCGGCATGACCGGCTGGACCCCCGCGGGCGTGCTCGTGTACGCGACCGACACCGGATCGGACCTCCCCGCCGTCCGGACCTGGCGCCACGCGATCAACGCCGATCCCACGCTCGACGCGCGCAGCGTGATTCCGCTCGCGCAGTGCTCCGAGGCGGCGTTCCTCGACGAGTCGCGCGTCGTCTTCACGCGGCTCCAGTTCCAGGGCAGCCACACCGACCGCTACATGGGCGGAACGGTGCAGCAGCTGTGGGGATTCACGCTGCCGATTCCCGATGCCGGGACGCGCGAGGCGACGCCGCTCACCGCCGGCTACGACGGCACCAGCCGCCGTCCGCTCGCCTGGCGCGACCGCGTGGCCTTCACCAGCGATCGCAGCGGGCGCATGAACCTGTGGTCGATGAAGCCCGACGGCTCCGACCTGCGCCAGCACACC
>CAMBUI010000144.1 GCA_945870915.1 Candidatus Kuenenia stuttgartensis | reverse complement strand
GAAGACCTTGCACATCGCGGTCTCGAGCATGATGTCCTCGTCGTGGCGGTCGAGGAAGCCGGTCGTCATGTAGAGCATCGCGTCGGCCGCGTACACGTACGCCGCCATGCGCGCGACCTTCTCCTGCATCAGGTCGAACTCGCCGATGGCGCGGTCGAACTGGTGGCGCGACTTCGCCCACTTGGTCGCCTGCTCGTAGGAGTAGCGCGCGGCGCCGAGCATGCCCGCCGACAGCGTGCAGCGGCCGTAGTTGAGGCAGGTGAGCGCGACGTTGAGGCCCTTGCCCTCCTTGAAGAGCAGGTTCTCCTTGGGAACCTTCACGTCCTTCAGGCGGATGCGCGCCTGCCAGGTGCCGCGGATGCCGCACTTCGAGCGGTTGCGGCTGAAGATGTCGACGCCCGCCATGTCGGGGGTGCAGATGAGCGCGGTGACCGCGTCCTTCGTCTTGCCCGTCTTCGGGTCGGTGATCCTCTGCTTCGCCATCACGGTGAACAGGCCGGAGAGCGCGCCCGAGGTCGCCCACTTCTTCTCGCCGTTCAGGATGTAGTGCGTGCCGTCGGCGCTGAGCTCGCAGCGCGTCTCCTGGCCGCCCGCGTCGCAGCCGACGTTGGGCTCCGAGAGGCAGAACGCGCTGAGCGTCGAGCGCGCCATCAGCGGGAGGAAGCGCTTCTTCTGCTCGTCGTTGCCGAAGAGCATGACGGCCTTGCAGCCGATCGACTGGTGCGCCGACACGAGCACGGCGGTCGAGCCGCACGCGCGGCCGAGGCGCTCGAGCACGCGGTTGTAGCTGGTGATGCCGAGCCCGAGCCCGCCGAACTCGACCGGGATGGTCATGCCCAGCACGCCGAGGTCGAAGAGCTTCTTGATCACCCACTGGGGGATCTCCTGCTTCTGGTCGATCTCGATCGCCGGATGCTCGTTGCGCAGGTAGTCGTCGAGCGCGGCGAGCAGCTGGTCGCACTTCGCCGTCTCCTCGGCCGAGTTGACCGGGTACGGGAAGAGCAGGTCCTCGCGGTAGTTGCCCCAGAAGACGTTCTTGATCACGCCCATCGTCGACGGATCGGGGCCGAGCATCTCCTGGGCCTGCTCGATCTGCTTGCGGTCCTTCTCGGAGACGTTCTTGAGGTCCTTGGCGAGGTTGGCGTTCGACATAGTTGGGTTCCTGTGGGGAAGGGGAACATGATAGGTTCATCGCCGCCGAGCGGCGCCCTTCCCGGCGCCTTCGCCGCGGGAGAAATCGACGATGCAGCGGAGTGCATTCCCGACCACATCGGCCACCGTGCTCCTGACCCTCGCCGAGCCCGGCGTTGCGGACGCGGAACGCGCGAAACTCGCGCAAAACGCCCGCTGCGCGCTGATGTCGCGATACGCGGAGCCGTTGGCGGCGTTTGTCCGGGGCTCCAGCCTCGCGCGTCTCGGCGAGCCCGAGGAGATCGTGAACGGCTTCCTCGCCGCGAGGCTCTCGGACGATGCCGCCGTTGGGGATTTCCTGTCGAGATGGGCCGCCAGCGGCATGCGGCTGCGGCGCTGGCTCATGAACGGCATCCTGTTCTACGGGCAGGGTTTGGCGCGCGACCGTGCGCGGGCGCAGGATCGCGGCGGACCGGTGGCGCCGCACGCGCTCGATCGCCGCGAGGGTGCCGCCACGACGGGTGAATCCGACTTCGAGCGCGCGTGGGCGCTCGCGGCCGTGCGCGAGGCGACGGCACGCGCCGAGATCGAGCTGCTCGACGAAGGGCGGTCGGTCGACTTCGACATCTTCCGCAGGCACGCCATCGACGGGCAGCCGTACGCGGCGTTCGCGCGCGAACTCGGCCGCAGCGAGCAGCAGTGCGCGGGTGCCACCCGCCTCGTCGCCCAGCGCGTGCGCGCGAAGCTCGCGCAACTCCTCGCCGAGGAAGGCGTTCCCGAGCGCGAGCTCGACGACGAGATCGCGCGCGTGCGCGGCGCGCTGTAGCGGGTGCCCCTCCACGGCCGCTACACTCGCCCTCATGAGCGGCGAAGCGATCCAATTCGATGCCGAGCAACTCCGCAGGTACTGCGTGGATCAGGGAATCCGGCGCATCCGCGTCTACGGCTCCGTGAACCGGCCGGACTTCGACCCGGCGCGGAGCGATATCGATGTCCTCGTCGACTTCATTCCCGGGCGCACTCCGGGCTTCCGCTTCTTCGAACTCGCGGATGGACTGGCCCGGATCCTCGGGCGACCGGTCGACCTGAGCACCGAGCGCATGATCAGCCGCCATTTCCGCGACGAGGTCCTCCGCCAGGCGAGGGTGCTCTATGACGCGGCGTGATCCCGCGGTGGCGCTGCGCCAGATGCGCGACTTCGCCGCAGAGGCGGTGGCGCTGACCGCCGGGGTCTCTCGCGAGCAGTTCGACCGCGACCGAACGCTCTTTCTTGCGCTCACGCGCCCCGTCGAGCTCGTCGGCGAAGCGTCCGCACGGGTCGATGCCGAGACACGCGCCCGGTACCCCGGGATCCCGTGGCGCGCGATCAAGGAAACGCGGAACCGCCTGATCCACGCCTACGACGACATCGATCCCGATGTGCTGTGGGAAGTCGCGAGCGTCGACCTGCCCGAGCTCCTTGGGCGACTTCACGATGTTTGATCGTGGAATCGATCGGACGTCCGCGTGAGGTCGCCTCGGGCGGATACCTGTGGCGCATGACCCCGTCCCTCGACCATCGCGGCGCCGCGCGCATCCTCGACATCGCTGAGTCACGCGGTTCGCGGAGCGCCGCGCTCGTGGGATTTGCCGTGATTCTCCTGCTCGCCGCGCATGCGGCCGCGCGTGGCGGATTCCCGTCCTCGGCGCAGGCCGCGGCGATGTACTCCGCGGGCGCCTATCCGGCCCTCGCGGCCCAAGCAGGGGAGTCACCAGAGATGAAGCGATTGATGGCGATCGGTGTCGCAGCGGCGGCGATGACGGCGGGCGCGGGCGCGCAGGACGCCGTCCAGTGGCGCGTGGAGGACGGGGGAAATGGGCATTGGTACGCGACGACGGACGCGTCCGTGGTTTGGGGCGAAGCGAGGGCGCGGTGCGAGACACTGGGTGGTCACCTCGCGACGCTGACGAGTTTGCAAGAGAACCAGTTCGCCGCGGCTCTCGCGGGAAACGGCACCGTCTGGATTGGGGCCTTCCAACCGCCCAACTCGTGCGAGCCAGGATGTGATTGGAGATGGGTGACGGGCGAGCCATGGTCGTTCGAGGCTTGGGCACCGCCGGGTGCCAACGACTTCGGTGGCATCGAGGATGTTGCTGAGACATACGCGTCGGGGGGATGGAACGACATGCCCGACAGCGGTTGGCTTCGCAAGGGCCTCATCGAGTGGTCCGCCGACTGCAACGCCGACGGCATCGTCGACTTCGGGCAGATCCGCGCGGGCGAGCTCGCCGATGCGAACGCGAACAACATCCCCGACTGCTGCGAAGTCGGCACCGCGTGCGACTGCCCCGGCGACACGAACCGCGACGGCGCGATCGACGGCATCGACCTCGCCACCGTGCTCACTCGCTGGGGCCAATCCGCGGCGAAGTTCCCCGAGGCGGATTGCAATCGCGATGGCGTGATCGACGGATCCGATCTCGCGATCGTGCTGGGTTCATGGGGCGCGTGTCCGTGATGCGCGGTTGACCGCCGCGCGAATCTCACGCAAGTGAAGCGGAGTTCGGTCGAGCGGCATCGCCGCGTGGTCGACATCGGACGGTCTCGGCGGAACCGACATGCGCAGGCCGCCCTCCGGCGGCCTGCTGCCCGCAGCCGTTGGCCACAGGGCAGGGCTGTTCGAGTGCCTCTCGCCACGGCCAGAGCTTCCCACGGCCCAAACGGACGCCGCGGAATTCAGCGGATCTCACCCCGATCACTTCTTCAGGAACCCATCCAGCTTCGCGCGCGCCTCGGGCGTGTGGCGCAGCTTCACGAGGTGGTCGCGTTCGCACGCGATCGCTGCGTCCCAGCCGTTCGCGAGGCCGACGCGCACGGCGTCAATGCACGCGGCGCCGTGCTTCGTGCCGCCGACCGTCGCGGCGAGTTCGTCGCACACCGGCGCGATCGCGGCGGCGTTCTTCGGCGAAATCGTGCGGCGCGGCGCATGCATCGAAACGAAGCAACCCGTCGACGCATCCTGCGCCTTCACCCAGCCGATGCCCGCGGCGATCGCGCCATCCGCGCCGCTGCCGGCCTCGGCGCGCACATCGAACAGGCACTGCGGCGCCTCGCCGCACGACCAGGTCTGGCCCGTCGCCGTGCGCTCGATCGCGAGCGCGGGCAGGATCCGCGCGGGCAGCATCTGCGTCCCGCCCCAGCCCGGACAGATGCAGAGGCCGGCCTCGGGAAGCCCGACCTGCCACGGCTTGCCGCCCTCGGCCGGCATCGCGGCGACGAGCGCATCGCAGTGCATCGCGATCTCGAGGCCGCCGCCGAGCGTCGCGCCGTGGATCGCAGCCGCACTCGGGCAGCCAAGCGCGGGGATCATCGCGAACGCCTCGGCGCCCGCCTTGAGGTACGCGTGCAGGCCCGCGTCGTCGAGTGCGTCGATCTCCGCGAGATCCGCGCCCGCCACGAACACGCGCGTCGAGGCGCTCGCGAGCACGAAGCCCTTCGGCTTCTCGGCTGCGATCGCGGCGAGCGTCGCCTTGATCTCGCCGATCAGCCACGCGTCGAGCACCACGACGCCGCCACGCGGCTTCGCGGGGTTCGGCTGCAGGAACATGACATGGACGCCGTCGCGGACCTCGTAGGGGAGCATGCGCGGAGAATACCGCCGTCCCCGCATGGTCGGAGCGGCGGTTGATACGCTCCCGCCCATGCTCGTGCACACCACCATCGCCGACGGCATCGCCACCATCGAACTCGCGCGCGCCGAGGCGCGCAACGCGCTCTCGCGGGAGCTGATCTCGGCGCTGGCCGCGGCGATCGACGCGGTCGGGCGTGACGCATCGGTGCGCGTCCTCATCCTCGGAGGCCAGGGCAGGTCGTTCTGCGCGGGGATGGACCTCAAGGCCGTCGCAGACGACCCCGTCGCGATGGGCGAGATGCTCCGCGCGCTCTCCCGCGCCTCGCGCGCGATCCGCCGGCTGCCGATCCCGACCATCGCGCGCGTGCAGGGCGCGGCGATCGGCGGTGGATGCGGGCTCATGGTCGTCTGCGACTTCGCGGTCACGCACGCGGAGGCGAAGCTCGGCTACCCCGAGGTCGACCTCGGCATCTGCCCCGCGGTGGTCGCGCCCTGGCTGATGAAGCGGATCGGCGCCGGCGCCGCGCGCGCGATGCTGCTCGCGGGCGGCACGATGTCGGGCGAGGAGGGCTTCCGCCGCGGGCTCGCGACCCATCTCGTCGCAGAGGCCGACCTGGCCTCGGCCGCGCACGGGCTCGCCGAGCGCCTCGCCAAGGGCGGTCCGAAGGCCCTCGCCGCCACCAAGCACTGGCTCAACGAGCTCGACGGTTCGCTCGACGATGCGATCGCCGACGAGGCCGCCGAGATCAGCGCGCGCATCATCGCGGGCGACGAGGCGCAGGCGCGCCTCAAGGCCGCATGGTCGCGCGGTTGACGCGCGGCTGCGCCGCCGCCGCTAGAACTCCGGCCGCTCGTACAGCTCGCTCCCGCACTCCGGGCATCGCCCGCGCAGGATCGAGTGCTTGGCGTTGTAGCCGCAGTTGGGGCAGTGGCACCGGTCGATGCGACCCTGCCGGACCGCGGTGCGCGTGCGGCGGAACAGGAACCAGCCGAGCCGCAGCGGCGCCAGCACGGCGGCGAGCGCGAGCGACTGCATGACCCACCACGCGCCCGACGAGAACACCCACGCCGCCGCGTGCGAGCGCACGGTGTCGGCGTCGACCCGCATGCCCGCGCCGCGGCAGACGGCGTCGGCCGCGTTCCGCACCGCCGGTTCGCGCGAGGCGGGGCAGGTGGCGAGCCGCGTCACCTCCATCTCGCTCGCGAACTCGGTGTGCGATGTGACCAGCGGCCAGCCGCGCCACTCGGAGCGCTGCACGAGCTCGACCTCGGCGAGCGGCAGCACGCCGTGCCACGACGCGGTCCGCTCGTCCTCGCGGATGCGCGTCGCCTGCATCCGGCCGCGCGCGCCGTTCTCACCCGGCGTCTCGTAGACGCGCACGAACATGAGCGTCTCCGAGGTCCCGCGCACCCGCAGCGACTCCATCCGCCACACGATGAACGGCGCGGTGAAGGCGAACAGCACGAACCCCGCGCCCTGCACGCGGTCGAAGCGGTTGCGCGTGACGCGACGCGAGTTGCGCCGGATCTCGCGGAGCATGGCGAACGGGTTCCACATGGTGTCTTCGCTCGGTCGTCTCCGTCGGCAGGCCCGGCCGCGGACCTGCGGGTCGTTTCATCCACGGGCGGATGCATCGGCCGATGCACCGGCGCCCGCACCGCTCAGCGCGCCTGCGACCGCGACGCCCAGAACGCGCGCAGCATGGTCGCGAACTCCTCGCCCGATGCAAGCGCGACGCTGGCGTCGCGCGCGGCCTCCATCGCGGACGCACCGCGCGGGGGAGCGGGCCCGAGGTCGCCGGGCGACCGCTCCTCGATCGTCCGGATCCAGCGCTTGGTGGCGCGCATCGCCAGCGGACCCTTGGCGAGCAGCCGCTCGACGAGCGCCTCGGTCTCGCCCTCGAGCTGCGCCGGCTCGACGCAGTGCGTCGCCAGCCCGCGCGCGTGCGCCGTCGCCCCGTCGAGCAGTTCGTTCGACATCAGCAGCGCGCGCGCCGCGGGTCCCATCCGCGAGACGAGCGTCGGGATGCTGATCGCCGGCGAGATGCCGATCCGGTGCGTCGGATATCCAAGCTGCGCATCGCGCGCGGCGACCACGAAGTCGCACCCGGTGAGCAGCGCGCATCCGCCCGCCAGCGCAGCGCCCTGCACCCGCGCGACCACCGGCACATCGAGCGCGCGCAGCCGGCGCACGCAGAGGCTCAGTCCCGCGAGCAGCTCCTCCACGCGGCGCGGTTCCTCCGCGCAACCCGCGAGGTCGAAGCCGGCGCAGAACGCGGGACCATCGCCCGCGAGCACGACGGCATCGACGCCGGCATGCGCGGCGACCTCGTCGAGATGCTCCGCGAGCACGCCGAGGGCACGCGCGTCGAGAGCGTTCCTGCGCGCGGCATCGCGCATGACGATGCGCGCCACGCGCTGCGTGATCTCGAGCGAGGGAAGCGGTGGTGCGGCTTGCGGAGACGTCATGATGGCGCGCAGCGTACGGTGCATTCCCGCTCCGTCAGGCGCGCGCCCCATTCGCGGGTCGACTCGCCGAAATCGCGAATCCTGCGGCAATCAGGCGCGTAGCCATCGCGTACAAATCCCACTGTCGCAGGCGCAGCAATTCCGCCCGGCGACGAAGCGCCGCCCGCAGGCCTCCCCAGGGAGACGTCGACAGAAGAACCCACACCCCGCGCGACGCACCTGTGCCGCGGGGCACCACAACCAGGCAATGCACGGGCTCGACACCGAGCCAAACCGGGTCCACCACCGCGGAGCCCGGCGGAACGGAGCTTGTGCCGGCGACCATCCTTCGCTGGCGCACCTCAGGACGACTGCAGGATGGAACCGATCCCCACCCTGCAGGAGGCTGCTCCCGCGCAACTCCTCAGCGCGCCGCCGGGCTTCGCGATTTTTCGAGGTTTATGCCATGCCCCGCGTACGCGACGCCTCGTGTACGCGAAACCTCGCATACGCCACGCCTCGCGGCGCGACCGGATCACGTCCACCGTCAGGTCGACGCGAACC
>CAMBUI010000143.1 GCA_945870915.1 Candidatus Kuenenia stuttgartensis | reverse complement strand
GGCGCGCTGGTCGCGGTCGTGCTGTCGCTGTGAGCGCGGGCGCGGGCGCCGGTGCGCGCCCGACCGTGCGGTGACGGGCTCTCAGCGCGACAGGCTCACGGACACGCGCCCCAGCCGCTCAGCATGATGGCGATGTCCTGTGCGTTGATCTGTCCGTCGGAGTTGCCGTCGGCGCGGGGGTAGAGCGCGGCGTCGGTGTTCCACACGCTCAGGAGCGCCGCGATGTCGACCGCGTTGACCTGCCCGTTGCCGTCGATGTCGCCGCGGCAGTCGCAGACGTTCGATGGGTCGCCGGCCTCGGTGTACGGGCCGACGATGTTCCACACCGTGTTGGTGCAGATCTCCGCGGCCTCGAGCGAGAGGGCGCTCGACCCGGACGGAGCCTCGATCGCGATGCCGCCGCCGTAGGGCGCGGTGTTGAGCGTGATGGTGCTGCCCGCGACCGCGAGCGCGCTGCCGAACATCGAGACGCCGCCGCCGTCGATCGACGCCGCGTTGCCGCGCACGATGCTCGACTCGAGCGCGATGGCGGCGTTGACCAGCGCGATGCCGCCGCCGAGCTGCGCCGCGTTGGACTCGATCACGCACGCGCGGAGCCGTCCCGAGGCGTTGCGCACGAAGACTCCGCCGCCGTAGCGCTCGGTGAGCGCGCCGGTGGTGAGGGGCGTGCCCGCGGTGCCTCCGCGGATCGTGAAGCCCTCGACCACGGTGGTCGCGACCTCGCCGCCGGCGAAGGTGAGCACCGAGGACGACACGAGGCCCGTGCCGTCGAGGATGCAGGTGGCGGCGCCCGCTCCGCGCAGCTCGAGGTTCTTGCCGCGCAGCGAGACCGGGCCCGCGTAGGTGCCCGCGGCCACCAGCACGATGCGCGGGGTGCCGGGGCCGACCGCGTCGATGGCGGCCTGGATGGCCGCGATCTCGGCGGGAACGTCGTACGCGCCGTTGCCGTTGCAGTCGGGCGGTGTGCCCGCGGCGATCTGGCAGGCGTCGCCGACGCCGTTCGCGTCGCAGTCGCGCTGGTCGGGGTTGGCGATGGCGTCGCAGTTGTCGAGGCAGTCGGCGATGGTGTCGCCGTCGCCGTCGGTGTCGGGCGTGCCGCAGCCGCAGGCGCCGGGCGCGGTCTTCGCGGGGTCCGTCGGGCAGCCGTCGGTGTTGCTGCGCACATAGCCCGCGGGCGCGGCGCACTGCGTGAGCGTGCCGTCGGCGGCGTTGCCCGCGCCGTCGCCGTCAAGGTCGCGGTACCACACGGTGTTCGGATTGATGCTCGCGTCGGCGTCGTTGCAGTCGAGGTTGTTCGAGACGAAGCCCGAGGGCGCGGCGCAGCCGGTCGCGGTGGTGGCGGGCGTTCCGAAGGTGTCGGCGTCGGCGTCGCGGTAGAAGGTCGCGCTCGACCCGGTCGCGGTGAAGGTCGCGCTGCGGGTGACGGTGTTGTTGGCCGCGTCGCGCACCGTGATGGTGACCGCGGTGTTGCCGAGGCCGACGAGCGTGCCCGCCGCCGGCGTCTGCGTGATCGAGGTCACGGCGCAGTTGTCGGTCGCGACCACGGTGGCCACGAAGTTCGCAACCGGCGCCTGGCAGGCCGCGTTGGCCGGGGCGCTCAGGGCGTTGGTGTAGCTGGCGACGGTGGGCGCGGTGGTGTCGGCCGTCGCCTGCACCACCACCTGCGCGCTCGCGGGATTGGTGAACGCGGGACCGGTGACGGTCACCACATAGGTTCCCGCCGCGACGTTCGCGAGGTCGGCGGTGGTCGCCGTGAAGCCGTTCGGTCCGGTCCAGGCGATCGAGACTCCGTTGGTGACGGTGAGGTCGACCGCGCCGTTGGAGAGCCCGCAGGTCGTCGGGGTCACCGACGCGAGCTGGATGACCGGCATCGATCCGACCACCACGTTGTGCGCGGCGCCGGCCGCGATGCGGTTGCACGCGGGCACGGTCGCGGGCACCGAACCCTGTCCGTTGTCGTTGAGTCCCCACGCCACGACCTGGCCGTTGCTGCGCAGCGCGACCGTGTGGTTGAAGCCCGCCGCGATGGCGGTGCACGCGCCGAGGTTGACCGGCACGTTGCACTGGCCGTAGGTGTTGTCGCCCCAGCAGGCGACGGTGCCCGCGGTGCGCAGCGCGACCGAATGGTCGAAGCCGCCCGCGATGGCGGTGCAGGTGCCGAGGGTCGCCGGCACGCCCGTCTGGCCGAAGAGGTTGTATCCCCACGCGGCGACGGTGCCGTTCGAACGCAGCGCCAGCGAGTGGTCGCTGCCCGCCGCGACGCGCGTGCAGGTGCCGAGGGTCGCCGGCACGGTGGTCTGGCCGAATCCGTTGAAGCCCCAGGCCGCGACGGTGCCGGCGGTGCGCACGGCGAGTGTGTGCGCGCCGCCCGCGGCGATCGCGGTCACGGTGCCGAGTCCGGCGGGAACGGTGGACTGTCCGTCGATGTTGCTGCCCCAGCACGCCACGGTGCCGGCCGAACGCAGCGCCACGGTGTGGAAGTGCCCGGCAGCGATGGCGGTGCAGGCGCCGAGTCCACCGGGAACGGTCGTCTGTCCGACGCTGTTCTCACCCCAGCACGCGACCGTGCCGTCGGAGCGCAGCGCGACCGAGTGGTCGCTGCCCGCCGCGACCTGGGTCGCGATCACGACGCTCGGCGGTACCACGCACTGGCCGAAGTCGTTGATGCCCCAGCAGCCGACGAGGCCGTCGGCGCGCGCGCCCGATCCGACCGCGAGCATCGCGCCGGCCGACAGCGCGGCCGCCGTCGATGCTGCACGCGCGCATGCGACGGCGACGACGCCACCGCGCGCGCGGCGGGTCTGGCGGAAAGCATGCACGGCGGGGGGATTCAGGTCTTGCGCATCCATCAATGGCACATCCGTCAGGGACGACGATCAGGGCTCTCGAACATACCTCTGCACCCGCATGAGGGCGATCGGAACCGCCTGCAATACGGGAAGTTAGGCTGCCAGATCCATTCTCGGGCTGAAATCGGAACAACGCCGCCCCGCGGGTGGGCGGGGCGGCGTGGGTATCGGAACAGTGGGTCGGGGCGCGTGGCCGGATCACCAACCGGTGGTGACGGCTTCGGCGGAGTCATGGACCGAAGCTTGGGCGAAGGGTTGAGCGGAGGGTTGGACGGCGGTGGCTGACCGGCGGGCGCGCCTTCGCGCCTGAGTTGCCGCGCTTGTGCTCGGCGCGCGGTGAAAAATGACCGAGGCCGCCTCTCGGCGGCCTCGGCAGATGGTCTCGGATCGATCCGGAACGGAACGTGCGACGGATCAGTAATCCTCGCCCGCGCCGGCGCCGGCGGGCGCCTTCTCCTTCTTCTCCTTGATCTCGGTGATGGCGCAGTCGGTGGTGAGCAGCAGGCCCGCGATGCTGGCGGCGTTCTGCAGCGCGACGCGCTCCACCTTGGTCGGGACGATGATGCCCGACGCGACGAGGTTCTCGTACTTCTGCGTGGCGGCGTTGAAGCCGAAGCTGACGTCGTCGGACTCCTCGATCTTCTGGGCGACGACCGAGCCGTCGATGCCGCCGTTGGCAGCGATCTGCTTGGCCGGGGCCGAGAGCGCGCGGAAGACGATGTCGACGCCGACGGCCTCGTCGGTGACCATGCCCTTCTTGAGCTTCTCGAGCACGCGGCGGGCGCGGATGACGCTGGTGCCGCCGCCCGGGAGGATGCCTTCCTCGACGGCGGCGCGGCAGGCGTGCAGCGCGTCCTCGACGCGGGCCTTCTTCTCCTTCATCTCGACCTCGGTCGCGGCGCCGACATTGATCTGGGCGACGCCGCCGGCGAGCTTGGCGAGGCGCTCCTGGAGCTTCTCGCGGTCGTAGTCGCTGGTGGTCATGTCGATCTGCGCCTTGAGGAGCTCGATGCGGGACTGGATGTCCTTGGTCTTGCCCGCGCCCTCGACGACGGTGGTCTCTTCCTTGGCGACCACGATCTTCTTGGCGCGGCCGAGCTCGGCGAGGGTGACGCCGTCGAGCTTGATGCCGAGCTCCTCCATGATGGCCTGGCCGCCGACGACGACGGCGAGGTCCTGGAGGAGTTCCTTGCGGCGGTCGCCGAAGCCCGGCGCCTTGACGGCGCAGACCTTGAGCACGCCGCGGAGCTTGTTCACGACCAGGGTCGCGAGCGCCTCGCCGTCGACGTCCTCGGCGACGATGAGGAGGCTCTTGCCGCTCTCGGCGATCTTGCCGAGGACGGGGAGGAGCTCCTTCGCGCTGGAGACCTTCTTCTCGTAGAGGAGGACGTAGCAGTCCTCGAGCACGCACTCCATCTTGGAGGTGTCGGTGACGAAGTGCGGGCTGAGGTAGCCCTTGTCGAACTGCATGCCCTCGAGGAGCGCGACGTGGGTGTCGAGGCTCTTGCCTTCCTCGACGGTGATGACGCCGTCCTTGCCGACCTTGTCCATGGCCTCGGCGATGATGTTGCCGATCTCCATGTCCTGGTTGGCCGAGCAGGCGCCGACCTGCGAGATCTCCTTGGTGCCGGAGACCTTCTTCGACATGCGCTGGAGCTCGGCGATGACCGCGGTGACGGCCTTGTCGATGCCGCGCTTGACCGCGTTGGCGTTGGCGCCGGCGGTGATGTTGCGGAGGCCCTCCTGGTAGATGGCCTCGGCGTAGACGGTCGCGGTGGTGGTGCCGTCGCCGGCGTCCTTCGACGCCTTCGACGCGACTTCCTTCACCATCTGCGCGCCCATGTTCTCGTAGGGATCCTCGAGCTCGATCTCCTTGGCGACGGTGACGCCGTCCTTGGTGACGGTCGGGGCGCCGAACGCCTTCTCGAGGACCACGACGCGGCCCGAGGGACCGAGGGTGACCTTGACGGCGCGGGCGAGCTTCTGCACGCCGCGGAGGATCCGCTCGCGTGCGTCGTTGTCATATGCAATCTGCTTGGCTGCCATGTGTGTGCTTCTTTCTAGGAGGCGCGCATCGCGCGCCGTATGTGTCGTGACTTCTCGAACTCGTGATCTTCACCGGAGGGAGCCGCCGCAGCGGCGACCGCTCAAATCTCGCGGCGGCGACCGATCGAATCCCGTCCCGCCCGCTACCCGATCTCGATCCACGCCACCCGCTCCGCGTCCACGATGTAGACATGGGAGCCGTCGGTGACCTTGACCAGCCCGTCGGACTCGGCGGGGATCAGCATCGCCCTCTTCACCGTGCAGCTCGACGCGTGGTCGAACTCGATGCGGAGGTCGCGCTGGCCGTTGAGCTCGCGAAGGGCGAGGCGGAGGGTGTCGTGGCTCATGCTCATCTGGCTGGGAGGCGGTTGCCGTGACGTCGGATGATGCGGGGGATGATGCGGGGATGGTGTCGGGCGGACTGTGCCGGGCGGATGCCGGACTCAGTCGATGACGCCGAGGATGTCCTCCTCGGTCATGATCAGCAGCGTGTCGCCGTCGATCTTGATCTCGGTGCCGGCGTAGGAGGTGAAGATGACGGTGTCGCCCTTCTTCACGGTGAACGGCGTGAGCTTGCCGTTGTCCTTGCTGCGGTGGCCGTCGCCCAGGGCGACGATCTTGCCCTGCTTGGGCTTCTCCTTGCTCGACTCGGGGAGGAAGATGCCGCTTTCGGTCTTCGAGGCGGCCTCTTCGCGCTTCACGAGGATCTTGTCACCGAGGGGACGGAACTTCATGTGGGTTTCTCCTTGCCTTTCTTCTGCTGTGCTGCTGAACGAGTGAACGGGATGGGTCGGGTCGTCATGCCGCGGGCCAGTGGTCGCGGTAGTGCCTTCGCACCACGCGCTCGAGGGCCTGCAGCATCGACTCGATTGGGACGGGGTCGTCGAGCACCGTGAACGCGCCGTCGCGCAGGGCTTCGGCGAGGTTGCGGGCGCTCTCGGCGGGATCGACCTGACGCGGACGCACGACGATGGTCGGCGGCGGCTGGTCGAGGCGCTTGAGGAGCTGGAGCACGCGCGGTCCGGCGGGCACCGCGCGGGTGCCGGGCTGCTGGGCGCGGGTGGGGTGCATCGGGATCGACAGGTCGATCACGGCGATGTGGACATGCTCGCGGCGGATGACCTCGCTGGCCTCGTCGCCGCTCTCGGCGCGGTAGCAGCGGATGCCGATCCGGTCGAGGATCAGGGGGAGCTGGTCGGCGAACGCGTGCTCGCGCCAGCCGCCGTAGGTCAGGAGCAGGTTCAGGCGGTGCGCGGCCGACCCCTCCGCCGCGGGCGCGGCTGGGTCAACGGGGTCGGGGCTGTGCAGGCGGAACTGCATGGGGGGCGCGGCGTGGGCTGGCTCGGGTCGACGGACTCGCGGCGGACCGTCTCGCGGAAAGCGTGGACAGACCGATCACGGGGCGGCGGAATCGCAACGACCGTGCCAGCGGCGGTTCGGCGCCTGATGGGACAGGCATGTCGGCGACGGGGGCGGGCCGTTGGGCGGCCACATGCATGCTGTTTTCGCGCAAGTCTATTTCGCAGTTCGCTTTACGCGCGAACTTGGACGCGACGGGCGGCGGGCGGCGACGGCGCATGCATGCCTGTCCCATCTCCGGTGCGCTCCCGGGGTCGCCAAGGTGCGATGGGAGTTGGCCGCCGTCTGCCAAGTTGGCACACGGGCTCCGCCGATGAAGGCGTCCCGGCTTCGTCCCGACCAGTCCTTCCCTATCTTGAGCGACCTATGCCCGTTCGAATCGACGACCTCTTCAAGAACCACGCCTCGCACCTCGGGACCACGGCCACCGTGCAGGGTTGGGTCCGCACCCGACGCGACTCGAAGGCGGGCATCTCGTTCGTGGCCATCACCGACGGCTCGTGCTTCGACACGGTGCAGGCGGTGGTGCCGAACACGGTCCCGAACTACGAGTCGGAGGTCCTGAAGCTCACGGCGGGCTGCTCGGTGGAGATCACCGGCACGGTGGTCGCGAGCCAGGGCAAGGGCCAGGCGGTCGAGATCCAGGCCGAGTCGGTCAAGGTGCACGGCTTCGTCGACGACCCCGACACCTACCCGATCTCGCCCAAGCAGCACTCGTTCGAGTACCTGCGCGAGGTCGCGCACCTGCGCGCGCGCACGAACACCTTCGGCGCGGTCGCGCGCGTGCGGCACTGCCTGGCGATGGCGGTGCACCGCTTCTTGCACGAGCAGGGCTACCTGTGGGTGCACACGCCGATCATCACCGGCAGCGACTGCGAGGGCGCGGGGCAGATGTTCCGCGTGTCGACGCTCGACTTCCTGAACATGCCGAAGACGCCCGAGGGGAAGATCGACTACGCGCAGGACTTCTTCGGGCGCGAGACGAACCTGACCGTGTCGGGCCAGCTCAACGTCGAGACCTGGTGCATGGCGCTGTCGAAGGTGTACACCTTCGGGCCGACCTTCCGCGCGGAGAACTCGAACACCTCGCGGCACCTGGCCGAGTTCTGGATGATCGAGCCGGAGATCGCGTTCGCCGACCTCCACACCGACGCGAAGCTCGCGGAGGAGCTGCTCAAGTACATGTTCAGGGCGCTGCTCGCCGAGCGCATGGACGACATGAAGTTCTTCGCCGAGCGGATCGACAAGGGCTGCATCGAGCGGCTCGAGAAGTTCGTGAGCGCCGACTTCGCCAAGCTCGACTACACCGACGCGATCGCCGCGCTCGAGGATGCGGTCAGGAAGGGCGTGAAGTTCGACTACCCCGTCAAGTGGGGCATCGACATGCAGAGCGAGCACGAGCGTTGGTTGACCGAGACCTACATCGGTCGCCCCGTGGCCGTGATGAATTATCCGAAGGACATCAAGGCCTTCTACATGCGCCAGAACGACGACGGCAAGACCGTCGCCG
>CAMBUI010000142.1 GCA_945870915.1 Candidatus Kuenenia stuttgartensis | reverse complement strand
ATCACCGCGGCGCGCGTCTCTTCATGGGTCGTCGGGGGATGCCGCCGTCAGTTGCAGCTGCCCCAGCTGTCGAGCAGGATCGCCAGGTCGGCTCCGTTGATGAAGCCGTCGGCGTTGATGTCGGCGCGGGGAAGCGTCGTCACCGGACCCCAGAACGCGAGCAGGGCACCGAGGTCGTTGCCGCCGACCTGCCCGTCGCCGGTGACATCGGCGATGCACTCGCACTCGTCGGGCACGCCGTTGGCGTTCACGTCGGGCGCTCCCGCGGCCACCTCGCAGGCGTTGAGCAGCCCGTCGCCGTCGCAGTCGCCGGCCGCGCCGGTCGAGAGCTCGTAGGTGTCGGGCACGCCGTTGCCGTTGCAGTCGGGCTGGCACGAGTCGGGCACGCCGTTGGCATCGACGTCGGCGCTGGTGCCGGCCGCGATGTCGCAGGAGTCGGGGATCCCGTTGGCGTTGCAGTCCTGCGCCGTGCCCGACTTGATGTCGAAGCGGTCGGGCACGCCGTTGCCGTTGCAGTCGACCTCGCAGGAGTCGGGGATGCCGTTCGCGTTCACATCGCCGCTGAACCCGCTCGCGATGTCGCACGCGTCGGGCAGCCCGTTCGCGTTGCAGTCGGGCATGCCGCCCGCCGCGATGTCGCACGAGTCGGGCACGCCGTTGCCGTTGCAGTCGGCCGCTTCGCCCGATGCCAGGTCGCAGGTGTCGGGCACGAGGTTCGCGTTGCAGTCGGTCGCGGCGCCGGTGGCGATGTCGAAGTCGTCCGGCTGTCCGTTGGCGTTGCAGTCGGTCTCGCACTCGTCGGGCACGGCGTTGCCGTTGTTGTTCTGGCTGGAACCGTTCGCGATGTCGCACGAGTCCGGCTGCCCGTTGGCGTTGCAGTCGGGCACGAGCTGGTTCGCCACGGCGTAGGCGTCCGGGATGCCGTCCGAATCGCAGTCCGCCTCGCATCCGTCGGGGATGCCGTTCGAGTTGATGTCGTTCACCGACCCCGACGCGACCTCGCACTCGTCGGGAATGCCGTTGGCGTTGCAGTCGGCGCTGGTGCCCAGGCCGATGTCCGCACCGTCGCACACGCCGTTGGCGTTGCAGTCGGTGCCGGCGCCGAAGATGTTGGCGCCGTTGTCCTGCCAGTAGCCCTCGAAGTCGGTCGGGCTATTGCCGCAGAAGGTCGAGCTGGAGACGCTTGGATAGGTGCAGGAGCCATTCGGGCTGTAGAACGCGCCGCCAAGAGTGGCGACATTTGATGCGAACAGACAGCTGGAAACGGGGAGCTGCCAGCAGCAGCCGCAGTTGTTCATCCAGACCGCGCCGCCTTGGTTCGCGATGTTGCCGTAGAACGTGCTGTCCGCGAGTTGCGAGCTGTACATGCAGTAGCCGTTCATCCAGATGCCCGCGCCCGCGTCGAAGGCGAGGTTCAGGTTGAACACGCAGTTCGAGACGTTCAGCCGGCGCACGCAGGAGACATGGATGCCGGCGCCCCGCATGCCCGTGTTCTTCTCGAAGCGGCAGTCGCTGAAGCTGATCGGATAGTCGTTTCCGTCCCAGGTGTAGTAGGCGCCGGCGCCTTCCTGCGCGCTGTTGCCCACGAAGGTGCAGCCCGTGCAGCTCAGGTTGTACCCGTAGCGGTAGATCGCGCCGCCCTTCGTCGACGAGCCGTCGGTGTTGTTGTTGCTGAAGGTGCAGTTGGTGAACTGGGCCTGATCGGTGTAGCCGCGATCGATCCGCACCGCGCCTCCTTCCGCCGTCCCTGCTGGCGACGTCGCGGCGTTCGATGCGAAGGTGCAGGTGTTCCAGGTTGCTCCGTAGCACCAGATGGCGCCGCCGTAGGAGCTCGCGCCGGTCGCGTAGTTCGACCGGAACTCGCAGTTCGTGAACGGACCGAATGCGTAGCCCCAAATCGCGCCGCCAAACGCGCTGCCGCCGTTGGTTGACTGCGCGTAGTTTCCGATGAACTGCACGTTGTTCATCGCATCGGAGCTGGTGTTGCCCTCGCAGCACACGGCTCCTCCGCGTTGTTCAGAAGAGCCGACGCAGCGATTTGCTTCGAAACTGCAGGTCTCGAGCGTGCCGATACGGGCGCAGCGGATCGCTCCGCCCGAATTCACCCCTCGGTTATCACGAAATGGCGTATGCGTCGCAGTCACCGTTCCGCTCGATGAGATGGCACCTCCGCGATCGTTGCTTGCGGTGTTGCTCTGGAACGCGCAGTTCGCTGTGGTGACCGAGGCTCCTGCGAAGATCGCTCCTCCAGATGCGCCGCAAACGTTGCTCGTGAACTGGCAAGTCTCCACAGTAGCGGTGGATCCGGCGAAAACCGCTCCGCCTGAGTCGCCGCATGTGTTCGATGTGAAGGGGCAGTTGGTGAGCGCCGTCAAGCCGCCGACTCGGATCGCGCCGCCGGTTCCGCCTGCGGCCGTGTTTGAGGTGAATTCGCATCGAGTCGCGTACGCATCGCCGCTTCCGATGTAGATGGCGCCTCCGGTTCCGCCGCAGTAGTTCATTGCGAACCCGCAATCGACGGCGGTCACCGTGGAGCTTGCTAGGATCGCGCCGCCGCTGCCGCTCGTCGATCGATTCGAAGAAAACGCGCAGTTGGTAGCGGAGGCTTGGGCATTCGTGACAAACGCACCGCCGTTCGATGAAGCGACGTTTCCTGAGAATACGCAGTTGCTCGCGCTTACGGCCCCGCCGGCGTAGAACCCGCCTGCCTCTCCGCTCGAGCAGATGTTGGCAATGAAGGTGCAGTTCGTTGTGGTGGCAGCTCCTGCTGTGTAGAAGCCGCCGTATGCATAGTTCGATCTATTCGAGTCGAACGTGCATGAGATCGCAATGGTTGTTCCACCGAAGTATCCGGCGCCTCCGTACAGCGTTCCGGTCGAGTTCCCGCTGATACCGTTCAGCAAAAAACTCATGTTGGTGAGAGAGGCGTTACCGTTTGGCGCATCGAATGCGCCGCCATATGAGCCTGAACCGGTGTTGGAGTTCACGAAGTTCGACTCGCAACTGCCGTCACTCGCAGCGAGAGCGCCCTGGGCGTGGACCGCCCCGCCGCGGGCCACGTAGAAGGCTTTTGCCGCGTTCCGAAGGAAGTTGCAGGCGCTGAAGGAGCTGTCGCCTCCGACGTACGCGGCACCGCCTGTCGCGGAGCTCGCGGTTGAAACGGCCAGGTTGTCTGCGAACGAGCCGCCGGTGAACTCACCAAGTGCTCCCGTGTAGATGGCGCCGCCGTAAGCCGAGGATGAGCTGCCGATCGTATTCGCGTTGCACGCCATGTTGGCGTAACTGCCGCCGTAGAGCGTGTAGATCGCGCCGCCGTAGGCGGAGGAGCAGTTGCTGATCGCGTTCGAGGTGCACGGTACGTTGGCATACTCGCCGCTGCCGCCCGTGTAGATGGCGCCGCCGTAGGCAGAGGAGCAGTTGCTGATCGAGTTCGTCGCGCACGGCGTGTCGGTGTACACGCCGTTGCCGCCGTTGTAGACCGCGCCGCCGCGTGCGTCGGAGAAGCCCGTGATCGAGTTTCCGGTGAGCTCGTTGCCCGCGAACAGGCCGCCCGTGCTCATGTACACCGCGCCGCCATGGCCGGTGTAGCTCGAGCCGCTCAGGTGCCGCAGCTTGTTCCCCGTGAACACGCAATTGGCGATGCTCGGCGCCGCGGTGACGGTGTAGACCGCGCCGCCGTAGCCGTCGCCGCTGCGCGGATTCGCCTCGTTGGTGGTGAAGGTGCAGCCGGCGAAGGTTCCGATCGGTCCGTTCAGCCAGACCGCGCCGCCGCGCGCGCCGCCGCTGTAGCCCGTGTCGGGCTCGGCCTTGTTCGAGGTGAAGGTGCAGCCGGTGAAGGTCTGGTCGGACTCCGACTCCGCCGCGACCGCGCCGCCGTAGCTGTCGCCGTTGCGGTTCTTGGCGCGGTTGCCGGTGAAGGTACAGCTGGTCCACGCGACATCGCTATTGACCATGAGGTACGCGCCGCCGCCGCGCTCGGTGGCGGTGTTGGCGTCGAAGGTGCAGCCGGTGAAGCTCGGGCGGCCGTTGACGACGGCGGCGCCCGCGCCGCGGTCGAGCGCGGTGTTCGCGACGAACACGCAGTCGCGGATGGTCGGGCTGGCCGAGTTGATGTACATGCCGCCGCCGACGGCCGCGCGGCCGTTGCGGATGGTGAAGCCTTCGAGCACGGTGGCCGCGGTCTCGGCGTTGGCGAACTTGACCGTGGTGCCCAGCTGGCCGCCGTCGATGATGGTGGTGGCGGGGCCGCTCTCCGAGCGGAGCGTGACCGCCTTGCCGAAGAAGCGGATGAGCTCGTTGTAGGTTCCGCTGGCGACGATGATCGTGTCGCCGTTGGCCGAGGCGTTGATGGCGGCCTGGATCGTCGGGTGCTGGTTGGGCACCAGGATCTCCGCCGCATCCGCCGATGGCGCCGACCAGAAGACCGCCGCGGCAAATGCGACAGCCGCGCGCACCGAGACATCGTTCATCCTCAACATGTGCAACCTCTCTGCGCCCGAGGGGGCGCGCGGGACGCCGCAGTGTGTGCGCGTCCGCATGATCTTTTCCCGTCGGCACAGCGCCGTGGGGACGCGGCAATATGCCGCGCGTCGGGGTGCGAGTCAATGCGCGAGATGGGGCATGACGGTCAGCGCGATCCGCAACGGTCGACGGATGATGGAGTTAGCGCGCGTAAAAATGTCGCGAGAATTCCGCGACGAAGGGGATCGGGCCCCGGGGCACCTTGTAGCGCCGCGGGGCACCTTGCAGCGAGGCTGCGCCGCCCACCACGCGTCACCGCGCGAACGCCGCCACCGCCAGCGCGACGAACACGGCGGCGGCGCACGGGAGCTTGGCGAGCGTGCCGAGCACGCGGCCGATCACCGCACCCGTCGCGGGGCCCGTGGTGTCGCGCAGCGTCTTCGTGCCGTCGGAGAGCTCGCCCACGACGGCGCCGATGGCCGTGCCGACGAGCGCGCCGGCGATGGTGCCGACCACGGGCAGGGGCAGGAGCACGGTGCCCCCGAGCGCTCCGGCCATGCCGCCGATCACCGATCCGATCATGCCGCGCCGGGTCGCGCCGAACCTCCGCGCGCCGGCGGCCGAGAGGGCGAGCTCGAGCACCTCGCCGATCGCGGCGACCGCGATGGCGCCGGCGATGGTGAGCGGGTGAAACATCAGCGGGTCGCCGGGCGGCAGCCACCAGCCCTGGCAGAAGTCGAGCACGATCGCGGTGGCGATCAGGATCCACGCCCCCGGCAGGCCGGCGATCACCAGGCCGACGCAGAGCAGCCCCCACAGCGTGAAGGTCGCCGCGACCAGCGTGTCGATCGGGAATCCGGTCACGGAGCGGCCTCCGGGTTCGGGGTGGCGGCCGGCATCGGGCCCGCGCCCGACCCAGGCGCGGCCTGCGAGATCACCGCGAACCCATCGCGGATCTCGATGCGTCGGCCGAGGATGGAGAGCCCGAGCGGGGGGGCGTCGGCCGCCTCAGGGAGGGCGTCGGCCCAACCGCCTCCACGAAGGAGGGGCACGACACGGCCGCGTCCGTCTGCCAGCGTGTGCGCGGTCGCGAGCGCGAGGTACGCCGCGCGGTGCGGGGCGATGGCCACCGCCGCAAACCGACCGCAGGCGAGGTGTTCCGCCTCCCACGCCTCGAGGGGAAGCCGCCAGGTGCGCGCCACGCGGGCGTCCGGGTCGCCGTCGATCGCCGCGGCGGGGCCCACGAAGAGGTCGAGGTGGTCGCCGTCGGCGGTCTCGTGGCGCGCGACCGCGACGCGCACGGGGACTCCGCGCGTCTCGGGCGCAGGCGCCTCGAGGCCGCCGGACACCGGCGGGCGCGCCGCGCCCTGCACTTCGGAATCGACTCTGGACTTGCCGTTCGACATGGCTACGATCGCCCGCTTCTCCCGGAGGCGCGTGCTGTTCGCGCCCCGCGAAAACCCCTATCATCCCGTTCCGCGCTGTTCCGCGAGCTGTGCCGCGGTCCGTTTCGCGAATCCATCAAGCCCGTTTCACGAGCCGTTCCATGCGTATCCAGAGCATCATCTCCGCTCTCGCCCTTCCCGCCGTCCTCCTGCCCGCCATGCTCCTGACCGCGTGCGCCGGACCCCGTCCGATGGTTGCCGCGAAGAAGGAGGCGGACCACGCCTTCACCTACGGACAGTACTCGAAGGCCGCCGCAGGCTACGCGGAGATCCTCGAGCGCGCGCCCGGCGACTGGGAGGTCGAGTACCGCTACGGCGTGAGCCTCGCGGAGATCGGCAACCTCGCCGAGGCCCGCACCCATGTCGAGACGGCCTACGCGGCCAATCCCGCGAGCCAGGAGGTCGCCGCCGGCCTCGCGCACGTGTACTTCAAGCTCAACGACAAGCAGAAGCTGGTCCAGCTGCTCACCCAGCGCGGCAGCAACCTGAACTCGCTCGACAGCTACATGCTGCTCGCCGACTACGGCATCAAGATGAACGACCCCGACATCGCGACCGTCGCGGTGAACGGCGCGATCGTCCTGACCGACGGCACCGACCCGCGTCCGTACCTCAAGGCCGTCGAGGTCGCCGAGGATGTCGGCGACTCGAAGCTCGCCACCCGCCGTCTGCGCCAGGCGTACACCATCGCCCCGAACTCGCTCGCGGTGCGCAACAAGGTCGCCGAGTACGGCCTCGCCCTCGAGCCGACGACCGGCCTTCCGCCGGGCGTCTGATCCCGCGCACGCATCGGTCCCGCGTTGCCCGCCAATCCCACCGTCATCTCGATCTTCGCGGCGCTCGCCGATCCGCAGCGTGCCCGCATGCTCCGGCTTCTCGAGCGCGAGGAACTCGCCGTGGGCGAGCTTGCGTCGGCGCTGCAGCTGCCGCAGTCGACGATGAGCCGCCACCTCAAGGCGCTCCACGAGGCGGGCGGTGGCGCGGGGCTCGTCTCCAAGCGCGCCGAGGGCACGGCCACCTACTACCGGCTTTCGCGCGACGCGATGTCGGCCGACGCGCTCGCCGCGTGGGACCTGCTGCGCGCCTCGCTCGGCGAGGGCGGCGAGTCGGCCCAGGACGACCGCCGCATGCGCGAGGTGCTCGCGGCGCGCAATCCCGACCCGAAGGGCTTCTTCGGCCGCGTGGGCGGCGAGTGGAGCGGGCTCCGAATGGGCCTGTTCGGCGAGCGCTTCTCGTCCGAGGCGCTGCTCGCGCTGCTGCCTGCCCACTGGACCGTCGCCGACCTCGGCTGCGGCACGGGCGAGATCGCCGCCGAGATCGCGCCCTTCGTGCGCCGCGTGGTCGCGATCGACCGCGAGCCGGCGATGATCGACGCAGCACGCAAGCGCCTGCGCGAGCACGCCAATGTCGAGGTCCGCAAGGGCAGCCTCGAGGACCTTCCCGCCGAGGCGGGCGAGTTCGACGCCTGCGTTGTCTCGCTGGTGCTGCACCACGTGCGGTCGCCGGCGAAGGTGCTCGCGTCGGCCCGCCGGGCGCTCGGCAAGAGCGGTACGGTGATCGTGCTCGACATGGTCGAGCACGGGCGCTCCGAGTACCGCGCCACCATGGGGCACGAGCACCTCGGCTTCTCGCGGTCCGCGCTCGAGGCCCTCGCGGCCGAGGCCAAGCTCTCGCTTACGCTCTACCGGGCGCTGCGGCCGGCGATCGATGCCCGCGGCCCCGGGCTGTTCGTGGCGCGGCTGTCGAAGTGACGGCGCGGGCGGAATGACAACGGACCCGGCGTGTGCCGGGTCCGTCGTGGTTTCGCTTGATTGTTCCGTCGATCGTGCCGGCCGCCGCAGCGGACCCGCGGTCAGTTCTTCTCGACGTTGCCGGCGGCCGCGAGCGCATCGACCTTCGAGAAGGTCGTCTTCGGGTCGGCCTTGGCCTTCG
>CAMBUI010000141.1 GCA_945870915.1 Candidatus Kuenenia stuttgartensis | reverse complement strand
CGCGTGCCGACGCGGGCGCCTTCGGCGCGTTCGACGCAGGAACTGCCGTCCCCGGCTCCGCGGGCGGTCTGGCGGGCGCCGACGCCGAAGGGGCGCTCCATCCCTCCGCCCAGCTCGCGTCGAAGGGCATCGCCCTCCTCGCAAACCAGCGCGGAGGCGCGATCACGATGCGTCTCGAGCCGCCCGCGCTCGGTCAGCTCCGCATCGAACTGCAGATCAGCCAGGGGGCAGTTGTTGCCGACTTCACGGCCGCCACCCCCGAGGCACGGGTCTTGCTTGAGGCGAACCTCGGCATGCTGCGTGAACGACTCGAATCCCAAGGCCTCTCCGTCGAGCGCATCTCGGTGCACGGCGGTCGTGGAACGGAATCCACGGCCCCGGTCGCCGCGCCGACGGGCAGCGACGCGCGCCAGGACGGCGCCGACGCGAGGAACGACAGGGGGGATCGGGGCGAACGCAGCGGAACGCGGCAGGATGCCGCGGGTGGCGAGAGCCGCGGGCGTCGCGATGGCGACCACCGCGGTGGCCGGGACCGCACGGAGGCGGCACGGCAGGGCGCGACGCGTGGATTCGCGCGTGTCCTTCACGGCGTGACGGCGCAAAGGACGGAACCGATGCGCCGCGCCGTCTGACCCTGACCTGAGCCTGTGTGCATCGAAGGAGTCGATTCATGAGCGCGATCAACGCACTGACGGGATCAGGGACAACCTCCGGCGCCGGATCCGGCACCGCCAGCCGCTTCAACGAGCTGTCGAGCGAGGAGTTCATCAAGATCATCTTCACCGAGCTGCAGAACCAGGATCCGTTCAAGCCGAACGACTCCGGCGCGCTCCTCGAGCAGCTCAACTCGATCCGCTCGATCGAGAGCGACATCGAGATGTCGAACCGCCTCGAGAGCATCGTCTTCCAGAACCAGATGTCGAGCGCCGGCGGCCTGATCGGCAAGCGCGTCGCGGGCCTCACCGAGAACGCCGAGCGCGTGGGCGGCACCGTCAAGAGCGTCGCCCGCACCGGTGACCAGGTCGCGCTCGTCCTCGACAACGGCTGGATCATCCCGATGGACAACGTCGAGTACATCGACTCGCAGGTGGCGCCGCCCACCGGTGGTTCGGGCTCGGGTTCCGGCTCGGGCTCGGGCAGTGATTCCGGCTCCGGCTCCGGCTCCGGCTCTGGCTCGGGCTCCGGCTCTGGCGGAAACCCCTGATTCCGCGGCGATCCGCCACGCACCAACCCGGCCATCGACCCTGACCAACGCACCGACACCGATCCCGTGACCATCGACCCGCGCCAACTTCTCCGCCGACTCGAGCCGGCCGTGCGCCCCGAAGGCGCCGCCGCCGCGTCGTCGCAGCGCGCGTCGGTCGCCGACGGAGAGTTCACCGAGCTCCTCGAGCTCGCGCGCGGCGGAGCGATCGGCAGCGACCGCACGGTCGAGCTCGCCGACGGCGCCGCGCTCGAGCCGGCCACGCTCGCCCAGGTCGCGCGCGCGCTCGACCTCGCGCACGCACGCGGATCCCGCCGCGCGGTGGTGGTGGCCGAGGGACGCTCGTTCATCGCCGACATCCAGTCGCGCCGCCTCGAGAGGCTCGAGACCCGCGACGACTTCGTCTTCGAGGAAGTCGACTCCGCGATCGCGATCCGCGGCGAGTCGGCCACCTTCGCCACGCGCGCCCTCGGGCCGCGTGCGCTTCCGCCCCGCGAGATCGCCGAGCAGTTCGATTCACTGAAGATCAACGGCGGGCGCGCCCAGCGCGCCAGCGCCTGAACCATCGAGGAGCACAGCCATGGCAAGCACAACCGCACTCTTCACCGGCCTCTCGGGTCTCATCTCGAACTCGCGCCGCCTCGATGTCATCGGCAACAACATCTCGAACGTGAACACCACCGCGTTCAAGTCGAACCGGATGCAGTTCACGCCGACCTTCAGCCGCAACTTCACGCTCGGCACCGCGCCCGGCACCAACACCGGCGGCACCAACCCCGGCCAGATCGGCCTCGGCGTGACCGTCGCGGGCACCCAGCGCAACTTCAACAACGGCGCGATCGGCGCGACCGGCGTCGCCACCGACGTCGCGATCGAGGGCGACGGCTTCTTCATCGTCGATGTCGCCGGCACCCGCCACTTCACCCGCGCCGGAAACTTCGTGCGCAACCCGCAGAACGAGCTGGTCACCCAGTCGGGCGCGCGCGTCATGGGCTTCGGCGTCGACGAGCAGTTCAACGTCATCGAGGGCGACCTCGTGGCGCTCTCGGTCCCGGTCGGCACGCTCACCCTCGCCGAGGCGAGCCGCAACGTCATCTTCAACGGCAACCTCAACGCGTCCGGCTCGGTCGGCACGACGGGTTCGGTCCACACCGGCCGCGCCTGGTTCACCGACGCCGCGATGACGATCCCCGTCACCTCCGCCACCGACCTCACCACGACCGACGTCTACATGTCGGACGGCGCGGGCGGCTCGGTCCTCGCGTTCGACTCGAGCGTGAACCCGAAGACCATCACCATCTCGGGCGTCGAGAAGGGCGGCAAGGACCTCGGCTCGAAGACCTTCGCCTTCAGCGCGACCGCCGTCGCCGGCGCCGAGGCGAACGGCACCACCATGGCCGACTTCACCGCGTTCCTCGAGGACGTGCTCGGCCTCGACAGCTCGAACGTGGGCGGCTCGTCGAACCTCGGCGGCAACGTGACCATCAACGCCGGCGGCCAGCTCGTCATCACCGGCAACGAGGGCACCGTGCAGGACCTCGCGCTCGAGACCGCAGACTTCGTGGTCGGCACGCCCGGATCGGGCAGCGGCCAGCCGCTCGTGCTGCAGAAGTCGGGCTCCGCCAACGGCGAGAGCGTGCGCACCAGCTTCGTCGTCTACGACTCGCTCGGCACGCCGCTCACCATCGACCTGACCTTCACGCTGCAGCAGACCAGCGCCTCGGGCGGCACGACCTGGCAGTTCGTGGCCGAGTCGAACGACAACGACGCCGTCTCGCGCCTCATCGGCCTCGGCGAGGTGACCTTCGACGCGACCGGCCGCTTCACCAACGCGACCAACCAGAGCTTCTCGATCACGCGCACCAACGGCGCCGTGAGCCCGCTCACCGTCAACATGGACTTCAACTCGGGCGCCGACGCGGTCTCGAGCCTCACCGACAGCGCGTCGAACCTCGCCGCCGTCTTCCAGGACGGCTCGCCGATCGGCACGCTCTCGAACTTCTCGATCGGCGAGGACGGCCGCATCTCCGGCTCGTTCACCAACGGCCTCACCCGCACCATCGGGCAGGTCGCGCTGGCGAAGTTCTCGAACCCCGAGGGCCTCGTCGACGCCGGCGACAACCTCTTCCGCACCGGCCCGAACTCGGGCACGCCGCTGGTCGCGAAGCCGCGCGACTTCGGCACCGGCCGACTGGTCGGCGGCGCGCTCGAGCTGTCGAACGTCGACCTCTCGCAGGAGTTCATCAACATGATCCTCGCGAGCACCGGCTACTCGGCCGCCAGCCGCGTGATCACGACCACCGACGAGCTCATCAACCAGCTCCTCGTGCTCGGCCGCTAGCCGAGCGGTCGCAGGACGCGGGAGCCCGCCCGGCGATGCATGTCATCCGTTCCGCAGATTGCGGCTTCGCCTGCATCTGCGGGCACCCACGTCATCGGCGGTCGCCGCCGCGGCGGCTTCCTCCGGTGGTCGTTGGATGCGGGTGCCCGCAGGCGAAGCCTGCGGAACACCGGACGCGGGAGTCCGCCCGGGCCTCGCGTCAGCTCCGCCGCGGATTGCGCCCCGAACCCGGGCGCGATTCGTCCTCGCGGTGCCCGTCCCGGTGCTTCGGCTGTCCCGTCGCGCGCGCCGCCATGCTGGCCGCGCTTCCGGGCTCGGGCGGCATGTCCTCGACGCGCGCGAAGATCAGCCTGCCGGCCGCGGTGGTGAGCGTGTTGGTCACCACCGTCGACACCGACTCGCCGATGCGCGACGCGCCTCCCTCGACCACGACCATCGTGCCGTCGGAGAGGTAGCCCACGCCCTGCGTGGCGTTCTCGCCGGGGCGCACCAGCTCGACCTCGAGGCGGTCGCCCGCGAGCGCCTGCGCGCGCAGCGAGCCCGCGATGCGGTTGATGTTGATCATCGAGACGCCGGCGATCTCGCCGACCTTCGCGAGGCCTGCGTCGGTGGTCACCACGCGGTATCCGCGGAGCCGCGCGACCTCGACCAGGCCGCGGTCGACGTTGAGCCCGTCGATCGCCGCCTCCTCGACCGAGATGTCGACCCGCGGGCTCGCCTGCATGCGCGCGACCATGTCGAGGCCGCGCCGTCCGCGCGCGCGCTTGCCCTTGTCGCCGCTGTCGGAGAGCCGCTGCAGCTCGTCGACCACCGGCTGCACCACCACGAACGGCGCGTCGAGCGCGCCCGACTCGGCCAGCTCGAGGATGCGCCCGTCGATGATCGCGCTCGTGTCGAGCAGCATCGGCCGCACGCCGCGGTTCTGCTTGCTGAACTCGACGTAGGGGATCACGAGGCGGAAGTCGTCCTTCGTGGTCATGACCACCGACACCGCGATGTAGCACAGGATCAGGCCGATCGAGACCTTCGCCAGGTTCACGTAGAGCGCCGCGTTGGTCTTGTCGAGCTCCCACGCGCGCAGGATCGTGTCGAGCAGCGTGCCGATGAAGAATGCGCCCACGAGGCCGAGGCAGATCCCGAGGTAGACGCCGAAGATCGACGCCAGCCGCTTGTTGGGCGTCATGGCGTCGATCACCATGACGATCAGGCCGATCGCGCCGACCGCGAGCGTCAGGCCCAGCACGATCGAGAAGCGGAACGGATCGGGGTCGTTCGGGTTGACCGGCCGGCTCGCGACCACCAGGGCGGGGGTCGCGAGGATGAGCGCCATGAAGAGCAGTCGGGCGAACAGCAGGATCACCCGCGTGCTCCGCGCGGGGCCGCCGCGCAGTCCGTCGCGCCGTCCGTCGTTCCGTCCGTCGCTCCGTCCTTCATCGGGCGCCGTGTCGCCGTTCGCCGGCAGGGTGCGGTCTTCGGTCATGGCCGCGATTCTAGGGGCTTGATTCGGGGGGCGCGCGGAAGCGCCGACTCCGCTACTATCCCCGACTCGGAGCCGCAGAAGACGGCCGGGCCCGGCGGGCGGGTCGGCCGTGAACCTGGTCAGGGCTTGACCGCAGCAGCCATAAGCGTTTCGGTCCGAGCCGACGGTCGCCTGGCCGTCTTCCGCGGCTCCGAGTTCTTCATCAGGCGCGAGGCGAGACCGATGGCGAAGAAAGGCGCGACATCCCCCGGCGCGAACTCCTCCGCTGCGGGCGAGGTCGAGGTGGCGGCGAAGCCGTACACCGTGCTCGCGCGCCGCTACCGGTCGCGCGACTTCGGCGAGGTGGTCGGGCAGGAGCCCATCGCCCGCACGCTCCAGAACGCCATCGCCACCGGCCGCACCGCGCACGCGTACCTCTTCTGCGGCACCCGCGGCGTGGGCAAGACCTCGATGGCGCGCATCTTCGCCCGCGCCCTCAACCGCGACAGCGCGCTCAGCGAGGGCGACGCGATCTCCGACGCGATCCTGCGCGGCGAGGACCTCGATGTCATCGAGATCGACGGTGCGTCGAACCGCGGCATCGACGACGCGCGCGACCTGATCGCGGGCGCCGGCCTCGCGCCGACGCGCGGCAAGTACCGCATCTACATCATCGACGAAGTCCACATGCTCACGACGCCGGCGTTCAACGCGCTGCTCAAGACCATGGAGGAGCCGCCGTCGCATGTGAAGTTCATCCTCTGCACCACCGAGCCGCACAAGGTGCCGCAGACGATCCAGTCGCGCTGCCAGCGCTTCGACTTCCGCAACATCCCCACCAAGCAGATCGCGGGCCACCTCGGCGCCGTCGCCAAGGGCGAGGGCATCGAGGTCACCGAGGACGTGCTGCTCTCGGTCGCGCGCCTCGCGAACGGCTCGATGCGCGACGGACTGTCGCTGCTCGACCGGCTGCTCGCCGCCGCCACCGGCAAGGTCGATTCCGCCGTGCTCGAGCAGGTCTTCGGACTGCCCGACGACGAGATCCTGCTCGACATCGTCGATGCCTGCGTGTGCGAGCGCGTGGCCGACGCGCTGCTCCACGGCGCGCGGCTCCTCGAGCGCGGCAGCGGCGTCGAGCAGGCGCTCGAGCTGCTCGCCGAGCGGTTCCGCTGGATCCTGGTCGCGAGCGCCGCGGGCACCGAGAGCGACCTGCTCGAGGTCGCCGCATCGATGCGCGACCGCGTCGCGCGCATCGCCGGGCAGACCGACGCCGCATTCTGCGCCCACGCGATCGCACTGTGCGACGCGACCGGCCGCAACGCGCGTGGCTCGAGCGCGCCGCGCGCGCTATACGACGCGTGCCTCGCGCGCCTCGCGCTCTCGTCGCGCTTCGCGGGCGGCGCCGCGCTCCTCGCCGGTGCCACCGGAGCCGACTCAAAAAAAGCAGGTGACCCCGCCGCGCCGCGCGCGACGGGGCCGATCGCGGTCGAGCCGAAGCCGATGGCGCAGGGGGGGCGCGCGGCGCAGGAACTCCCGTCGCCGCAGGCTTCCCACGCGCCGCAGGCTTCCCACGCGCCGCAGGCTTCCCACGCGCCGCAGGCTACTCGCGCGCCGCAGGCTTCCCACGCGCCGCAGGCTCTCGCGTCGCCGCAGGCAACCGCATCGCCGAAGGCCAGTTCCGCATCCCCGGCTCCAGCCGCGGCGCCGTCCGCAGTCTCCGCGCCCGTCGCCGCCGCCCCCGCGGCCAACATCGCCGAGCTCCGCACCCGCCTCGAGTCGCTCGCGGCGCGCAGCCCCCGCGAACGCGCGCTCTTCGAGCAGATCGAGGTCCTCGACTACAGCGGCGAGTCGGTGCGCGTCGCGCTCGTCGACGATGGATCAGGCCAGTACCTCGCGACCAATCCCGACCCGATCCGCACGCTGCTCTCCCGCGCCGCTGGGAGGCCGCTCCGGCTCACCCTCGACACCAGCCGCCTCCGGCGCGAGTCCGACGCGCCGCGCCCGGTGCAGGTCGACGATCCCGGGGTTCGCAACGACCCGCTGGTCCGACGCGCCGCCGAACTTCTCGACGCAACCGTGATCGCGGTCACCCCGCGCTTCGCCGAGGAGCCCGCGAAGACCGCCGATCCGGCCGAAGCCGACGGCGACGCCGCGAAGTCGACCGACGACGGCGTTCCGACCGATGAACCGGTCTCCTTCGACACCATGGATCCGGAGCATTTCGAATGATGTCCGGCGGGCCGCGGCGTCCGGGAGTCCGCCGCGCGATTCCGCAGTGAAGTCCAGCCCAGTGACCCCGCCCTGAGGTGAACCGCGTGTTCGACAAGCTCAAGCAAGCATCGCAGATGGCAGGCATGCTCAAGGACCTGCCCAAGCTCCAGTCCAAGATGGAGGAGGTGCGCGCGCGCCTCGCCAACACCAAGGTCGAGGGCAGCGCCGGCGGCGGCGCGGTCAAGGCGGTCGCGTTCTGCGACATCCGCATCGATTCGGTCACCCTCGATCCGTCGGTGTTCCGCGGCATGGCCAACGGATCCCCGTCCGACCAGGCCTACGCCAACCGCATGATCGCCGAGGCGGTCAACGACGCCCTCACCCGCGCCCGCGCCCGCATGGCCGAGGAGATCGGCCGCGCCGCCAAGGACTCGGGCATCGATCTTCCGCCGCACATCCTTGAGAAGCTCGCCTGAGCCGCGCATGTCGAACGCCGCCTACCCGGAATCCGTCCGACGCCTCATCGACGCCTTCGCCGCGATGCCGGGCATCGGCCGCCGCAGCGCCGAGCGGCTCGCCTTCCACGTGCTGCGCCAGCCGCCCGCCGAGGCGCTCGAACTCGCGCGCGCGGTCGAGGATGTCAAGCGCAAGGTCAAGCACTGCGGCGTGTGCTGGAGCCTCGCCGACAGCGACCCGTGCCCGATCTGCGCCGACCCCAGGCGCGACGCGTCGACCGTGCTCGTGGTCGAGCAGCCGAAGGACCTCCTCGTGATGGAGAAGACCGGCCTCTTCCGCGGCGTTTACCATGTTCTGCTCGGTCGCCTCGACCC
>CAMBUI010000140.1 GCA_945870915.1 Candidatus Kuenenia stuttgartensis | reverse complement strand
AGCGCGCGGGCCTCGGCGAGGTCCTCGGCGCGGGGCCGCGCCACGAGTTGCGCGGTGCGGGCCTCGGCCGCGGCGATGCGCGACTTCGCCGTCTCGACCTTGGCGCGCGCGGAGGCGATGCGCGCGTCGGCGTCGCGGGAGTCCATCTCGACCAGCGGCTGGCCGCGGACGACGCGGTCGCCCTCGCGCACCAGGACCTTGGCCACGATGCCGCCGACCTGCGTGCCGATCAGGATGGTCTCGCTGGCCGGCTCGATCACGCCCACGCCGGCCACGCGGTCGGGGAAGGGGATCGCGGCGGGCGCGACCGGTGCCGGACCGGTCTGCGGCGGCGCGTTGAACTTCGCCACGGCGACTCCGGTCAGCGCGAAGCCGCCGAGTGCGAGCACGGGAAGGACGATCAGGCGGAGTTTCATGCGGATCCCTGTTTCGCGGTCTGCGGGGGTTCGATGTGCGGGGCGCGGCGCTCGACGCTACGGACGAGGCCGTCGTCCATGTGGGCGATCGTATCGGCGAGGTGGAAGATGCGGTCGTCGTGGGTCACCACCACCACCGCGCGGTCGGGGCTGCGCGAGCGGTCGCGGATGAAGCCCATCACGCGGCGCCCGAGCTCGGCGTCGAGCGCGCTGGTCGGCTCGTCGCACACGAGCAGGCGCGGCTCGTGGATGAGGGCGCGCGCGATGGCCACGCGCTGCTGCTGTCCACCCGAGAGCTTGAGGGGTGCGCTCGCGCCGCGGCCCTCGAGGCCGAGCGTGGCGAGGATGTCGTGCGCCTTGCGCACCGCGGCGCCCACCGACTCGCCCTTGAGGACGAGCGGCACCGAGACGTTCTCGGCGACCGTGAGCTGCGGCACCAGGTTGAACTGCTGGAAGATGAAGCCGACGTTGTCGCGGCGCCACGCCGAGAGCCGGTCGCGGCGCAGCGCGCCGAGGTCCTGCCCGAACACCGCGAGCTCGCCGGCGTCGCGCGCGAGCAGTCCGGCGAGGATCGAGATCAGCGTGGTCTTGCCGCAGCCCGACGGGCCGACCAGCATCGTGAGCGCGCCCGCGGGGACATCGAGGTCGACGCCGCGCAGCGCGCGCACCGCGCTCTCGCCCTTGCCGAAGGTCTTGGCGACCGCGCGCAGCCGGATGGCCAGCGGGCGTCCGTCCGGCGGGGGGCCGCCGCCTGGCGCGGCATGCTGCGTGGATGGTGTTGCGTCCGGCATCGCGTCACGCCCCCTTGAACACATCGGCGGGATCCAGCCGCACGACCTTCCACATCGAGATCACGCTCGCGAGCACGCAGATGACGAGCACCGCGCCCGCGGCGATGAAGGGGATCTGCCAGAGCATCTTGAAGGCGAGCTTCCCACCCGCGGCGTTCAGGCCGAAGGCGCTCACGGCGCCGAGCCCGAGGCCGAGCCCGAGCACGCCCGCGACCAGCGCCTGCAGCGCGACCATGCCGAGCAGCAGGCGGCTCGACGCGCCCATCGCCTTGAACGCGCCGAAGTAGCGCAGGTTGTCGAGCGTGAAGTTGTAGAACATCTGCCCCGCGATCGCGACGCCCACGAAGAAGCCCAGCGCGATCGCGATGCCGAAGTTGATGGGGATGCCGGTCTCGCGCATCCAGTAGCCGAGCGTGCGCATCGAGTAGTCCCACGGCTGCAGCGCGGCGTAGCCGGTCTGCTCGGTGATGCGCTCGCAGAGCTCCGCCGGGTCGACGCCCTCGTTGGCCTTCACGAGCACCGCGCTCATCACGCGGCGCGCGGGGGGCGCGTAGGTGAGCGCGCGGGAGTACACGGTGTAGATCGTCGGACCCGGGGTGAAGGTCTCGGGGCAGCGCACCAGGCCCACGACGCGCGCGCGGCGCTCGTTGAGCTCGACGATGTCGCCGATCTGCACGGGACGCTTCGGTCCCTTCGGGTCGATCACCTGGCCCGGCGCCGGCAGCGCCCCCGGGGCGAGCTCGGCGGGGAACATCATGTTCTGCTGGCTCGACCCGACCTGCACCATGACCGCGTCGGGCTGGCGGAGGTCGGCCACCGAACCCTCGACGATCGTGCCCGGTCCCGCGGCGAGCGTGTCGTCGTCGATCCCGACCACGTTGCACAGCTGCCGCTTGCCGTCGGGCAGCGTCGCGACGAGCAGGCCCTTGTAGAGCGGCGCCGCCCACGCGACGCCGGTCACGCCGCGCACCCGCTCGAGCGCGGTGGTGCGCAGCGGCTTGGGCTCGTCGACATACGACTGCGTCGGGTCGAACACCCAGAGGTCGACATGCCCGACATCGCCGATGAAGGCGAAGGTGCGGCTCATGAGCCCCACGAAGATCGACGCCTGCTGCGCGATCAGCAGCGATGCGAAGCCGAGTCCCAGCAGGATCCCGTAGAACTTCGCGTTGTCGCCGAACAGCATCTTGATGGCGAAGCGGAACATGGGATCAGCCCTCGGCCTTTCCCGCCGCGCGGAGCCGCTCGCGCCGCGCCGCTCGCCAGGCGCCGAACGCCTCCCACGCGATCGGCAGCACGCTCACGACGATGATGAGCAGGATGACCTTGGAGAAGTTGTTCCTGACGATCGGGATGTTGCCGAACAGCGCGCCCGCGCCCACGAAGCCGACCACCCACAGCACGGCGCCGATCACATTGAACGCCAGGAAGCGGCCGTAGCTCATGGTGCCCACGCCCGCCACGAACGGCGCGAAGGTGCGCACGATCGGCACGAAGCGGGCGTAGATGATCGCCTTGCCGCCGTGCTTCTCGAAGAAGCGCTGCGTCTTCTCGAGATGGCTCCTCTTGAGGAACCGGTACCGTCCGCTGAAGGCCGGCGGGCCGATGGCCTTGCCGATGTGGTAGTTGAGCGCGTCGCCCAGCACCGCGGCGACGAAGAGCAGCACCATCATGAGCGGCACGCTCAGCCCGCCCTGCGCCGCGAGCGCGCCCGCGGCGAACAGCAGCGAGTCGCCGGGCAGGAACGGGGTCACGACCAGGCCCGTCTCGGCGAACACGATCGCGAACAGGATGGCGTAGGTCCACACGCCGTGCCGCGCGATGATCTCGGCGAGGGCGACATCGAGCTCGGTGAAGAGCCGCAGGAACTCGTGCCAGAGTTCAGCCATGGGCCGAGTCCCCGTCGCCGGCAGCCGGCTTCTGCGGCATCGCGAGCGAGAGCAGCATCGTGCCGCCGATGAGGGTGACGATCACGCCCAGCGAGACCGGGATCGGCACGTGGCCGGTGGGATTGGTGAGCTCGTCGCGCAGGAGCCACGGCAGGACCGTCATCTTGAGGCCGACCCAGACGAGCACGAGGCCGAGCCCGTACTTGAGCAGGTGGAACTTCTGCATCGCCTCGGCCACCACGAAGAACATCGCGCGCAGTCCGAGGATCGCGCAGATGTTGGAGCCGAACGCGATGAACGGCTCCTGCGAGATCGCGAGGACCGCGGGCACCGAGTCGACCGCGAAGGCGATGTCGGTGGTCTCGACGACGATCAGGGTCACGAACAGCGGCGTGGCGGCGCGGCGGCCGTCGATCCGGGTGAAGAAGCGCGCGCCGTCGAAGCGCGGCGACAGCGGCACCAGCCGCGACAGCATGCGGATGAAGGGGTTCTTGTCGGGCTCGAGCTGCTTCTCCTCGCTCGACACCAGCTTGATGCCGGTGAAGATCAGGAACACGCCCATCGCCACCAGCACCCACTGGTACTGCACCAGCGCCGCGCCGACGCCGATGAACAGCGCTCGGAACACGACCGCGCCCAGGATGCCCCAGAACAGCACGCGGTGCTGCTTCTCGTGGTCGAGCCCGAAGTAGCGGAAGATCACGAGGAAGACGAAGAGGTTGTCGATCGAGAGCGCCATCTCGACCACGTAGCCCGTGAGGAACTCGAGGAAGAACGCGGAGGACGCGGTCTCGGGCGTCATCTTCGCGTAGCGCTCGCCGCTCAGCTCGAGCAGCGTCGGGTTCGCGGTGAGCTCGGCCAGCGTGAACACCTTGAATGCGTAGGCCGTGCCCAGCGCCATGAGCACGCAGATCACGGTCCACGCGAGCGACACCTTGAAGCGCTTGCGCTCGGCCTCGGCCGAGTCGGGCGCGCCCGAGGTGAGCCGCTCGATCACGAACATGTCGAAGGCGAGGAGCACGGCGACCGCGGCGAGGAAGCCGGCGAGGACGGGCCAGTAGGCGATCGGCGAGAAGACGGCGGAGGCGAGCAACACGGAGCGGTGTGTCCTTGAATATGCGGCGCGGAGATCGGAGCGGGGGCGCAGTGTAGGGCGGGCAAGCACCCCGTTCGGGGGTGCATCGCGGATCGCGGATGAAGTGGGGCCGAATCGCCGCCGATCCCCGAGTCGCGGCGAATTCCCGACCGCACCAGGAGAGTCCCCATGAAGTCGAGCCAGGCTTTCGTCATCCGTCCGTCTGCATCGCGCGGTACCGCGTGCCTCGTCGCGCACCGCGTTCCGCCAATCCACGCGGGCCGCGGCGCCCTCGTCGCCGGCCTGCTTGCGGCGGCCGTCGCGGCGGCGGTCACCGCACGGGCGGGCGCGGCGCAGCCGCAGTCGGCCGACGATCCCGAGATCGCCGGCGCCGGCGACATCGCCGACGTGGCGGAGCTCATCCCCAAGGCGGCGTCGGGCATCCCGCCCGTCCTTCCCGGCCAGGAGCCCGGCGCGCACACGCGACCGAGGTCGGGCGAGGCCGGAGGCGCGGCCGACGCGCCCGCGCCACGCGAGTGGTTCGTCGGCGCGCCGTGGTGGGAGTGGTCGCGCATGACCGGCGACTGGGCCGGCGCGCGCACCGGCCTCGAGGAGGCGGGCGTCGAGTTCGCGGGCTCGGCGGTGACCGAGTGGAGCGATGTCTTCAGCGGCGGCGAGTCCGACCGATCGGCGTTCCGCTTCCTGCTCGACCTCAATGCGACCTTCGACCTCGAGGTGCTCGCAGGCCTCGAGGGCGGCAGCGTGTTCCTCGATTTCCAGACCGGCGACACGGGCGTGGGCGGTCAGTTCCACGGCGGATTCCAGGCGTACTCGAACATCGCGATCGAGGGCAGCATCACGCAGATCTCGCAGCTCTGGTACGAGCAGTGGCTGTTCGACGAGGCGGTCCGCGTGAAGGTCGGCAAGGTCGACGCGAACGCCGAATTCGCCTACATCTCGCCCGCCGCCGGCTTCATCAACGCGAGCGCCGGCTTCAGCCCCGCGATCTTCGCGCTCCCCACCTATCCCAACCCGGCGACGAGCGTGAACCTCTTCGTCTATCCGTGCGACGACTTCTACGCGGGCGCGGGCCTGTACGACGGCGCCACCGCGGTCGACGGCGTGCCCACCGGGTCGCGCGGTCCCGCGGGGTTCTTCAGCGACGACGACTCCGACGACTGGTTCGCCATCGCCGAGGCCGGCGTTCTGTTCGACGCGGTCGGACCGGTGAACTCGGTGCGCCTCGCCGTGGGCGGCTGGTGGCATTCGGGCGAGTTCACCCGCTTCGACGGCGGCATCGAGGACGGCACCGCGGGCTTCTACGCGCTCGCCGAGGGCCGCTTCTGGACGCCCGAGGGCGTCGATCGCGCCGATGACGACGACGCGCGCGGCCTGTGGGGCTTCCTGCAGTACGGCGCGGCGAACGACGAGGTGAGCTCGGTCGCGCAGCAGTTCGGCGGCGGCGTCTCGCTCACGGGCACGCTGCCCGGCCGCGACGCCGACAGTGCGGGCGTCTACCTCTCGCTCGTCGACTTCAGCGGCGATCCGTCGGCTGGCTTCACCGACGACGAGTTCTCCATCGAGTTCTTCTACGACATCGAGGTGACGCCGTGGCTCCACGTGAAGCCCGACATCCAGTGGTTCCAGAACCCGGGTGGCGGCGCGACCGAGGATGCGCTCGTCGGCACGCTGCGCTGCATCATCACCTTCTGAGAGACCGATCCGACACGCGCGAATCCGCGCCGCACGCCGCGCCCCCGCGGCACGCGCGCCTCGCGGCACACCAGGAACAGGAACAGAGGGAGTCCCCACATGCATATCTCGACCCGCGTCAATCTCGGCTTCGCCGCCTCCGCCGTCCTCGTCGTCGCCTGCGCGGTGGCGGGATGGTGGGGCATCCGGAGCATCGACCACTCGCTCGACACCGTCACCGGTCCCGCCTGGAACACCGCCAACGAGTCGATGGAGGGGTCGATCAGCGTCGGCACCGAGATGCGGCTGGTCTCGGAGATGCTCGCCAACGGCACCGCCGACGCGCGCACCATCGAGGCGCAGCACGCCGAGTCGCGCGCGCTGCTCGATTCGGCCGCCGACCGCGGGCTGCTGAAGGGCGAGGTCGTCGCGACGCTCGAGACCTCGCTCGACGACTACGAGGGCGACATGCGCGTGCTCGTCTCGGCGCAGCAGGCGTGGGTCGAGGCCCGCACCCGCTTCGACGCGACGACCAAGTCGTTCGTCGCCTTCGGCCGCGAGGTCGAGGAGATCGGCGACGCGCAGGTCGAGGCGATCGAGAAGAACCCCGACCAGGCCTTCACCTGGAACGGCGGCATCTCCAAGGCGTGGGAGGCGGCCGACGGCGGCATGGAGTCGAACATCGGTCTCCTGACCGTGCTCTACCACCTGCAGCGCTACGTCGCGGGCGAGCCGGCGGAGAGCTGCCGCGCCGGCATCGACGAGGGACTCGCCTTCCAGGGCGATGCCTCGGAAGGCATGCTCGGCACCGGCGCGCTCGACATCCCGTGCACCGACGACGCCGCGGTTCGGATGAGCGACCGCTACCGGGCGATGTTCGCGTCGTTCAAGTCGGATCTCGAGTCGTTCTGGTCGGCCAACGCCGCGCGCCGCGAGGCCGAGGGCCGGTACCGCACCGCGGCGCTCTCGCTGATGGCCTCGGTGACCGCGTTCGAGGAGGCGGGTGACAAGGCCATGAACGGCGAGGTCGCGACCGCGGCCGCGCGCACGTCGGCCGCCACGACCACGATCGTCGCGATCGGCGCCTCGGCGCTGCTCCTGTGCGGCATCGCGGCGCTCGCGATCGGCCGTTCGATCAACCGTCCGCTCCGCGCCATCACCGCGGCGATGAAGGAGGTCGCCTCGGGCGACGGCGACCTGAGCCGGCGCCTCGACGACCGCGGCGGCGACGAGCTCGGCGAGGTCGCGCGCAGCTTCAACGCCTTCGCCGAGAAGATCGCGAAGTCGGTGGCCGCGGTGCGGTCGCAGACCCAGGACCTCGCGGGCGGCGCCGAGAAGATCAACGAGACCAGCCGCACCATCGCGACCGACGCGAGCCAGCAGGCCGCGACGCTCGAGCAGGTCACCGCGAGCATCGAGGAACTCTCGTCGATGGTCGCCAAGACCGCGCAGAACTCGGGCAACGCGTCGGATATCGCCATGAAGGCGCGCGCCGACGCCGACACGGGCGCCGCGCGCATGAAGGAGCTCGTGGGCGCGATGGACGGCATCCGCACCTCGAGCGACAAGATCGCCAGCATCATCCGCGTGATCGACGAGATCGCGTTCCAGACCAACCTCCTGGCGCTCAACGCCGCGGTCGAGGCCGCGCGCGCCGGCGACGCGGGCCGCGGATTCGCGGTCGTCGCGCAGGAGGTCCGCAGCCTCGCGATGCGATCGGCCGAGGCCGCGCGCGACACCGCGAACCTCATCGAGGAGTCGGGAACGCGCGCCGAGACGGGCGTCAAGCTCGTCGGCGACGTCGAGGACGTCTTCAGCCGCATCGTGGGCGGCTCGCGGTCCGTCGCCGAACTGCTTACCGAGATCTCGTCGGCGAGCCGCGACCAGTCGGAGGCGCTCAAGCAGGTCTCGGGCAGCATGCAGGAGATCGACCAGACCACGCAGGGCAACGCCGCGGCAAGCGAGGAGCTCGCGGCCGCAGCGAGCGAGACCAGCGACCAGGTCGGACAGATCAAGGCGACGCTGGCGGTCTTCCGCACCTGAGCCGCACCCGAGCCGCGTGTGAACACGCACGGAGCGCGGTGCGCTCCCGGCTGCGATCCAGGATTCGCTCGGCGCCCGGCGGGAAACCGTCGGGCGCCGCCGTTCCTAGCGCATCCAGCGCGAGAGCAGGAGGCGCGACGC
>CAMBUI010000139.1 GCA_945870915.1 Candidatus Kuenenia stuttgartensis | reverse complement strand
GTTCGCGCGCGAAGGCGAGCCAGGCACCAGGCTGCCGAGATCGACGAGCGACCCGCTGCTCTGGAAGCGGTAGGCGCGGGCGCCGCACTGGTTGTGCCACCCGAGCCCGACCATGGTGGTGCCGTCGCCCGAGATGCCCCAGCAGCTGGTCGCCGCGAGGTCGCAGCTGAACCCGAAGTTGCCGACCCGGGTCGTGGTGCCGCTGGCGACCTCGTAGAACGCGCCTTCGGTCTTGCCCGTGGACGGGTTGATCACCGTGTAGCCGATGCGCGAACCGTCGTCGCTGATGTCGGCCGAACCAGCGCCACCGGCCGAGGGGGCGATGCCGCCGATGGGGATCAGCCCCTGCTCGCTGGTCCAGTACCAGAAGCCCGCGGTGTTGTAGCCCGCGACGACCGCGCCGTTGGCCGACACGCCGCTGGGCGTGAGGCCGGTGCTCCCGAGCAGATGCAGGGTGCCGCCGCCCGCCAGCGCCGTGGAGGCGACGGAGGACGCGAGGACCGAGGCGAGTGCGGAGGCGACGAAGGTGGCCGAGAGCGTTCCGAAGGCAGTGTTCATGGGTACCGATCCGAGGGTGATCGGGGAAAGGTACCGCTGGAATCGCCCGCGACAAACAAAGCCGGTCAGTAGGACAGGAATCCGAGGTGCAGCTGGGCGTGGGCCAGGTTGAGGCCCATCCACTCGTCGTGGCTCATCGCGCCGAAGGCCGGGCTGCGCTGGGTCATGCGCTCGCCGCGGTCGAGCCGGTCGAGAATCCGCTGGAGGCGCGCTCGGCCGTCCTCGAACGAGCATCCGGGGCGCGGCTCCATGTACGAGGCGCTCTTCGGGATCTTGAAGCCCGAGGGCAGCGTCTTCCCGCTGGTGAACCGCCGCTTCATGAGCGGTCCGATCAGGCGGACGATGAAGGGAACGCGCGCGTCGGGCGGCGGTCCATCGAAGGCGAACTCCCAGGTGAGCGCGATGTGGTCGAGGTTCTCGCCCGCCGTCCAGTTGCCCGTGTGCTCGAGCGTGCCGGCGCGATGCGCGGCCTCGATGCGCGCGAGTTCCTCCTTGAGGCAGCCGGTGCAGTGGAACGCCAGTTCGCGGCGCGGGGCCTTCTTCGTGTTCACCATGGTTGGGGTCTCTCGGCTGGCTCGATCGGTTCGGTTCGCACCGCACGGCGTGCGGTCGCGCGCTCCGGCGCTGTCTCACTCGACGGGCTTGGCGTCGTAGCGGCGGGCGGGAGCGTCGGCCGTCGGCTTCGCGTTCATGGTGTACCACGCCTCGGCGGACCAGATCCGTTCGCCCGTGCGCGAGGTGGGCGCGGTGCGCAGGTACACCACGCGACCGGGCTTGATCGACGGCGCGACGAGGCGCACCACATCGCCTGCCTTGCCGGGGATGGCCTCGACGACCGGCACATCCTCTTCGTCGAGCTTCGGCCCGCCGTACTGCGCGGTGGCCTCGTAGCGCCACTGGCGCAGCGTGTAGTGCGAGGGATCGCGCAGCCACGCGTCGTCGACCTCGCCCGTGAAGCGCACGGTGAGGCCATCGGGCTCGGCCGCGACGAGCGCGATCTCGAAGACCTTCGCGTCGGTCGGCCGCAGGCGCTGCAGTCCGAAGCGCGTGTCGCGCCAGTTCCAGTTGCCGCCCGAGCCGATCGAGCCCGCGTAGAGGCAGCCGTCGGGGCCCTCGATCAGACGCTGCACGCCGCCCTCGAGGCCGTTGCCCACGCGGTAGGCGCAGCCCTGCAGCTCGCCGGCGACCTCCTCGAGCGAGATGCGGTTGATGCCGCCGAGGGTGAGCTCGGCGAGCCAGAGCTGGCCGGCGTAGCGGCCGCTGCGGATGATGAGCGGATTGGTGGGCGAGTTCGCGATCTCGTTCTGCGGCAGCCAGACCGCCGGCGGCGACGGAGGATTCTCGGAGTAGAGGCTCGCCGGCGCACCCTCGGGGAAGGCGCGGCACTTGTTGCGGCCGTTGTAGTGGCCGTAGAAGCGCCCCTGCCGCGGCGCGTTGAGCTTGCTCGCGGGCATCCACGCGCCCTGGTTGTCGGTCACGAACGCCTGGCCGTCGGCCGCGACCTCGACGCCGTTCGGCGTGCGGAAGCCGCCCGCGATCCACTGGATCTCGCCGGTGCGCGCGTTGATCCGGTAGAGCGTGCCGCGGTTGGGCGGGTTCGGTCCGTTGAGGCCGGTCGTGTCTCCCTCGACCCCGTCGGAGGTGATGGTGTTGCCGAAGTAGATCGAGGTCGACAGCGTGCCGTAGATCCAGCCGTCCTTCTCGCGCAGGCCGAAGCTGAAGTGGTGGTAGTTGTCGCCGATCCACGGGCGCGCCCACTCCTCGTGGGTCTCGAAGGTGCCGTCCTTGTCGAGGTCGCGCAGCCGGTCGATGCCGGGGCGGTGCGAGATGTAGATGTCGCCCTCGAACTCGACGATGCCGCACGGGTCGTGGTATCCGCCGGGCAGTTTCTCGTGCGTGACCGTCGCGGGCGTGCCGCCGACGACGTTCGAGAGGATGTGGAGCGTGCCGTTGGTCTCGGCGCGGAGCACGCCGTTGTTCATGGGCTCGAAGTCGCTCACCACCAGGCGTCCGTCGGACAGGAACGCCATGCCGCCGATCTTGGGCTGGAACCCCTCGGGACGCAGCGGCTCGACCTTGAACATCGGGTGGACGGTCTCGATCGGGAGTCCGTCGCCGGGGCGCATGTTCTCACGGCCGTCCTTGTAGACCTTCGCCCCGGGCGCGACCACGCGGGTCACGCCCGCCTCGGTGAAGAACGCCGTCTCGGGGACGAGCTCGAACCGGCCTGCGCCCGGGGTACGCCAGTTGAGGATCAGCGCGGCGCCGCCCTCGTTCTGGAAGAGGTCGATGCGGAACGCGTGCAGGCCCGCCTCGAGCTCGATCGAGCCCTCCTTGGGCGAGGGCGGGTGCAGGCCGTCGTGCTTGATGACCTGCTGGCCGTCGATCGACAGCATGCCGCCGTCGTCGCAGCGGAGCTCGAACTCGTACTTGCCCGCGACCTCGGCCTTGATGAAGCCGACGGCCTCGATCGCGATCTGGTTGCGCGCGGTGCCGGCGGGGCAGAGTTCGTCGATGTCCTTGAAGCTGATCCGCCCGGCGAGGCGGTCGGCGTTGGGCGTCGCGTCCTCGGCAACCCGCGCCACGCGGTCGAGCGCGCGGCCGATCTCGTAGGTGCGCAGGGTGTAGCCCTGCTCGAGGGTGGACGGGTCGACCTTGCTGGGGGGAACGGCGGCGAATGTCGCGAGGATCAGGGCCGTGAGCATGCAGCCATGCTACTGCACCGCGCCCGCGTCCGTCTTCTTCGGGAAGACCAGCGACGCGACCATGCTCGCCCCGACGACGCCGCAGATGATCGAGAGCGACCAGCTCACCGGGAACTTGCCGCCCATGAGCTCGTTGAGCCACGCCATCTTGAGGCCAACGAAGACGAGCACGATGCCGAGCCCGATCTTGAGCAGATGGAACTTGTCGTAGGCGCCGGCGAGCAGGAAGTAGAGCGACCGCAGGCCCAGGATGGCGAAGATGTTCGAGGTGAACACGATCAGCGGCTCGTTGGTGAGCGCGAAGATCGCGGGCACGCTGTCGACGGCGAACACGATGTCGGTGAACTCGAGCAGCACCAGCGCCACGAACAGCGGGGTCGCGGCGCGGCGGCCGTTCTCCACGGTGAAGAACCGGTCGCCGTCCATCCGGTTCGAGACCGGCATGAACTTGCGGAGGATGCGGATCGCCGGATTGCGCTCGGGCTCCATCGGCTTCTCGCCGGCGAAGAGCATCTTCACGCCGGTGAGCACGAGGAACACGCCGAAGCCGATCACCACCCACTCGTACTGCATGAGCACGCTGCCCAGCGCGACGAAGATCGCGCGGAACACCAGCGCCCCGAGGATGCCGTAGAAGAGGATGCGGTGCTGGTACTGCGGCGGCACCGCGAAGTAGCCGAACACCACGACGAACACGAAGATGTTGTCGACGGAGAGGCTCTTCTCGACGATGTAGCCGGTGAGGAACTGCAGCGAGAGCGCGTTGGCGGCGCCCTGGGCCCCGTCGTAGCCGGCCGACGCGATCAGCCCGGGATCGAGCTGCGGCAGCCTCCACCCCGCGTAGAACCAGAAGCCCAGGTTGAAGAGCATCGCGAGGGCGACCCACACGGCGCTCCAGGCGGCCGCCTCCTTGAAGCTGACCGCGTGCGACTCCTTGTGGAAGACGCCGAGGTCGAGCGCCAGCATGGCGATCACGAACGCGACGAAGGCGGCGTAGATCCACCACGCGTCGGCGATCGGGAACAGGACAGGCTTGGCCTCGAGCAGCGTCGAGGCGGTCTGGAGCACCGACGGCAGGGCCGCCATGGGCGAAAGGAAGAGCTCTGCGTTCATGCGGGCGCGCGATTCGCGGACAAGTTGGAGTGGATTCACCGCGCACGCAGGATTGCGTGCGGCTCAGGCGTTCACCCGAGCTTGCCGTCCTTCTGGGCCATCATGGCGAGCATGTCGACGCAGCGGTTGGCGTAGCCGTACTCGTTGTCGTACCAGCTCACGATCTTGAAGAACCGGTCGGACAGCTGGATGCCGGCCTTGGCGTCGAAGATCGAGCTCCGGCAGTCGCCGATGAAGTCGCTCGAGACGACCTCCTCCTCGGTGTAGCCGAGGATGCCCTTGAGCGGGCCCTCGCTGGCGGCCTTCATGGCGGCGTTGATCGCCTCGAGGCTGGTGGCCTTGGCGGGCCGGAAGGTCAGGTCGACGCACGAGACGTTGGCGGTCGGGACGCGGAAGCTCATGCCGGTGAGCCTGCCCTTGGTCTCGGGCAGCACGAGCGCACACGCCTTGGCGGCGCCGGTCGAGCTCGGGATGATGTTCATGTAGGCGTTGCGGCCGCCGCGCCAGTCCTTCTTGGACGGGCCGTCCTGGGTCGGCTGGGTCGCGGTGACGGCGTGGACGGTCGTCATCAGGCCCTCCTCGATGCCGCAGGTGTCGAGCAGCACCTTGACCACCGGCGCAAGGCAGTTGGTGGTGCAGCTGGCGTTGCTGACGATGGTGTGGACCGACGGGTCGTACTGCGCGCAGTTCACGCCGCGCACGAAGGTCGGGACTTCCTTCTCGCTCTTGGTCGGGGCCGAGATGAGCACGCGGCGGGCGCCGGCGTCGAGGTGCTTGCGGGCGTCCTCGGCGGCGGTGAACAGACCGGTCGACTCGAGCACGTAGTCGACGCCCTCGGCCTTCCAGGGCAGCTGGGTGGGGTCCTTGATGGCGGTGCAGGCGGTCTTGCGGCCGTTGACCACGATCGACTCGCCGTCGGCCCGGACCTCGGCGCCGAAGCGGCCGTGGGTCGAGTCGTACTTGAGGAGGTAGGCAAGGTTGTCCGCGGGCACGAGGTCGTTCACGCCGACGATCTCGAAGCCTCCGCGCTCGGTGGCGATGCGGTAGACGAGACGGCCGATGCGGCCGAAGCCGTTGATAGCGATGCGGACTGCCATGGTTGGTGCTCCTGCCGGGGGTCCGGACGGTTGCGGTGCGCCCCGCCCGGGAGTCCCGACTGGGGGCGCGGAGGATAGGAGCGCACGGCCATCGCGGCAAGCGCAGGGAGATCGCGGCAAGCCACTACACTGGACGTCCTGCGAGCGCGTCCGATGGTCCGTGGCGCAGCCGGGGCGCAACTGGGACGCAGCCGAGACGCCGCCGAGACACCACCACGCACTCCCGCGACCGAGCCGAAGCGAACGACATGAGCACCCCCTACACCCCCCGCGGCACCGCCAGCATCCTCGGCAACGACCGGGCCATCGTGGCGATGATCCACCTGCCGGCGCTCCCGGGTTCGCCGAGGTCGACGCTCTCGCCGCGCGAGATCGCGCGCCACGCGGTCGAGGAGGCGCGCGTGCTGGCCGCCGCCGGGTTCGACGCGATCCTGATCGAGAACATGCACGACGCGCCCTACCTCATGCGCGGGGTCGGCGAGGAGACCGTCGCGGCCTTCACCCGCGCGGCGTGCGAGGTGCGCGCGGCGGTCGACCTGCCGCTGGGCATCCAGGTGCTCGCGGGCGCGAACCGCGCGGCGCTCTCGGTGGCGCTCGCGGCGGAGTGCTCGTTCATCCGCGCCGAGGGCTTCGTGTTCGCCGCCGTCGCCGACGAGGGCCTCCTGCACGAGGCCGATGCGGGACCGCTCCTCCGCTACCGCCGCGCGCTCGGTTCGGTGGCGGAGCGCATCGCGATCTTCTGCGACATCAAGAAGAAGCACACCGCCAACGCGATCACCGCCGACACGTCGCTGGCGGACCACGCGCACGCGGCGCAGTTCTTCGGCGCCGACGGCGTGATCGTGACGGGCAACTCGACCGGCGTGGCGACCCCGATCTCGGACCTCTCGGCCGCGCGCAAGGCGTGCCGGCTGCCCGTGCTCGCGGGAAGCGGCGCGACCGCCTCGAGCGTGCGCGAGGTGCTCGCCGTGGCCGACGCGGTGATCGTGGGCAGCGACCTCAAGCAGGACGGCGCGTGGTGGAATCCGCTCGATCCGCGGCGGATCGACGCGTTCGTCCGCGCGGCCCGCTGATAGACTCGCCTCCGCCTTCCCGTCCCGCCGCGGTCGCCGCGGTTCCCGCCATCCCCGCCGCAGCGCGCCTCCCGTGAAGATCCACCTCAACGGCCATCTCGTCGACGAACGCGACGCGCACATCAGCGTGCTCGACCGGGGCTTCCTCTTCGGCGACGGCGTGTACGAGCTCCTCCGCTACTTCGACGGACAGGGCGTCGGCGTCGAGGCGCACGCGCGTCGGCTTGCGCGCAGCCTCGAGCTCGCGCGGATCCGGGGGTTCGACTCCTCGCGCCTGGGCGCGCTGTGCGACGGACTGCTCGAGGCCAACGGGCTGCGCGACGCGGTGGTCTACCTGCAGGTGACGCGCGGCGCCGGCCGCGTGCGCGCGCATGTCCCGACCGAGCCGCTCGTGCCGACCGTGGTCGCGATGGCGAGCCCGGCGGAGCCGATCGCAGCGCTGACCGCGCCGCAGGAGGTCGCGGCGATCACCGCCGAGGACACGCGCTGGCGGCTGTGCGAGATCAAGACCCTCTCGCTCATGGGCAACATCCTGCACCTCCTCGACGCCGATGCGCAGGGCGCGAACGAGGCGCTGCTCCACCGCGACGGGTTCGTGGGCGAGGGCGCGTACTCGAACATGGCGCTCGTGCGCGGAGGAGTGCTCGTCACCACGCCCATCGCCGAGGAGCCGCCGATCCTGCACGGGACCGCGCGCGCCGACCTGCTCGCCGCCGCGCGGCACGCGGGGATTCCCGCCGAGGTCCGCCGCATCGCGCTGACCGAGCTGGCGGACGCCGACGAACTGATGATCACCTCGAGCCGCCGGCTGGTGAGCGCCGTCACCCGCCTCGACGGAGTGCCCGTGCGCGACGGACGCGCCGGCCCCGTGACGCGCGCGCTGTTCGCCCGGATGCGCGACGACATCGCCGCCGCGATGCACGCGCGCGCCGCGCATGCATGACCGCGCGACCCGCCGCGACGGTGGTCCCGCCGCGATCCCGACCGACACGACCGCGCCCACAACCGTTCCCCGCACCACCGACCGAGTCACTCCATGCCGCAGCCCGCACAGCCCCCCGTTCTCGCGATCCAGGTCGGCAACACCCGCATCAAGATGGCGGTGTTCCGCAGCGAGGATCCCGAGGAGGTCGTGTTCATCGCCAAGGACGACCTCGCCGGCGCCATCGAGGCCGCGGGCAGGCTCTACGAGTCGATCGGCGCCGAGGCCGACGCGTCGGTCGTGATCGCGAGCGTGAACAAGCCCGTCTCCGACGCGCTGGTGGGCGCGCTGCGCGACCAGCTCTCCTGCGACATCTACGCGGTGCCCGAGGACATGCCGGCGCCGATCGGCACCTGCCTCGACGCGGGCGCGCGTCCCGGCGTCGACCGCCTGCTCAACGCGGCGGCCGCCTATGCCAAGCTGCGTCAGGCGTGCATCGTGATCGACGCCGGAACCTGCATCACCGTCGACTTCATCGACGGCGAGGGCGTCTTCCACGGCGGCGCCATCGCGCCCGGGGTGCGCATGCAGCTCAAGGCCATGCACGAGCACACCGCCGCGCTGCCCGCGATCGACT
>CAMBUI010000138.1 GCA_945870915.1 Candidatus Kuenenia stuttgartensis | reverse complement strand
TTCGCGTCGAGCGTGTCCTCGCGCTCGCCGACGATGAAGTTCGCGAAGAGCCCAGCGCCCGGATCATCGACGATCGCCGAGCGCCAGTAGCGGCTGATGTCGAGCGCGCACGGGCCCGACAGACCGAAGTGCGTGCAGAGGAGCGAGTTGGTGAACTCCTTGAGCACCTTGCCCGTCGCCCAGCGCAGGGTCAGCGTCGCCGGCAGCGTGAGCCCCGAGAGTGCGCGCAGCGGATGCGTGCCCGGCAGGATGAGCGGCACCAGCGCGGGAAACACATGGTCGGTCACCGTGTGCCCGAGCGCCTGCGCGAACTCGTAGCCCGCACCATCCGAACCGGACTTCGGCAGCGCCTTGCCTCCGGTCGCGAGGATCACCCGCGGCGCGCGGACTTCTCCCCAGTCGCCGCGCACGATGAACCCGCCGACAGGCGAACCTTCGGGCGCGCGCTCGATCGCCGTCACCCGCTGGGGATGGCGGATCTCGACGCCCGCATCGCGCGCGGCCTGGAGAAGCGCGTCCAGGATCGTGTGCGCGTCGTCGGTGGTCGGGAAGAGCTTGCCCGTGTCCTCGCGCTTGAGCTCGACGCCGTACGCCTCGAAGAACTTGACCGTCTCGGCGACGCCGTAGCGGCGAAGGACGTTCTTGATCGCGTTCGGCGAGCTGCCCGCGTAGGCCTTCTCGTCGACCGCATGGTGCGTGACATTGCAGCGCCCGCCGCCGGCGACCAGGATCTTGGCGCCGAGCGTCTTCGCGCCGTCGAGCGCGAGGACGCGTGCGCCCGCGCGCCCCGCGTGGATGGCCGCGAACAGGCCCGCGGCGCCCGCGCCGACGACGATCGCATCGAAGTGTCGCTGCGTGGTCTGGCTCGCGTCCGCGGTCACTTCTTCGCCTGCTCGGCGGGATCGGACGCGGCGAGCCGGACGGAGCCCTTCAGGTCGGTCGCCTTCTCGGCGGTGAAGGCGACGGCGATCTCGGCGCCCTCCGGTCCGCTCGCGAGGAAGCGAACGAAGGTCGACCCGCGCCCGGGCACGCCCTCATCGAGCACGACGACGCGCGGCGTCTCGCGCTCGGGCGTGAAGGTGCGGTCGTAGCGGCGCTCGACGGTGCCCGATGCGGCGATCTCCACGCCGCTCGGCGTGGTGAGCGCGACGCGGTCGGCGATTCCGATCCTCGACTGCGCCGCTCGGGCGGTGCGGGTCGGGATGAGGGCGTCGTTGCGGAGCTCGATCGTGACCTCCCAGAGCCGGTCGCCGAGCCGGCGCACGAGCGACGGACCCATCGACACGCGCGGCATCTCGTTGGCGTGGAACAGCGTGAACGCCATGTTGCGGTGGCACTCCTCCTCGAGCATGAACGCGGGCGGGATGCGGCTCGACCACTTGGTGCCGCCGCCGACGAGGACCTTGCCGAGCGTGGGGTGGTCGACCTCCTTGAGCGGCGACTTCGTCTGCCCGAACAGCACGTGGTCCTGCCAGATGTCGCGCATCTGCGGCGACGGATCGCCGCCGTTCTGCGAGATGCGCTTCTCCGTCCAGAGCTCGTTGGTGAAGCTCACCACGCCGAGGCTCTCGGCGAGCCAGTTCACGAAGCCGCCGTGCACGGGATAGAGGTCGCTGTGGATCACCATCGAGCGGTAGCCCGGCAGCATCTGCTCGCCGGTGCGGGCGATGGCGTCGTAGGTGCCTCGGTCGCCCGCGTACGCGCCCTCGCGCTGCGGCACGCCCGGGCCGCGCAGGATCATGCCGCCGGTGTTGTGGTAGGCCTGTCCGGCGGCGAGGTTCGGCTTGGTCGCGATGAACCGGCCGATGGCGTCGGTCTCGGGGTACGAGAAGGGCCAGTCGCCCGCGCCGCCCTGCACATGGTCGGGGTTCCAGCCCGCGGGCCAGTTGCGGTTCATGTCGTAGCCGCCGGGGCCGTCCTCGTTGACCTGTCCGTCGCCGTCGTTGTCGAGGCCCTCCATGCCGGCCATCGACCAGTCGCCGCGGCGGATGGTGCCGTCGGCGCGCGGCAGGGGATCGACGCGCTCCATCTCGTTGGGATCGAGCTCGCTGCGGCGGTGGGTGCCGTTCGGATCGCGGCGCCACATCATGCCGATCGAGCCGTCGCCGTCGAGGTCGTCGGGGCCGTCCTCGTCGAGCGCGCCGTCGCGGTCGTCGTCGGTGGGGCGGTAGCCGGTGCGCGACGAGTGCGGGCTGCTCTGGAGGTCGAACCAGTTCTGCCGGCCGTCGGGGTTCGCGCAGGGCACGAAGTAGAACGCACTGCGATCGACGAGCCGCGTGATCGGCTCGAGCTTGCCGTGGTTCTCGACGAGGTACCACACGGTGTAGAGCACCGTCTCGGTGGCGTTGATCTCGTTGCCGTGGATGTTGCCGTCGATGTACATCGCGGGCTTGTCGGTGTCGGGCCCGGTCTTCGGGTTGTTGAGCACGAGCGCGAACATCGGGCGGCCCTCGACCGACTTGCCCAGTTCGATGTAGGTCAGGAGGTTCGGATGCGCGGCGGCCAGCGCCTTCGACTCCGACACGACGGTGTCGAACTCGCGGTAGTGGTCGAAGCGGAGGGCGCTCTTCGAGTCGGGGCGGTCCTGCGCGGCGGCGGGCGACGCGGGCATCGCCGTCGCCAGGAGCGCGAGCACGGATGTCATGAGGATGCGGTTCACTTGGACGCTCCCTTCGCAGTGCGGGTGATGGTGTCGAAGAAGGGACCGCTGGTCGCGATGTCCACGGCGCCTCCGGCGGGGAGGCGCACGATCCAGGTGTACTCTCGCGACTCGGTCGCCGGCAGGCGGTCGATCCTGTTGACGGGGCGGCCCGAGAGCACGAGTTCGGGCGCGAGGCCCTTGCCGGTGGCGGGATCCACGAGGCGCACGATCACGGGCGGGACGACGCCGCTGATGCGGCCCATCTCGGTCACGGTGGGCATGTTGCCGGTGTTCGACAGACGGAACTCGACCTTCGCGAGTCCGTCGGCCAGTGGCGTGAAGCGCGCCTCGCTCGCCTCGATCCGGGCGCGCTTCGCAGCGAGCGCCGCGATGAACGGCGCGGTGCGCGTGCCGAGTTCGCGCGCCTGCGCGATCGTCGGGCTCTCGCGAAGGAACGGCGCGAATCCGCCGATCTCACACGCGCCGTAGACCGGATGGTCGAACGCGGTCCAGGGAACGAATCCGCCGCGGTAGACCTTCTCCGCGAGGGCGAGCCAGGCCGACTGCTCCGAGTCGCCGGTCTCCTTCGGGGTGTCGGGCGTGGGGGCGGGGGACTTCGCGTCGCCGTTCTTCGCATCGCCGGGCGTTGTTTCACCAGGTTTGGCCTCCGGCGGCTTCGGCACCTCGGGCCGCGTCCAGCCGTTCGCCGCGACGGCGGCGATGCCGCGGTGGTCGGCGAGCCACAGCACGAGCGAGCCCGCGAGGTCGGCCTGCTCGCTCTTCTCGATCTTGGTCGACTCCTTCCACAGCTTGGCGAAGTCGCGGTAGATGGCGTGGTCTTCGGCGAGGTAGGCGACGGGCGTGCGGCCGGTCGAGTCCTTGTCCTTCGTGTCGGGGAAGTTGACCAGCGTGTCGTGTCGGCCGAACACCACCGCGGAGGTGATCTCGGGGTGGTCGCGCACGAAGCGGGCGATGCCGAGCGATTCGGGCTCGCTCATCGGGAACGGCCCGGCGTCGGCGGCGAACTCGGGCCAGCGGTGGGGGAAGTTGCGGTCGAGGTCGACACCGCCCGTGCCGTCCTCGGCGAGCTGTCCGTCGAGGTCCTTGTCGCCGCCCTCGGCGAAGACCTGGTGGGTGGCGAGCTCGTCCTTGTCCCTGTTCGCGGGGCGCACGATGCGCGGGTCGACCGGATCGACGACATGCGTCGCGGTCTCGCCCGGCGGCGCGATGCGGCGGATCCGCGCGATGATGCCATCGCCGTTCAGGTCGGAGGGGCCGTCCTCGTCGCTGGAGCCGTCGCGGTCGTCGTCGACGACGCGCGCGTTGGTGGCACGCGGATGGCGCGTGGCGATGGCGGCGGCGCGCGCGTCGGGATTGGCCTGCGGGATGGCGTAGATGCGCATCGACTCGAGCAGCTCCGGGTGGTCGCGGAGCGTGGCCTCGAGTGCGGCGAGGCACTGCTCGGTGGAACCGAGGTTGACGCCGTCCATGCCGGCGACCAGGAGGAGCGCGGGCATGCGGCGCGACATGTCCGGGTTGCCGAGCAGCAGGGCGTCGATCGCGCGGCCCTCGCGCGACACCGCGATGCGCGCGATCGTGCCTCGACCCGGCGCAAGCTTCGCGGCGGCCGCGAGTCGCTCGGCGATCGCGTCGGTCGCGGGGTAGCCGGCGGGGGCGATCTCGCCAGGCGCGACCGTCGACGGCGGATCGGCGGGATGGCTGCGGGGCTCCGGTGCGGCGGCTGCGGGTGGGAGCGCCGCGAGCGCGGCGAGCAGCGGGAACATCGAAAGCGCGGCGGAACGGCGCTGCGGGTCGGAGGTCATGGCGCGGAGGATATCCGCCCGAGCCGTGCGGTCAGCGCGAACTCACAGTTCGGTGTCGAGTTTCGCGCCTTCGATCAGATAGAGCCCGACCAGCCAGTTCTCGACGAGGTAGGGCTCGACCTTGAAGGTGCCCTCGATCGCGCCGAAGTTGATGGTGTGGCACTTCCAGCCCTTGATCTCGGCCATGAGCTTGACCTCGACGGCGTCGTAGGGCGTGGGCGGGATGCCGATGCAGCAGCCGTCCCATTGGTTGAGCATGAGCAGGCACTCGCTCGCGGTCGGAGCGACCAGCGGGAACGCCAGGTAGCCCGAGATCCGGACGCGCTTGCCCGACAGGAACGCGATGCGCGCGGGGAGCTTCTTCTCGCCGAGGCGGGGCATGTACTCCTCCTGCGCGCTCGACAGGAACTCCCACGAGACCTCGTAGGGCGACTCGTCGGTGCCGGCGCCGCGGATGGTCCATGCGTCGTCGACGGAGATCGAGCCGTCGGCGAGGCGGATGAACTTGCTCGGCAGGATCTCGGCCTCGGGGATCGTCGGGATCTCGGGCTCGAACGCGGCGCCGGACGCGACCGCTTCCGGTGCCGGCGGCGGCGGTTCGGCGGAGGGCTGCTTCTTGACGCCGGCGCCCGCGGTGCTGGCGGGGGATGAGGCGGTCGCGGACGCGGGCGGAACCTTGGAGGGGGTCGTCGCGCCGGTCGCCACCGCAGTCGACGCCGAACCGGGCGAGGGGGGAGGCGGGGTGAATCCCTTGGCGGGTTCGCGCGGTGCGGGCGCGGGTGCGGCTGCCGGCGACCCGGACTCCGTCGCGGACGCATCGGGCGCCGAGAGCGCGTCGCGGCGCGCGTCCTGCTCGGGTTGGAAGAGCACGATCAGCCCGCCGAGGAGCAGCAACGCGACGATGGTCCAGACGACTTTCATGGGCGGGTTCCTGCGGGTGCGGACGGGACCGTCGGGTCAGCCGATCGGGCGCAGTCCGCGCGCCACCGTGGTGCGGTACGCGAGCACCGAGGGGACGATACCCGCGATCGCCGCGAGGAGCGTCGTGCCCATCGCGACGAGCACCGCGCTGCGCGCGTCGAGCTCGGGCGCGATCACGATGCCGTGGGCGCCCAGCAGCCAGCGCGTGGCGACGAAGAGGACCGCCGCGCAGATGACCACGCCGGTGGCCGCGCCCACGAGCCCGACGACCGTGCTCTCGGTGAGGACCAGCCAGAAGATGCGCGCCTGGCTCGCGCCGAGCACGCGGAGGATCGCCACCTGCCGGCGGCGCTCGGACATCGAGTTGACCATCGAGAGCAGGATCGCGACCGCCGACGACACCAGCGTTGCGGCGGCCATCGCGAGGAACAGCACATCGACGCTCTTGACGATCGAGAACAACCGCTGCACCTCGTTCGACGGGATCGCCACGGTGACCGAGCCGTCGCGGCGCAGGCGGTCGTACTGGGACACCAGCGCCGGCGGGGCGCTCGACGGGTCGCGCGACGGCAGCCGAAGCAGCACGCCGGTGACGACGCGGTCCTCGTCGGTGAGGTCGGCGACGGTGACGTCGCGGTGCGTGCCCGCGCGCTCGAAGCGGTCGAAGGCGTGCAGGATCCAGGTCGACTCGAGGTCGCTGAAGAGCGCGCGGTCGTGGGGCGATCCGGTCGGGGCCAGGATGCCGACGACGGTGTACTTGTACTCCTCGTGCACATGGGCGTGGCCGTCGTCGCCGTCGTTCCCGCCCGCGCCCTCGCGCGACTTGCCCGAGCCGTGGGTGAGCACGAGCTCGGCGCCGAGGCGCAGCCCGGTCTCGCGGGCGACGCCGTCGCCGATCACGATCTCGAAGTTGCGCTCGAAGGCGCGGCCTTCGGTGAAGCGCCACGGCTCGCCGAGCACCGGCTGGAACACCGAGAAGAACTCGGGCACGGTGGCCACCACCGGGAAGCTGCGGTAGCTGTCGCCCACGGCGGTCGGCACGAACATCGCCCACGGGAACGCGGCGCGCAGCTCGGCGACCTTGGCCTGGTCGAGCGGCGCCTTGGGCGGGTTCGCGTAGAACAGTCCGTTGAGGACGCTCACGAGCGGGCTGCCGTCGCGCGACACCAGCAGGTGCGCGTTGCCGGTGCCGCGCTCGAAGGCGCGCTCGCCGGCCGTGCGCAGCGAGAGGATCGCCAGCAGCAGGCCGGCGCTGATCGCGACGAGCAGGACGACCACCGTCGTCGAGAACATGCGGGTGCGGAGGCTCCGCAGGACGATCGTGAGGTCGCTCATGGCGCGTGTGCTCCGTGGATGGGTCCGCCGTCCCCGGCGAGGCCGGCGTGCTGCCGCGGCGCGGCACCGGCGAGGCGCTCGCGGCGCGCGAAGTGCGGCTCGAGCGACGGATCGTGCGAGACCACGAGCAGCGCGGCGCCCTGTGCGCGGCAGGCGTCGCGCAGCACGCGCACCGCGTTGGCGGCGTTCTCGGGGTCGAGCGACGCGGTGGGTTCGTCGGCGAGCACCAGCGCGGGTCGGCAGGCGAGCGCACGCGCGACCGCGACCCGCTGCTGCTGTCCGACGGAGAGTTCCTCGGCGAGCGCATCGACGCGCTCGATGCCGAGCGACGCCAGCAGCGCGTCGGCGCGTGCGGACCACTCGGACCTGGGCGTGTCGCTCATGAGCAGCGCGACCAGCACGTTCTCGCGGGCGCTGAATCCGTGCAGCAGGTTGAAGGTCTGGAACACCATGCCCACCGATCGGCCGCGGAAGCGGTCGCGCGCCGCGCCGCGGAGCGCGTGCATGTCCTGTCCGGCGACGCGCACCGTGCCCGAGGTCGGGTCGATCAGGCCCGCGATCAGCTGCAGCAGGGTGCTCTTGCCGCAGCCCGACTGGCCGACGAGCAGCATCTCCTCGCCGCGGGCGAGGGTGAACGACGGGACCTTGAGCTCGAAGCCTCGGTCGCCGTAGCGGAAGTGGAGGCCCGCGATCTCGAGTGCGGGTGCGCCGGTGCCCGGCGCGGGGCTTGTGGTGGACGCTGCCATGGAACGGAGACTCTATCCGACACGCACGCGGGTGCGCGGTTCCGTGCCTGCGCGCCCGCCGCACGCGGAGCGGGGGCTAGACTGCGGCCATGATGCGACCGCACGGCACGGGCACGCGAGGTGTTCGGGAACCTGACGCATGGAGCCCCGCGGCATGGAGCCCCGCGGCATGGAGCCCCGCGGCGTGGAACCTCACGGCATGCCATCTCGCCGCACGCTCCGATGCGACGCGGCACGGGTCGACCCGTCGCCCGACGCGGCGCCGGCTGTCGGCCGCGCTGTGCGGAGCGTTCCTCGGGCTCGTGTCCTGCGGCACGACTCCTCGCGTGACGACTCCTCGCGTGACGACGCCTCACGCGACGGCTCCCGTCCCGACGACGCCCGACGCGACGGCCTCGGGCGTGACCGAGGCCCTCGGCCGGTTCGACGCGCAGAAGTCGGAGTTCATGGCCCGGTGCGAGGCGTTCGAGCGCACCTGGCCCGGGTACCGCGACGCGATCTTTCTCGAGGTCGACGGTGTCGAGCAGCCTGCACCGATGAACGACCGCCGCATCGCCATGCGCGACCTCGGCGAGATCGAGCTCGAGTACGAGGGTGCCGGGTCGGAGCGCGGGGTGACGGTGACCGAGCGGTCGAGCCTGTCCG
>CAMBUI010000137.1 GCA_945870915.1 Candidatus Kuenenia stuttgartensis | reverse complement strand
CGCGCACGGCATGACTTCGCACGGGGGCGGCGCGGCCGGCACGATCCGCAGCGTGGTGGCGGTCGAGGGCCGCATCGAGCTCGCGTCGCGCCCGCGCCCGGCGCTCGCGGTGTCGGGCGGTGCGGTGCTGGTGCGGCCGACGATGGCCCTGCTCACCCCGCTCGAGCGCGAGGTCGCGCGAGGACTCGGCGCACCCGCGGCCGGCGCGCGCGTGCTCGGCACGTCCTGCGTGGGCGTGGTCGAGGACGCGACCCAGTCGGGCGGGCTGCTCGCGAAGGGTGCGCGCGTCGCCGTCCAGCCCGTGTTCGCCTGCGGACGATGCGAGCGCTGCCTCGGCGGCCTCGCGATGCACTGCGGCATGCGCACGATCCTCGGCATCGACGACGCCGCCGGCGGACTGAGCGAGCTCATCGCCGTGCCGACCGCGGCCTGCGTGCCGCTGGCGCGCGAGCTCGACGACGAGCGCGCGGTGTTCGCCGTCGCGCTCGCGCGGGCGCTCGAGGCGGTGCGCCGCGGCGGGGTCGACAAGACGACCTTCGCCAGCGTGCTCGGCGACGACCTCCTGGCCGTGCTGGCGACGCTGGTCGCGGTCGAGGAGAACCAGTACGCGCGCCTGGTCGCGACCAGCGAGGCGACGCTGCGCATCGGCGAGCAGTTCGGCATCCGCCACCGCGCACTGGCCGAGACCGGCCGCCGCGGCGACCAGGAGCTCGTGATCGACACCACCGGCTCGGCCGAGACGATCGCGGCGGCGTCGCGCATGGCGCGCGCGCGCGGCCATGTCGTGGTCGCGGGCATCTCCGCGCGCGCGCCGATCGCAGTCGACCTCTCGCAGATCGCGCTCGACGAGATCGAGATCCACGGCTCGGGCTTCGGCCCCCTCGGCGGCGCCATCGAGCGCCTCACCCGCCGCGCGGTCGATCCCTCGCCGCTGGTGTCGCGCCGGGTCGGACTCGCCGACGCGGCCAAGGGCCTGGCGATGCTCGCCGAGCCCGGCGTCTTCGGCGTGCTGGTGCAGGTGACGCGGTGAGCGGCGGCCCGCAGGGCGCCGACGACGGCCGGGTCCTCCGCGAGAGCGCCTCGTCGCCCGACGATCCGATGTCGCCGATGAGCGCCTCGATCGAGCAGGAGGCGATCCCCGACGACGAAGGCGTGATCAAGGCCGGACGGCTCGCCGGCAAGTCGATGGGACAGGCGATCTGGATCCTCGCATGGCCCGTGCTGCTGCAGCAGACGATGGCGGCCGGCGTGGGTTTCGTCGACAAGCTGCTCGCGGGGCACCTTCCCGGCGAGATCGCGCGCGCCGCGATGGACGGCGTCGGGATCGGCAGCTTCGTCGGATGGTTCATCGGCATCGCGATGACCGGTCTCGGGGTGGGCGGACAGGCGATCATCGCCCGCGGCATGGGCTCGGGCGACATCCGCGAAAGCCACCGCGCGCTCGGCCAGTCGATGCTGCTGTCGCTGGCGTGGGGCGCGCTGGTGGCGGTGCTGATGTACCTGGCGGCCGAGCCGCTCGCACGCTTCTCGAACCTCTCGCCCGAGGCGACCCGCGACTGCGTGACCTACGTGCAGACGCTCGCCTACGGCATCCCCTTCTGCGGCGTGATGATGGTGGGCGGCATGTGCCTGCACGGCGCCGGCGAGGCGCACAAGCCGTTCCAGATCGCGGTCTGGGTCAATGTCGTCAACTGCATCGCGTCGTGGCTGATCTCCGGCGTGACGATCCGTGCCTTCGGGGCGTCGCTCCCCAATCCGTCGCCGCTCGACCCGCACCAGTGGGGCGTGTTCGGCATCGCGGCGGGCAGCTCGGTGTCGTACCTCGTGGGCGCGTACCTCACCTGGCGCGTGCTGCGCCAGGGCGTGAAGGACCTGCGCCTCGAGAACGCGGCGCTCGCGGTCGACCGCCCGATGGCGTGGCGGATCATCCGCGTGGGCGTGCCGAACTTCTTCGAAGGCCTCGCCATGTGGACGGTCAACCTGCTGGTGCTCGGCTTCATCGGCAAGGCCGCTGAGATGGGCCTGGGCACCTCGACCAAGGAGGGCCTGGTCGGCGCGCACATCATCACCGTGCAGTGGGAGTCGTTCTCGTTCCTGCCCGGCTTCGCAATGGGCACCGCCGCGGGCGCGCTCGCCGGCCAGTACATCGGGGCGGGCAGCGCGCGCATGGCCCGGCAGGCGATCTGGCGCTGCACCCTGATCGGCATGGCGATCATGGGCACGATGGGCATCGTCTTCATCGCGTTCGGCGAGCTTCTCACGCGGATCATCTCCGACGACCCGCTCCACATCGAGCTGGTGCCCAAGCTGCTGGTCGCCGCGGGATGCATCCAGGCGTTCTTCGCGTTCGCCATGGTGGTGCGCAACGGCCTGCGCGGCGTGGGCGACACCAAGTGGATCCTCGGCATCACCGTGTTCGGCTGCTACGCGATCCGGCTTCCGCTGGCGTGGTTCCTCGGCATCTATCTCGGGTACGGCCTGGTGGGGATCTGGTGGGGCCTCATGCTCGAGCTCGCGGTGCGCGGCACGATGTTCCTCGCGCGCTTCAAGTGGGGCGCGTGGGACAAGATCCGCGTCTGAGGCCGTGCCGGGACGCGCATCACAGCGCGGAGACCAGGATCCCGACCAACCCGACGCCGACGACGAACCCAACCACGCTCAGCGCCGCCGCGGCGATCCGAAAGCGCGCGCCTTCCGACGCGTAGACCGCGGCGAACGCCTGGGCGCACTGCACCATCCACCAGAAGCCGCCGAGCAGGCCGCCGCAGCACGGAAGGACCGCGATCAGCAGTCCGCCCGAGCTGTAGCAGGCGACCTCGTAGGCGCGCCAGAAGCGGTCCCCGCCGCGCTTCGCGCCGAACGCCGACATGCCGAGGGCGACCGCGCCCGCCGGCAGCGCGGCGCCGACCACAAGCGCTGCGACGATCGTGAGGTACGCGGCGATCGCGAGGACCACCGCCATCGCATCGCCGCCCAGGCCCCCGCCCGCCCCGACGCCGATCAGTACGAACAGCAGGTACGGTACCGCCGCCCCGGCGCACGCAACCGTCGCGTTGATCGCGAGGAAGCCCGCCGCCCGCAGGGGCTGGGGTGCGCGCCCAAGCATCGGCGCGATGCGCCCGCTGTTGGTCAGGCTGAGCGCGGCCGTCGTGTACCAGCGGCGGAACCGCCCGTCGCCGCGACCCACGATCCAGGGCAGGTCGACGCGCTGCATCGCATCGGCCTCGCGCCGCTCGTCGTGCGGACGGAGCACGCAGAGCTCCATCGAAAGGTGCCGGCCGCAGCCCACGCAGTCGAACTCGGCGGGCTCGAGGTGCCCCTGCGCGCTGGTGCCGTAGTACGCGGTGTCGCAGTCCGGGCAGCAGAAGCGGACCTTGCCGCGCTCGAAGCTGAAGTCGGCGACCCGGTACGCCTCGCCGCATTCGCTGCACAGCCGCTGCTCCCCCGCCGCCGGCGCGGGTTGGTTCCAGAGGACGTGTTCGCAGTTCTTGCAGCGCATGGGCGCTCGGAATGTGGGCGCTCGGAATGTGGGCGCAGGGATGTGGGCGCAGGGATGTGGGCGCAGGGAAGCGGGCCTACGAGGATGGTCGGATCCGAATGTCCCTTCCGATGCGCGCGGCGGAGGTTTCAGCGGGAGGTATCCGCGCGGGGGTTCCACGCGGGGGTTCCGCGAGGGGTTTCCGCGAGGGGCATCCCGCCCCGCCGCTCAGTTCTCCGGCGCCTCGGTGGCGACGCGCGCGCGGAACTCGGCGACCAGGCGGCGGGTGACCGGGCCGACCTTGCCCTCGCCGATGGTTTCGCCGTCGATCGAGCTCACGCCGATGATCTCCGCCGCGGTGCCGGTGAGGAACACCTCGTCGGCCGTGAACAGGTCCTCGAGCCGGCAGGTGCGCTCCTCGACGGCCAGTCCGCAGGCGGGCGCGACCTCGTCCATCACGAACAGGCGCGTGACGCCGTTCAGGATGCCGGCCGACACCGGCGGCGTGACGATGCGCGCGCCGCGAATGAAGAAGATGTTGTCGCCCGTGCACTCCGAGACCTGTCCCTCGGTGTTGAGCATGATCGCCTCGTGCACCCCCGCCTCGATCGCCTCGACCTTGGCGAGGATGTTGTTGAGGTAGTTGAGGCTCTTGATCGACGGATCGAGGCACTCGATCGGGATGCGCGGCCTCTTCGCCACCACCACCGGCATGCCGTTGTCGTACATCTCGGCCGGGTACAGCGAGATCTTGTCGACGATCACGATGGTGCACGGCTTCGGGCAGATGAACGGATTGAGTCCGAGCGGACCGGCGCCGCGGGTCACCACGAGGCGGATGTAGCCGTCGCGGAGTCCGCTCGCGGCCACGGTCTCGCGCACCGCCTGCTCGATCTCGCGCAGGGTGTAGTGCATGGTCAGGTGGATCGCCTTCGCGCTCGCCACCAGGCGGTCGAGATGGCTCCGCAGCTTGAAGATCCTGCCGTTGTAGAAGCGGATCCCCTCGAACACGCCGTCGCCGTAGAGCAGCCCGTGGTCGTAGACCGAGATGTTCGCGTGCTGCTTGTCAACGAGCTGACCGTCGATCCAGACCTTCATGGAGCCTCCTGAAGGCGCGGAGTGTAGCGAACCGCGCGGCGGGGCCACGGGACGGACGAAGGCGCCTCAGCGGACCCCGAAAGCGGCTCGACTTCCACGTCACGCGTTCCGCAGACTCCGTCTGCGGGCACCCATCCCCCCCCACAACACCAGACACCTCTTCCACCAGAGGGAGCCGCCGCAGCGGCGACCGCTCAAACCACGGGAGCGGCCGCAGCCGCGACCGCTCAAATGACGAGAGCGGCCGCAGCCGCGACCGCGATCACCCAACGCCCTCCCGAAGGGCCGAGGATTCACTCCGAGGCCCTTCCACCAGAGGGAGCCGCCGCAGCGGCGACCGCTCAAATCTAGTGCTGCTTGCGAAGCGTCCCGCTCAGGATCCCGAGCTGCTCGCGGTACTTGACGACCGTGCGGCGGGCGATGGTCACGCCCTTCTTCTCGAGGGCCTCCGCGATCTCGCGGTCGGAGAGCGGCTTCGACTTGTCCTCGTGGTCGACGATCTCGCGGACCATCGCCTTGACGGCGTTCCACGACATCTCCTCGCCGTCGGCGCTCTCGGTGCCGAGCGAGAAGAACGACCGCAACGCGACGAGCCCGCGCGGGGTCTGCATCCACTTCTCGCTGACCGCGCGAGAGACGGTGGCCACATGGATGCCGAGCATGTCGGCGACCTCGACCATCGGGAGCGGCTTGAGGTGCTGCGGCCCCTGCTCGAACCACTCGCGCTGGCGCGCGAGCACGACGCGCACCACGCGCATGAGCGTGGTGTTGCGCTGCTCGATGGCCTCGATGATGGAGCGCGCCGCCCGGACGCTCTCGGCCACGAAGTTGCGCGCCTTCGCGTCGAGGTCGATCTCCTTCATCATCGCCTCGTAGTCGGGCGAGACGCGCACGCGCGGCATCAGCTCGTCGGCCAGGCGCGCGGTGTAGTCGCCGCTCTCGGGGTCGTACTCGACGACCACATCGGGAATGATCGCCGTCGACTCCGGCGGGACCAGCTCGCGCCCCGGGTTCGGATCGAGGCGCTTGAGGCAGGCGCGCGCGCGGTCGAGCCGGTCGGTGGTCCAGCCGGTCCGCTCGCGGATCCGCGGGACGCGGTTCTGCAGCAGGTCGTCGTAGTGGGTGTCGATCAGTTCGATCGCGTCGCCCCACGCCTCGGCGCGGTCGAGGTCGTCCTCGTCGTCGAGAAAGGCACGGGCCTCGATGAGCAGCGCCTCGCGCACGCTGGTGGCGCCCACGCCGCGCGGCTCGAGCTCCTGCTGGATGCGGGCGAGCGCGAGCTTGAGCGTGTCGATCGCCCAGTCGCAGCCGGGGAGATGCGCGCTCTGCTCGCGGATGGTCTCGAGCGGCGTCTGCATGAGCCCGTCGTCGTCGATGTACTCGATGATGCGCGCTCCGGCGACGCGGAGGGCCGGGTCGTGCACCTCGGCGAAGCCCCACTGCCCGAGCAACTGGTCGACCAGGCTCGCGCCACGCGACGGCGCGTTGGCCATCGCGTCCATCTTGGCGTCGCGTTCGCCCGTGCTGCGCGCGGCGCGGCGCGAGTCGCCGTCGGAGTTCCACTGCTCGCCGTACTGCCGCTCCATGCGGCGCAGGCGCTCGAACTCGTCGGCGCCGCCGCCCTGGGGAGCCTCCTCGCGGTGCTGCTCGCGCCGGGGATCGCCGTCGTCCGACGAGCCGGGCATGACCAGCTCGAGGGCAACGTTCTTCTCGACCTCCTGCTCGAGGCGCTCCTGGAGCTCCATCGAGTTGAGCTGCAGGATCTCCGCCGACTGGATGAGCTTCGGCGACAGACCCATGGTCTGGCCGAGCTTCATGCCCTGTGATGTCTCGAAGCGCATCCCTGCCATTGGCGGACATTCCTCTCGGCGCGGATCCTCCGCGCGTTCGGGGTGGTGTCGATGCTATCGACCGCCCGAGGGGGAGAAGGCAGCCGAGGCTCGCCAAATTTCGAGTTTGAGGGCGATTTTCGGGGGCGTTGGCACGCGGATTGTGACGTCGGTGCCGCACCCGAGCGCGGCTTGAGCAGCCGCGCTCCGCGCGATCAGCGCCGGCGACTCCGCAGAAGCCCTGCAACGCCGAAGAACATGGCGGGCAGCACCCCGGGCGCTGGGACGAACTCGACGTGGAGGTTCTGAACCTTCTCGGTCGCGATCACGACCGTGCTCACGGGAACATCGAAGACGAACCCGTGGTTCAGGAGGGATGCATCGTTGACAAAACCGGAAATGCTCCCGTCTTCAGACCAGGCCCCGGTCGACTCTGACCATCCGCCGGTATCCAGCCAGATTGCTCGGATCGGAGTCTCGAATCGAAATCGAATCGCATAGAAGCCCCAACCCCAGAATCGCACGGCGAATCCGTCGGGGTCCGACGCGTAGCTTGCGTCGAGCAGCACCGGAGCCGTCGTACCGGCATTTGTGATGCCGTGGCATGATTCCATCATGATCCCATCTTCTGCGTACAGGGCGCCGATGTGCGACTGGTATGGCAGCCCCGTACCGGCGAAGGTGTACGACTGCGGTGAGCTGACCGCAGCCTGCCATCCCGCGAAGTCGCCCTCATAGAGCGTCCACTGCGCGCCCGCCTGCACCGAACCCGCGACGGCGAGCACGCCGAGACCGGCGCAGAGCATCCGGACGCCGGGACCAAGCACGGTGTGGTCGAACTCATTTCCTCGGCGAATCATTGGACTTCCAGCCCTTCACGAATCAGCGTGATCACCGCATCGCGCGGCTCGGGAGAGAGTTGGGAGAGGAAGCATGCGAACTCACCGCCATCGCAGCATCCGAAACACGCGAAGATTTCGACGATAGCTTCTGCAAGAACCGGCTGGGCTCCCGCATCGCCTCGGCACGACAATCGCTCGCAGATGAGCGCGAGAGAGTTCACCGGCGGCTCCCCGACGTAGGACCGAGGGGCCCACTCGTTCAGCAAGCACGCGAGCCGTCGCCGCGTTGGCCGCACTGAAATCGATTGTTGTGCCCAACCAGGAAGTGCCTTTCGTTTGCCCCACCTTGGGGGATTATGCAACTGTATAGACGCAGAAGAGGCAACTCTGTGACAGAATCTTCGCAAATTGCCGAAAATCGCGCGCCGCGCTCGACGCGAGGATCGGAGCCGAAGACCGCTGAATGGGAGGGAAACGCGGGCGCTCTGCGGCTGACCGCCGGACGGAGTCGGATTCGATGAACGGCCGTGCGTCTCCGCGTACGCACGTGCTGCGGCCGTTCGCTCAACTACAGGCTCGTCCGCCCCTTGAGCGCGTCGCCGATGACGGCGGGGTTCGCGAACTCGAGCTGCGAGCCACTCGGGAGTCCGCGTGCGAGACGGGTGGAGCGCACGCCGCGCTCCCCTGCTTCGCGCGCGATCCACAGCGCGGTCGTGTCGCCCTCGAGGTCGGGGTTGAGGCCGAGGATGAGTTCGGTCACGGGCGCGCCTCGGGCGTTCTTCTCGGGGCGCTCCATGCGCGCGATGAGCGCGTCGAGCGTGATCGCGTCGGGGCCGACGCCGGCGAGCGGATCGAGCCGGCCGAGCAGCACGTGATACACGCC
>CAMBUI010000136.1 GCA_945870915.1 Candidatus Kuenenia stuttgartensis | reverse complement strand
CGGGAAGCGCGCGAAGTCGGCCACCCCGAGCGACATCGTCTCGAGCATCGCGCTCGCGAGGTCGATGCGCGCCACCTCCGCCGCCGTGTGCGCGTCGCGGCGCTCGTGCTCGGCGACCGTCCACAGCCGGATCGCGCGTCCGGGCGCGGTGCGACCCGCACGGCCCGCGCGCTGCTCGGCGCTCGCCTTCGAGACCGGCTCCACGCGCAGCGTGTCGAGGCCGCGCAGCGGGTCGTAGCGGTGGATGCGCGCGAGCCCCGAGTCGATCACGGTCCGCACGCCGTCGATGGTCAGGCTCGTCTCGGCGACGTTGGTCGAGACGATGATGCGGCGCCGCTTCGACGGATCGACGGCCGAGACCGCGCGGTCCTGCTCCTCGGGCGGAAGCGCGCCGTGCAGGGGAAGCACGTCGGCCTGCACGCCCGTGCGCGCAAGCGCGATCCGCGCCTTCTCGCAGGTCTTCATGATCTCGTACGCGCCCGGCATGAAGACGAGGATGTGCCCCGGGTCGTCCGCGCGCCCCGTCGCGAACCCGTCGAGCACGCGCTCGATCGCGGCGCCCGCGAGGTCCCACGGCGCCTCGCGCGAGGGCTTCCCGAGGTACTCCACCGACACGGGGAACGAGCGCCCCTCGGCGACGACGCTGCGGCAGGCGAGGAACCCCTCGAGCCGCTGCGCCTCGAGCGTCGCGCTGGTGACCACCATGCGCAGCTCCCTGCGCCGCGTCTCCTGCGCGAGCTTGACCAGGCCGAGCGCCACATCGACCGCCACCGAGCGCTCGTGGAACTCGTCGAGGATCACCGCGCCCACCCGCGACAGCGTCGGGTCGCGCTGCATCTGCCGCACGAACAGCCCGTCGGTCACGAAGCGGATGCGCGTCCGGTCGCCGACCCGGCGGTCGTGCCGCGTCTCGAATCCCGCGATCCCGCCGCACTCGTCCCCGAGTTCGTGCGCCACCCGCATCGCGAGCGTCCGCGCCGCGAGCCGACGCGGCTCCAGCACGACGATGTCGCCATCGACGCCGTCCGCCCCGAGCAGGAACTTCGGGAGCTGCGTGCTCTTGCCCGAGCCCGTCGGTGCGACCACCACCAGCCTGTTCGTCTCGCGGACCGCGCTGCGGATCTCCTCGCGCACGCGCTGGATCGGAAGTTCGTCGGGTGTCGGCGGACGGGCCATCAGATCGCGCTCTCGTGCCACGAGTCCCCGCCGCGCCTCCGGTGGCGGACGCCTCCGCGCGTGCCGTCGCCGGAGATGCGCTCCTCCTCGTCGCTCGCGAAGCGCGGAAGCTCGGGCGCCACCACGCGCTGCCCGATGTGCGCCTCCCACACGATCTGCACCGCCTCGTCGACGCTGTCGGTGACGGTGAAGATGTCGAAGTCGCCCGGGCTCACCGTCGCGTATTCGTCGCGCAGCGTCTCCTTCATCCAGGCGACCAGCGGCGACCAGAACCGCGATCCCACCAGCACGACGGGGAACGGCACGATCTTGAGCGTCTGGATCAGCGTCAGCGCCTCGAACAGCTCGTCCATCGTTCCGAAGCCGCCGGGGAAGATGATGAATCCGCGCGCGTACTTCACGAACATCACCTTGCGGACGAAGAAGTAGCGGAACTCGATGTCGACCGTCTGGAACGGGTTCGGCCGCTGTTCCATCGGAAGCACGATGTTGAGCCCGATGCTCGTCCCGCCGATCTCCTTGGCGCCCTTGTTGGCCGCCTCCATGATCCCCGGTCCGCCTCCGGTGATCACGGAGAAGCCCTTCTCGGCAAGCATGCGGCCGCACTTCTCCGCCTGGACGTAGGCCGGATGCTCCGGCTTCAGCCGCGCCGAACCGAACACCGCGACGCCCGCCGGATAGCGCGACATCGTCTCCACCCCATCGACGAACTCGCTGAGGATCCGAAGTGCGCGCCAACTCTCGAGCGCGAGCGCCTGCTTTCGTTCGACCTGTTCCATCCTCGGAGCGTACCCGCCGCTCCCGACCAACCGAACGACGGGACGACGGGACAGGCATGCACACAACGAACGACGGACCGACGGGCCGACGGGACCGGGCCGACGGGACAGGCATGCGCGGGCCGGCACGGTCGACGACACGACGAGACACGACGGGACAGGCATGCAAGGGCCCGCACGATCGACTGGACGTCGGGGCGTGGGCGACAGGACTGGACGACAGGACATGCATGCACGACAGGACAGGCATGCATGGACACGCGGACGGCAGCTGGACAACAGGACAGGCATGCACACAACAGGACACGACGGGACAGGCATGCACGCCTCGCGGCGCCCCTCCGACCGTCCGCGCGAACAGCCCGATGCGATCCGACAGCCACACGTGCGTGCGCCCCGCGCGCCCAGGGGCAGAAACGCGTAAAGCCATTCCAGAGATAAACTTAGATACGCTCATTTGATCCGAAACCCCGCTTTCGCTAGACTGCCCTCCTATGGCCAAGGACACCCCCGCGCGCCGCCCAGAGCGCAGCGTTTCCCCCGCGTCAGACAAGTCGAAGCAGCTCAAGTCGAAGCCGCTCCAGGCAGGCGCCAAGCCCGCGCTTCCGCCTTCGGTGTCGCATTCCGGCAAGGCTGCGGCAAAGGTGGCGCCAACCGCCGCCACCATCAAGCCGGCCGCCGCCGCCGACGTCATGTCTGTCCGGTCGGCCGCCACGCCGTCCCGACTCCCCAAGGTGCCGGCGGCGGCGACGGCCGCGAAGGGGACAGGCAAGCACGAGACCAAGCACGAGCCCGCCGCCACGTCGAAGGCCACCCCCAAGTCCGACTCCAAGCCCGGCGCAAAGTCCGACTCCAAGTCGGGCCCCAAGTCCTCCGCCCGCATCGTCGAGTCGAAGCCAGGCTCCGCGAGTGCGCCGGTCGAGATCATCGCCTCCCATCCGTCGATCCCGGCCCGTTCCGAGGCGACGCAGAAGGCGATCGCCGCCGCGACCCCGCGCCAGAACACCCCGCAGCCGCCCGCGCGCCAGCTCGGACTGCGGGCGACGCGCCCCGAGGAGGTCGCCAACGTCCGGCCGCTCGAGGTGAAGACCGGTCGGTCGCACGAGGGCCGGGCGCCGAAGGGCTCCGCCGACATCAACGGCTACAACGCCGCCGTCCGCTACCTGCTCGAGCGGACCGACTTCGAGCGCTCGCGCTCGGTGAAGTACAACGAGACGACCTTCAAGCTCGAGCGCATGGAGCAGCTCCTCGCGAAGCTCGGCAACCCGCACCAGCAGATCCGCACCGTCCACGTCGCGGGCACCAACGGCAAGGGCTCGACCGTCCACATGATCGCGTCGATGCTGCAGGCCTGCGGATACACGGTGGGCGTGTACACGAGCCCGCACCTCGTCGAGCTCCGCGAGCGCATCCTGATCAACGGACAGTCGATCGACCGCGCGGTGTTCGCCGAGGCCGTCAAGCAGGTCGCGAAGGCCGCCGAGAAGGCCGGCGTCGAGCCGACCTTCTTCGAGGTGGTCACCGCGGTCTGCTTCAAGCACTTCGCCGAGCAGGCCGTCGACATCGCCGTCGTCGAGGTCGGTCTCGGCGGACGCCTCGACTCGACCAACGTGATCCGGCCCGAGGCGTGCGTCATCACCTCGATCGACTTCGACCACACCAAGCTCCTCGGCAACACGCTGGAGGAGATCGCGCGCGAGAAGGCGGGGATCTTCAAGAAGGATGTCCCTGCGTTCATCTTCGAGAGCGAGCCGGCGGTGCAGCAGGCGATCGCGGAGGTCGCCGAGAGGGTCGGGGCGCCGCTGCGCACCGTGAACAAGGACATCGACTACTCGGCGCGCTTCTGCGTGACCGAGGACCTCGGGCCGCACACGCGCGTGTGCCTGTACACCAAGACCTCGCGGCTCGAGCACCTGCCGGTGCCGCTGCCGGGCGAGCACCAGGCCTCGAACTGCGGCCTCGCGCTCGCGGTGGTCGACCACCTCAAGACGGTCGGCTTCGACTGTCCCGAGGACAAGATCACCACCGGCCTCGCGGCGACGAAGGTGCCGGGCCGCATGCAGCTCGTGTGGGACCGTCCGCGCGTCCTCGTCGACGGCGCGCACAATCCCGCGGCGGTCGGCGCGCTCATGCGCTGCGTCGGCGCGCACGTGCCGTACGACTCGATGATCTGCGTCTTCGGCTGCTGCAGCGACAAGGACGTCCCCGGGCTGATCGACAAGGTCAACCTCGGCGCCGACAAGGTGATCTTCACCCGCGCCGCGGGCAATCCGCGCGCGGCCGATCCCGAGGACCTGCAGAAGCTCTTCCACGAGCGCTCGGGCAAGATGAGCCAGGTGGCGCGCTCGCTGCCCGAGGCGCTCGAGATGGCGACCCGCGCCGTGAGCCGCGAGGACCTCGTGTGCGTCACGGGCTCGTTCTACCTCGTGGGCGAGACCCTCAAGCACCTCCAGCACTTCGACCGCTCGAAGGGCGGCAAGATCCCCGCGCAGGTTCCCGAGCGCGACTGAGCGCCACTGGGCGTGACCGAACGCGACCGAGCGCGCGCCGTCCCGACCACGACCGACCCCCGGCGCCGCGGCCCTTGCCGCGGCGCTGTTCCATGGAACTTCCGTACAATCGCCGCCCCATGTCCGCTGCATCCACCGCCGCCGAGACGAACGAGCTCCCGCACCGCTACACCGCCGCCTACGCCAATGCGGTCGAGGAGAGGTGGCAGCGGTCGCTCGCGTGGCCCGACGGCAAGGGCTACGGCCACCGCCAGCCGAACCCGGGCGAGCCCGGCTTCGACGCGTCGAGGCCGAAGTTCTACTGCCTCGACATGTTCCCGTACCCGTCGGGCGCGGGCCTGCACGTCGGCCACCCCGAGGGCTACACCGCCACCGACATCATCTGCCGCTACAAGAAGCTCAAGGGCTTCAACGTGCTGCACCCGATGGGCTGGGACGCGTTCGGCCTGCCCGCCGAGCAGTACGCGATCGCGACGGGCGTGCACCCGGAGGTCACGACCAAGAAGGCGATCGACAACTTCCGCCGCCAGCTGCAGCGCTTCGGCTTCATGTACGACTGGTCGCGCGAGTTCGCGACCATCGATCCCGACTACTACCGCTGGACGCAGTGGATCTGGCTCAAGGCCTACGAGTCGTGGTTCGATCCGAGCGCGCGCAAGGCGCGTCCGATCGCCGAGCTCGAGGCGCGGCTCGCGCGCGAGGACGCCGCGATCGCGGTCGCCGGCGGCGCGTCGCGGAAGTGGTCCGCCTGCACGAAGCGCGAGCGCCAGGCGCACCTCGACGGCTTCCGCCTCGCCTATCTCGGCACGCAGACGGTGAACTGGTGCCCGAAGCTCGGCACCGTGCTCGCGAACGAGGAGGTCATCGACGGACGCAGCGAGCGCGGCGGATTCCCCGTGCTTCGCATGCCGCTCAAGCAGTGGATGTTCCGCATCACCGCCTACGCCGACCGCCTGCTCGAGGACCTCGCGCTCGTCGACTGGCCCGAGATGACGCGCACGCTGCAGACCGAGTGGATCGGCCGCAGCGAGGGCGCGGAGATCCGCTTCGCGGTCGACGGAGACGCCGAGCCGCTGACCGTGTTCACCACGCGGCCCGACACGCTGTTCGGCGCGACCTACATGGTCGTGGCTCCCGAGCACGCGCTGGTCGCGAAGGCCGCCGCGCGCGGCAACGCCGAGCTCGCGAAGTACGTCGCGTGGGCGAAGAACCGCAGCGACATCGACCGCCAGGCGTCGAAGGAGAAGACCGGCTGCGCGACGGGCCTGCACGCCGTCAATCCGGCGACCGGCGCGCGCATCCCGATCTGGACCGCCGACTACGTACTCATGGGCTACGGCACCGGCGCGATCATGGCGGTGCCCGCGCACGACGAGCGCGACTTCGAGTTCGCCAAGGCGTTCGCGCTGCCGATCGTGCAGGTCGTGGAGATCGAGGGCATGCCGTTCACGGGCGAGGCCGCGACCGCGGGCGAAGGCCGCGCGGTGAACAGCGCGGGCGCGCACATCTCGATCGACGGACTCGCGACCGCCGACGCGAAGAAGGCCGTCATCGCGTGGCTCGAGAAGCAGGGGATCGGCGCGCTGCGCGTGAACTACCGCCTGCGCGACTGGCTCTTCTCGCGCCAGCGCTACTGGGGCGAGCCGTTCCCGATCGTCTACGACGCCGACGGAAACCACCATCCGGTCGCGCCGTCGCACCTGCCGCTGGTGCTGCCGCCGCTCGCCGACTACTCGCCGGTCGAGAGCGACACGCCGCAGCCGCCGCTCGCGAAGGCGCGCGACTGGACGCACACCACCGCGGGCGCGGCGGGCGTCGATCCGTCGGTGCTTCCGCCCGCGACGCCCGTCGTGCGCGAGACCAACACGATGCCCGGATGGGCGGGAAGCTGCTGGTACTACCTGCGCTACTGCTCGCCGAAGGACGCGTCGCACTTCGTGTCGCCCGAGGCCGAGCGCTACTGGATGCTGTCGCACCGCGCGGGCAGCGGCAAGTCCGGCGTTCCAGTGCACTACGACCCGGCCACCTGCCACACGGGCGGCGTCGACCTCTACGTCGGCGGCAGCGAGCACGCCGTGCTGCACTGCCTCTACGCGCGCTTCTGGCACAAGATGCTCTTCGACCTCGGGCATGTCTCGACGCCCGAGCCGTTCGGAAGGCTCTTCCACCAGGGCATGATCACGAGCTACGCGTTCCAGCGCGCCGACAGGTCGCTGGTCCCGACCGACCAGGTGACCGAGGTGGCGGAGGGCGAGTTCGTCGAGACGGCGACGGGCCAGAAGGTGGCGCAGATCGTCGCGAAGATGTCGAAGTCGCTGAAGAACGTCATCAACCCCGACGACGTGATCGCCGACTACGGCGCCGACACCTTCCGCCTGTACGAGATGTACATGGGTCCGCTCGAGGCGTCGAAGCCGTGGAACACGCGCGACATCGTGGGCGTGTTCCGCTTCCTGCAGCGCGCGTGGCGCCTCGCGGTCGACGAACGGACCGGCGAGGTGCTCGCGGCCGCGCAGCCCGATCCGAAGATCGAGAAGCTCCTGCACCGCACCATCCACAAGGTCGCCGAGGACATCGAGAAGCTCTCGTTCAACACCGCGATCGCGGCGATGATCGAGCTGGTGAACGCCGCCACGCGCCCGCAGTCGATGACCGATCCGACGCAGGGCGGCATGACCCGCGACCAGCTCGGGCGCTTCGCGCGCATCCTCTGGCCGTTCGCGCCGCACTTCGCCGACGAGCTTGGCGCGAGGCTCGGGATCACCCGAGGCACCGCGGACGGACCGTGCGGCGGCATCTACGCGGGAAGCTGGCCCGAGCACGATCCCGCGATGCTCGTCGACGACGAGGTCGAGATGCCCGTGCAGATCCAGGGCAAGATCAAGGCGCGCCTGATGGTTCCCGCGAAGGCCGACGCGGCCGCGGTCGAGGCGCTCGCCCTCGCCCACGCCGATGTCGTCGCGGCCATCGCGGGACGCCCGGTCCGCAAGGTCGTCGTCGTGCCCGGGCGCATGGTGAACATCGTCGTCTGAGCCGCGGACGGGTGCGCGGTACGCTGCGCGCATGGTGCGCTCCGCCTGCAATCCCGGGCCGTCCCTCCGCGCGGTGGCCGCGTTCGTCCGCGCCGCGCTGCTCGCGACGCTGGCCGCGTTCGCCGCCTCGGCCTGCGCGCCGACGCCGTCGCGCCTCGACCGCATCGGGACTCCGCTGCGGTTCGCCGAGCTCCGCGAGACGGCCGCGTGGTGCCCCGGATTCGACCCGTCGTGGTGGAGCGCGATCGACGCGCACTACGCCGCCTACGACCTCGCGCTCGACGCGCTCGTCGCCGACCGCTGGGACCCGTTCGCCGCCGGCATCTCGCTCGCGCGCGTGCAGGGCCGCTTTCCCGACGCCCGCACCGCGCGCGTGCAGTGGGGGCGCCACCAGCAGGTCTCGCGCGAGCTCGGCGACCGGGAGCTCGCGCTCGTCGTCGAGCTCGGGCGCGCGCTGCCGCCCGACGCCGCGCGCTTCACCGCGCTGCTGCGCGCGCGCGCGATGTTCCGCCGCGCCTGCGCTCCGCTGCACGAGCCCGGCGAGACGATGCCCGGCCCGCTCGAGGTGCTCGCGCTCGAGGGCCGCGGCGAGCCGGACGCCGCGCTGGTCGACGCGGCCACCGACGCGTACCTGATGCTCGCCACCGCCGCCGGTGACGCCAACCGTGCAATCGCCGAGGCGTTCATCG
>CAMBUI010000135.1 GCA_945870915.1 Candidatus Kuenenia stuttgartensis | reverse complement strand
CCTGCGGTGGCGTCGCCACCAGCAGCGACTGCGACGACGCCTCGGCCGCCGTCTACCCCGGCGCGATCGAGAACTGCGACAACATCGCCGTCGACAACGACTGCGACGCGGATGTCTCGGCCGACGAGGCCATCGACAGCCTGGCGTACTTCGTCGACGGCGACCAGGACGGCTTCGGTGCCGGCGCGGCGACCCGCGCCTGCGCCCCGATCGCCGGCTCCGTCACCGACAGCTCCGACTGCGACGACGCCACCGTGATGTACGGCGACGCCGACCTCGACGGCTTCGGCGCCGGCGCCATGATCGCCTGCGGTGGCGTCGCCACCAGCACCGACTGCGACGACGCCTCGGCCGCCGTCTACCCCGGCGCGATCGAGAACTGCGACAACATCGCCCTCGACAACGACTGCGACGCCGACACGTCGGTCCTCGAGGCCATCGACAGCGTCGACTACTTCGTCGACGGCGACCAGGACGGCTTCGGTGCCGGCGCGGCCACCCGCGCCTGCGCCCCGATCGCCGGCTCCGTCACCGACAGCTCCGACTGCGACGACGCCGCCGTGATGTACGGCGACGCCGACCAGGACGGCTTCGGCGCCGGCGCGATGATCGCCTGCGGTGGCGTCGCCACCAGCAGCGACTGCGACGACGCGGCCGCCGCGGTCTACCCGGGCGCCGCCGAACTCTGCGCCGACCTCGCCGTCGACAACGACTGCGACGGCTCGACCGCCGAGGACGAGGCCGCCGACCGCGCGACCTTCTACGCCGACGCCGACGCCGACACCTTCGGCGACCCGTCGTCGTCGACCCTCGCCTGCGCCGCGCCGCAGGGCTATGTCGCCGTCGCCGGCGACCTCTGCCCCGCCAACGGCCAGCTCCAGTCGACCGTGACCTACTACCGCGACCTCGACAACGACGGCGCGGGTGATGCCGCCGACAGCATCCAGTCGTGCGAGTCGTCGGCTCCCGCCGGCTACTCGGTGAACAGCATCGACGGCTGCCCGGCCGACTCCGCCAAGACCGAGCCCGGAGCCTGCGGCTGCGGCGTCGCCGACAGCGACACCGACGCCGACGGCACCCCGGACTGCACCGACGGCTGCCCGAACGACCCCGCGAAGGTCGCCGAGGGCACCTGCGGCTGCGGCACCCCCGACACCGACACCGACGGCGACGGCCGCGCCGACTGCATCGACAACTGCGATGCGATCGCCAACGCCGACCAGCGCGACTGCAACGCCAACGGCATCGGCGACGCCTGCGAGATCGCCGACGGCACCGCCACCGACTGCAACGCCAACGGCCAGCTCGACGCGTGTGACCTCTCCGGCGGCGTGTCCACCGACCTCGACGGCTCGGGCTCGCCCGACGAGTGCGAGTTCGTGGTCGGCGGCACCGGCTACGCGACCATCCAGGCCGCCCTCGACAACGCGCCCAACGGCACGGTGATCAAGGTCGGACCCGGCACCTACGGCCCGATCGTCGCCACCAAGCGCGGCGTCGCGGTCGAGTCGATCCTCGGCGAGCGCTTCACCGTCATCGACGGCGGCGGCACCAGCCGCTGCGTCGAGATCACGGGCCGCGCGTCGATCCGCTTCGCGCTGCGCGGATTCACCATCCGCAACGGCGCCGCCGCGGAGGGCGCCGGCATGCTGGTCACCGACGCCGACCCGGTCGTCGAGCACTGCATCTTCACCAACAACATCGCCACCGGAGCGGGCGGCGCCGTGCGCGCCATCGGCAGCTCGGGCGACTTCGCGCTGGTGAGCTTCCTCAGCAACCACGCGGCCAGCGGCGGCGCGGTCTCGAGCACGGGCCTCTCGCCCGCCAACGGATCGCTCCACTTCGCGAGCAGCCTCTTCCGCCAGAACACCGCGACGGCGGACGGCGGCGCCATCGAGAACGGCGCGCGCGTCTTCCTCCTCGAGTGCACCATCGAGCAGAACGTCGCCGGCGGACTCGGCGGCGCGGTCAAGCAGCTGGAGACGGGCGACACGACGCTCTTCACCAGCCGCCTCTGCCGCAACGTGCCCGACAACATCAACGGACCGTTCGTCCAGGTCGGCGACAACATCCTGTCGCAGGACTGCAACGCGAACGGCATCTGCGACGCCGACGAGATCTCGGGCGGCACCGAGCTCGACTGCAACGGCAATGGATTCCCCGACTCGTGCGACCTCTCGGGCGGCACCGCGGCCGACTGCAACACGAACGGCATCCCCGACTCGTGCGACATCGCCGCCGGCACCTCGACCGACGTCGACGCCAACGGCATCCCCGACGAGTGCAAGCCCGACTGCAACGGCAACGACATCCCCGACGCGTTCGAGATCGCCACGGGCACCGCCGCCGACTGCAACACGAACGGCATCCCCGACTCGTGCGACATCACGGCCAACGCCGCGATCGACTGCAACGCCAACGGCCTGATCGACGAGTGCGAGCTCGCCGACGGCACCGCGGTCGACTGCGACGCCAACGGCCTGATCGACACCTGCGATGTCGCCAACGGCGCCAAGGACATCGACACCGACGGACGCCTCGACCGCTGCGAGTTCGCCTACGGCGACTTCAACCTCGACGGCGGGATCAACGCCATCGACCTCGCCACGGTCCTGCAGTACTGGGGCCCGGCCCCGGTCACCGGCCTCGGCGACGCCAACGGCGACGGCCAGGTCGACGCGTTCGACATGGCGGTGGTCCTGAGCCGCTGGGGTGTGGCACCGCAGTAAGCAGCCACCCGCGGCGTGGGATGCGCCCGCGCCGCGGAACGAACCCGCGCCGCGAGACGAACCCGCGCCGCGAGACACGAACCCGCGCCGCGAGACGAACCCGCGCCGCGGTCACCCGGTCGCGCACGCCGAGCGCACGATCTCCGCCGCCCTCCACACCTCGTCGAAGGTGTTGAAGAGCGGCGCGGGCGCGAGGCGGACGATGCCGGGCTCCCTGTAGTCGCACGCCAGACCCGCCGCGAGCATCGACTCGTAGCGGGTCCGTGCGTTGTTCGGGAAGTAGAGCGACAGCTGCGCGCCGCGCGCGTGAGTCGCCGCCGGGGTGATGATCTCGACGCCCTCGATCTCCCGCAGGCGGAACTCGAGCAGCGCCGTCATGCGCATGCTCTTCGCCCGCAGCGCCGCGATGCCGGCGGCATCGAACTCGGCCAGGCTCGCGACCAGCGGCGCCACCGCCAGGATCGGCGGGTTCGAGAGGCTCCACGCGTCGGCGTGCTGCGTGGGAACGAACCGCTCCTCCATGCGGAAGCGCGTCTTCGGATCGTTGCCCCACCACCCCGCGTGGCGCGGAAGCGCGGTGTCGCGCACATGCCGCTCGTGGATGAACGCGCCCGCCACCGCGCCCGGGCCCGAGTTCACGTACTTGTAGCTGCACCAGACGGCGAAGTCGGCGCCCGACCCGTGCAGGTCGAGCGCGAGGTTGCCCGCGGCGTGCGCGAGGTCCCATCCGCAGCGCGCGCCCACCGCGTGCGCCGCGCGGGTCAGGCGCGCGATGTCGAACGCCTGCCCGGTGCGGTACTGGACGCCGGGCAGCATCGCCAGCGCGAGCGTGTCGCCGAGCTCGGCGATGCGGGCCTCGATGTCCTCCTCGCGGATGGTCCACTCGCCGGCGCGCGGCGCGATCTCGACCACATGCGCCGCGGGGTCGAGCCCGCGCGCGGCGACATGCGACATCACGGCGTAGGTGTCGCTCGGGAACGCGCCCTTCTCGAGCAGCAGGCGCGTGCGCGCGCCCTCGGGCCGGTAGAAGGTCGTCATGAGCAGGTGGAGGTTCGCGGTGAGCGAGTTCATCGCGACCACCTCGTGCTCGCGCGCGCCCACCAGCCGCGCCAGCGGCGCGCGGAGCTGCTCGTGGTAGCTGTACCACGGCCGGCGCGCCCCCATGTGGCCCGCGACGCCGAGGCGCGACCAGTCCTCGAGCTCCTCGAGCACGAGCGTGCGCGCCGCATGCGGCATCGGCCCGAGCGAGTTGCCGACGAAGTAGATGTCGTCGGGCCGCCGCAGCGGCAGCGCGAACCGACCCCGCAGCGGCGCGAGGCCATCCTGCGCGTCGAGCGCGCGCGCGAAGTCACGGTCATGCGAAAGGTCGGCGGCGGTCAGCGGCTGCATGCGCGGAGACTAACACCCACCACGCCCCGCGAGGTGCGACCACGCCCCGCGAGGCAAGGCCACGCCGCGCGAGGATCGCGGCGAAGTCCCCCGCACGCCGCCGGGTCAGTTCCCGCCGCCATCCCGGATCGCGCGCTCGATGCGGCGGCGGACCTCCGCGGGCATCCGTTCGTCGAGCCGCGCGCACGCGTCCTGCCCGAGGTCGAGCTCGGCGAACACCAGGCGGCAGCGCTCGCACATCACCTCGCGCCCGATCGGGAAGCCCCGCCCCGAGTCCATCGCCGCCAGCTTCGCCTGCAGGAGGTCGAAGCACAGCTGCTTGTCGTACTCGGGCGCCGGCGCCTTGCGCGTCCGCAGCCCGTGCGCGAGCCGCTGACGCAGCGCCAGCCGCGCCCGGTGGATCCGGGTCTTGACCGTCTCGAGCTTGAGCCCGAGCGCCGCCGCGCACTCCTCCAGCGGCATCTCGAGGATGTCCTTCATCACCAGCGGCACGCGGTACTGCGGCGGCAGCTCGAGGATCGCCTCCTGCACGAGCTCCCGCGCCTCCTCCCGCATGAGCGGGTCGGCCGGCTGCTTGCGGTCGATCGCGAGGTCGATCGATCCGTCGTCCTTCATGGGCGACAGGTCGGTGAAGCTCCGCATCTTCGACCGCTTGGTCGAGCCGTCCTTGCGCTTGCGGAACCGCTTCTTGGCGAACCGCGCCGCGATCGCGTAGAGCCAGGTGCCCGGGTCGGCGCGGCCCTCGAAGGTCTCCCACCGTCGGTAGGCCTGCATGAAGGTCTCCTGCACCACGTCCTCCGCCTCGGTCGCCGAGCCGGTGATGCGGAGCGCCATCGCGTAGGTCCTCGGGCCGAACTCCTTGAACAGCGCCGGGATGGCGCGCGACGGATCGGTCGAAACCCGGGTCATGGTGGCAGGCATGCCCGCAATATAGGTGAGTACGATGCGCCCCAACATGCCCGGACCCGCGCAGACAGCCGCTCCCTCCACGCCCCGCCGCGTCCTCATCGTGGGCGCGGGCCTCGCCGGGAGCCTGCTCGCCGTGTACCTCGCCCGCGCGGGGTGGAAGGTCGAGATCGTCGAGCGCCGCGCCGACCCGCGCGCACGCCGCTTCGCCGCCGGACGGTCGATCAACCTCGCCATCAGCGCCCGCGGCATCAAGGCGCTCCGCCGCGCCGGGCTCGAGGATGCCGTCATGAAGGACGCCATCCGCATGGGCGGACGCATGGTCCACCCGGTCGAGGGCGCCGCCGGGTACCAGCCGTACTCCGCCGACCCGACCCGCGCGATCAACTCCGTCTCGCGCAGCGCGCTCAACCTCGCGCTGCTCGACGCCGCGGCCGCCGAGCCGAACGTGACCGTGTCGTTCGACGAGCGCTGCGCGGGCGTCGACTTCGCGCGCGACGCGGCCTCGGCCGAGGTCGCCTTCGTCAACGACGCCACCGGCGCCACCCGCACCGTGCGCGCCGACCTCGTCGTCGGCGCCGACGGCGCGTACTCCGCCGTGCGCGGCGCGCTCCAGAGGACCGAGCGCTTCGACTACGCGCAGGAGTTCCTCGGCCACGGATACAAGGAGCTCCACATCCCGCCGGTCGCGTCGGGCCCGCACGCGCCGTTCGCGATGGAGCCGAACGCGCTCCACATCTGGCCCCGCGGCGAGAGCATGATGATCGCGCTCCCGAACCCGGACGGCTCGTTCACCTGCACGCTCTTCTGGCGCCACGACGGCGCGGGCTCGAGCTTCGCGTCCGTGAAGACCGGCGCCGACGCGCTCGCGCACTTCAGCGCGGTCTACCCCGACGCGGTGCCGCTCATGCCCACGCTCGCCGACGACTTCGCGAAGAACCCCGTCGGCGTCATGGTCACCGTCCGCTGCAGCCCGTGGACGCGCGGCCGCGTCACCCTGATCGGCGACGCGGCCCACGCGATCGTGCCCTTCTACGGCCAGGGCGCGAACGCGAGCTTCGAGGACTGCGAGGCGCTCGCCGACGCCCTCGCCGACGCGATCGCCTCGAACCGCTCGATCGACGACGCGCTCCGCGCCTACGAAGCCGCGCGCATCGCCAACGCCAACGCCATCGCCGACATGGCCCTGCGCAACTTCATCGAGATGCGCGACCTCACCGGCCGCACGAGCTTCAAGTGGAGGAAGAAGATCGAGCACGCGCTGCACCGCGTGATGCCCGCGACCTTCGTGCCGCTCTACGACCTCGTGAGCTTCTCGACCGTGCCGTACTCGGAGGCGAAGGCGCGCGGCGCGGCCAACGACCGCGCGGTGCGGACCGTCGTCGGCGTGGCCGTCTCGCTCGCCGTCGCCGCGGTGGCGGCCGCCATCCTGGTCGCGACCGGGGCGGTGCCGTGAACGGCCGCCCGCCGATCGGCACGGTGCTCCCGAAGCCGTTCTGCGCCGCCTGCGGCCACGACCTCACGGGCGCGGTGCAGAGCGCGAGCTGCCCCGAGTGCGGGAAGCCACTCGTCGAGGTCCTCGTGCGCGAACGCCAGCTCGGCGGCATGTACGGCAAGCCGACGCGCCGCTACACCTCCGCGCGCCGCGTGCTCGGGCTGCCGCTGGTGTCGATCGCGCTCGGCCCCGACTCGGCGGGCAAGATGGGCCACGCCAAGGGCTACTTCGCGCTCGGCGATGTCGCGACCGGCGTCTTCGCCTTCGGCGGCGTGGCCCGCGGACTCGTCGCGTTCGGCGGCGTGTCGCTGGGCGGCGTCACCTTCGGCGGACTCTCGATCGGCACCTTCGCGGCCTTCGGCGGCGGCGCGGTCGCCTGGCTCGGCAGCGCGATCGGCGGCTTCGCCATCGGGCTGATGGCCAACGGCGGCGGCGCGATCGGCGCCCTCGCGCAGGGCGGCCTCGCCATCGGCTGGCTCGCGCGCGGCGGCGAGGCGAAGGGCGTCCACACCTGGAGCCTCGGTCGCGGCACGCCCCCCGACGACGCGACCCGCGCGCTCTTCGACCAGTTCTCGTGGCTCGTCGGCCCCTCCGGCGCGGGCCCGCAGATCCACTACGGGATCCTGTGGACGGCGCTCATCGCGGTGTCGGTCGCGTTCCTCGCCCTGCTTCCCGTCGCCCTCGCCCGCACCCGCCGCGATGTCGTCGGCGACGAACTCCGCCGCACGCCCGAGCCGCGACCATGAACACGACGACGACCCCGCGCGCCCTCATCGACATCACGCCCGCGATCACGCCCGACATCGCCGTCTGGCCGGGCGACACGCCCGTCTCGCGCGAGGTCCTCTGCACCATCGAGGGCGGCGCGACCATCACGCTCTCGACCCTCCGCGCGACCGTCCACCTCGGCGCCCACGCCGACGGCGCGAACCACTACGGCGCCGGCGCCGCGTCGATCGACGCGATGCCGCTCGCGCGCTACCTCGGCCCCTGCCATGTGATCGACGCGCCGGTCGCCCGCACTCCCGGCGGCACGCGCGTGCGCCTCGCCGACCTGCGCACCGGCCTCGACGACATCCGCCACCCGCGCGTCCTCCTGCGCACCGGCACCTTCCCCGACTTCACCCGCTGGAACAGCGACTTCGCCGGCCTCGACCCCGCGCTCGTCGACCTCCTCGCCGACCGCGGCGTCACGCTCGTGGGCATCGACACCCCCAGCGTCGATGTGCAGGAGTCGAAGGACCTCCCCGCGCACGCGCGGTTCCTCGCCCGCGACGTGTCGATCCTCGAGGGGCTGCGCCTCGACCATGTCGCGCCCGGCGCCTACGAGCTGATCGCGCTGCCGCTGCCGCTCGCCGGCTTCGACGCAAGCCCGGTGCGCGCCGTGCTACGCTCCCTCGCATGAGCAAGGATGTCGTCTCGAGCCGCGCGCCCGAACCCGTGGGCGCCTACCCGCACGCGAAGCGCGCGGGCAACCTGCTGTTCCTCTCCGGCGTCGGCCCGCGCAAGCGGGGATCGAAGGAGATCCCCGGCGTCACGCTCGGCGCCGACGGACGGCTCGTCGCCAAGGACATCGAGGCCCAGTGCCGCTCCTGCTTCGACAACGTGAAGGCCGTGATGGAGGACGCCGGCGTCCCGTGGGAGAACCTCGTCGACGTGACGGTGTTCCTCACCGACATGAAGAACGACTTCCCGACCTACAACCGCGTCTACGCCGAGTACTTCGCCGGTCCGGGCAACCCGAACCCCACGCG
>CAMBUI010000134.1 GCA_945870915.1 Candidatus Kuenenia stuttgartensis | reverse complement strand
CTCGTCGAGATCCTGCTGCGGCGGGCGCGCGGCGCCGGTGCCGCGGGGACGGCCGAGACCCGCGCGCTGCTCGAGCGCTACGCGGCGCTCCGGCCGGTCGATCCGTTCCCGCACCGCGTGTGGGCCAAGCTCGCGATCGACGCCAACGCCGCGCTCGACGCGGGCGGCGACCCGGCCGCGCTCGCGCACCTGCGCGAACTCGACCTCCGCAGCGACAAGGACAACATCTACGCCCTCGCGATCGCGCGGAACCGGCGTGCGGCGGGCGACCTGCCCGCCGCGCTCGAGGCCGCCGAGCGCGCGGTGCGCATGAATCCCTTCGACGCGACGGTCCGTGAACTCGCGGCCGCGATCGCGGTCGAGGGGGGTCGGCTCGACCGCGCCGCGCTGCATATCGAGGCCCTCACGGCGCTTGAGCCCGACCGGGCGATCCACCGGCAGCGGCTGGAGCGGCTGAAGGCGATGTCGGGGGCCGGCGGAGGCTGAGGCGACGGGCCCCGGGACGGTCGCCGTTCCGGGTCCGAGTCGACGGGATCCGCGTCCGCTCGGCTTTCGGTTTGGAGTTCCTGCCCCGTGGGTTATCTTTCACCACCGCCGCGCGGCGCCTTCGGGAGCCGCGCGGGGGCAACGAAACGATCCGCGCGAACCCGCGCACCTCCCCGAAGGAACCCAGATGCCCACGCGCCAGAAGCCCACGCGCCAGAAGACCTCGCGCCAGAAGACCTCGCGATTCCCGTGCCTGGGTCTCCTGTGCGTTGCGCCGATCGCCCTCGCGACCTCCGTCGCGCTCGCCGACGAGATCGTCTACGACTGCGCACTCAACGCCGCCGCGAGCACCGTGGTGCAGTCGAACGACGTGAACGCGCCGTTCACCGGGACCTTCATCGGCAACTACGAGGCCACCACGAACCCGACCGGCACGCGGACGATCCCCGGCTTCTTCGGCGGCAGCGGCAACAACGCGATCCCCTACACGGCGTCGTTCGCGCTCGCGGGCGACATCAATTCGCATCCGACGGGCACGCTGCGCTTCTCGACCGACATCGAGGCGCTGCAGGTGCGCATCGGCGCGGTGGACCTCGACCTCCTCGGCGGCGTGCCCGGCACGCTGGCTGCGACCGTCAACATCAACTACCAGACCTTCCACACGGTGGCGCCGAACGCGATCTACCCCGGCGGCGTGAACATCCCGGTCCCGGTCGGCAACGGCACGATCAGCACGCTGCGCGCGGTGCAGACCGGCCCGGTCGTGCCCGGACTCCTGGTTCCGCAGAAGAACGGCACCTACACCTTCAACGCCGCGGTGCCGGTCGACTACGTCGTCGTCGCCACGCTGCTCGGGCAGAATGTGATCGACGGCACCCCGACGCCGGGCGTGCTGCCGCTCTCGGGCACGCTCACGGTGCAGCCGAACAACACGGTGTCGATCGCGGTCACGGTGTCGAACACGAGTTCCTCCACGCAGCCGGTCGCCAACGGCGCGTTCACCGACCTCGCGCTGGCGCTGCCCACGGTCATCCCGACCGGCGGCATCGCGAACCTGCTCATGTCGGGCACGGTCACCCAGGTCACGGTGGCGCAGGGCCTCAACGCGACGCTGGCGATCGCGGGAACGCGCGTGCCGATCCCCGGCGACCTCAACGGAGACTTCCTGGTCAACAGCCTCGACCTCGCGATCCTGCTGTCGAACTGGCTCGGCACCGGGAGCGGCGACTGCAACGGCGACGGCATCGTCGACTCGCGCGACATCGCGGTCCTTCTCAGCAACTGGTCGTGACCCCGCGGCGGCCGCGGCATAGGCTCTGAACATGCGGCGGTCGGTTCCGGTCATCCTCGCGCGCGGCGTCGCCTCGGGCCTCGGTCTGTGCGCGGGCGTTGGCCTGGGTTTCGCGGCGTCCACCGCCAGCGGCCAGGAGACGCCGCTCGTCTTCCAGGGCAATCTCTTCGACCAGCTGCCGGAGCCGTTCTTCCCGACGATGTTCCGCGTGCGCGACCTCGACGGCGACGGGTTCGTCGACCTCGCGATCGCCGGGCGCGATCCCGACGACCGCGTGATGACGCGCCGCGGCACCGGCGACGGGCGGTTCGTGCCGCTGCAGACCCTCGGTGCGCCCGGATTCATCGACTGGCTCGAGGTCGCCGATGTCGACGGCGACGGCGACGACGACATGGTCGCGGCGTGGCGCGGCGATGTCCCGCGGCTCGTGTGCTACCGCGGGATCGGCATCGGCCTGTTCGACGAGGCGACCGTGCTCGCCGACATCGAGCTCGGCGGCGTCGGCCGCGACCCGCAGTCGGTCGCGCTCGGCGACTTCGACCGGGACGGCGACATCGACATCGCGGTGAGCAACTACATCGGGCAGTCGCTCGACGTGTTCTCAAACCGCGGGGCGCAGGGCGGCGGATTCGCGTTCGAGCGCACCGCGCGCATCCGGCTGGCGAGCTTCTTCGGCGGAGTCGCCTACCCGCGCGTGGCCGCGGCGGGCGACATGGACGGCGACGGCGACCTCGACCTCGTGGTGAACGAGGTCGGCGGCACCCGCCTCGCGGTGCTGCGCAACGACGGCGGGCGCTTCGCGCGGCCGCTCGAGTACCGCGCGCCCGAGATCGGCACCGAGCGCCCCGGCGTCTCGGGGCTCGAGCTCGTCGATGTCGATGGCGACGGCGACCTCGACGCGTTCTGCCCCGCGCTGCTGCTCACGCAGACGCAGAAGGTGATCGCGTTCCTGAACGACGGCGGCGGGCGGTTCGCGCAGACCGTGGTGGGCGAGGGCTCGCCGACGGGCTACGCGTTCTGCGCGCACATGGCGGACCTCGACGGCGACGGCGACGGCGACGCGATCTCCGGTGCGGCGCTGCCCGGCACCATCGCGGTGGCGCGGCGCACCGGCGCGGGGGCGTTCACCTTCGAGGTGGACTTCGCGCCGCAGTTCGGCCAGTTGATCCGCCATCTCGACGCGGCCGATGTCGACGGCGACTGCGACCTCGACATCGTGGGCATCGACGGCCCGGCGCGCACCGTGTTCGTGCGACGAAACGCGACGCCGCAGCAGCAGGGGTGCGGAGGCGTCGCGGCGTGGACCGCGGCGCCGGGCGGAACGGGTTCGGTTGCGCCGGCACCGGACGCGCCCGCCATCGGTCCGGCCCGCGCTCCCGTGCCGCAGGTCGACCGCAACCGCGACGGCGTGTTCGACGCGGCCGATGTGGCGGTCTGGCTTGGCGAGATCTCGCGTCCGATGCGCGCGGCTGGGAGTGCGCCCGTTGCGACACAGCTTGCGACACCTCTGGCGACACCGCTGGCGACGCCTGCATCCGCGCCCGCGCCGGCCGCGACGAAGGGTGGTGCGCGTTGATGCGCCGAGCTCCACACACCGACGCACGCCTCGCCGCGCTGCTGCTCGCCGGGATGATGGGCATCGGTGCGCTGTCGTCGGCCGCCGCCGCGCAGTGCCCGAGCGAGGGCGATTGCCGCAAGCCGCACGCGACGCCGGGTTGCGTGATGCCCGACTGCTGCCGGCTGGTGTGCGACGCGAACCCGCTCTGCTGCGAGCTCGCGTGGGACCAGGCCTGCGCCGACGCGGCGATCGAACTCTGCGTCGGCATCAACTGCCCCGCCGAGGGCGCCTGCGACACGACCCATGCGACGCCCGGCTGCAGCGACTACGCGTGCTGCGACCTCGTGACCTCGATCGACGGCTGGTGCACCTACGCCGCGTGGGACGAGATCTGCGCGCGCCTGGCCGAGCGGCTGTGCGGCGTCGCGCCGTGCGCGATCGACCCCGGCAGTGCGACCGACGAGGCCGAGCCGTGCTACGAGCGCCTCAACGACGGATGCGCGGTCGGCCTCGCGAGCGGACGCATCGCGCCGGGCTGCGGCGAGGCGTTCAAGGGGCGGATCACGACCGGCGGCCCGCGCGACACCGATTGGTTCGCGCTCGACGCGCCCGCCAGGCGGCGCCACCGGCTGGTGCTCGAGGCGGGATTCCCGGTCGAACTGCAGTACTTCCGCGGCGGCTGCGAGGGACCGAACGACGTCAAGTGGCTGGTCGCGCCCGGCCTGTGCTCGGGTGTGGTCACGCTCAACTTCATCGCCGACGCGGGCGTGTCGTCGCTCATCCTCGGCAGCGGCAGCCTCGACCGTCCGATGGGCAACGGCCTCGACTGCGACGAGATCGACCCCGACAACCCGCCCGGCCCCGACGACCCGCCGCCGGTGCAGATCTTCGATGTCCGCTGGCGCGCGCGGCTCGACTGCCTCGCGCTCGGCGACCTCAACGGCGACGGTGCGGTCGGACCGCAGGATCTCGCCGCGCTCCTGAGCGCCTGGGGCGCCGTCCCACCGGACTGGTCGGCCGATCCCTTCGCCACCGACGCCGACCTCGACGGCAACGGCGTGGTCGGTGCGCCCGATATCGCGATCCTGCTCTCCGACTGGTAGAGCTCGACGCGGGAGCGGTGGCTTCGCGCGCCGTGAGGTCGCCGCGTCGCGTCGCCCCGGCGCGTCGCCCCGGCGCGTCGCACCGTCGTATTGCCCCGTCGTAACGCCCCGTCGTAACGCCATGAAACCCTGACGGAGCCCGTCGGTTCGTGCATCATCCGCAGACCCACGCGATGCAGCAGCCAGTGCACCAGCAATCCAGCCCGGTCGAGTTTGCCGTCGAGACCCCGACGGCGGGCGAGGCGGTGCTCTCGCTCGCCGAGGCGCGGTTGTTCGAACGCGCCGCCGCCGGCGAGCGCGGTGCGATCGCCGAGGTCTGGCGCAGCAACCGCCGCTGGATCGCCGCGGTGCTCGCGGCCCACGCGCCGCGCGGGACCGATGTCGAGGATCTGCTGCAGGAGGTCGCCGCGACGCTGGTGTCCAAGTGCCACCACATCCGCGATGCCGGCAGCCTGCGCGGCTGGCTGCGCGTGGTCGCGGTGAACGCGGCGCGCATGGCCGCCCGCGGCAAGTCGATCGAGCGCCGCGCGGTGCGCAACTTCGCGCAGGAAGTCGCGGCCGCGCGCGCCAACCCGCGGACCGTCGGCGACGCGCGCGACACGCTCGACCTCCTCGCCGCGCTTCCGCCGCTGTACGCCGAGCCGCTGCTCCTCCAGAGCGCGCAGGGGCTCACGCAGCGTCAGATCGCCGAACTCCTCGACGTGCCCGAGACCACGGTCGAGACACGCCTCGCGCGCGCCCGGCGCATGCTGCGGCAACTCGCGCGCGAACAGGAAGGAACGATGCCATGAGCGAATCACAGCGGGATCCGAACCCCGATCCGAGTCACGATCCGAGTCACGAGCCGAATCACGATCCGAATCACGATCCGAATCACGAGCCCGCCGCTGACGCCGGCCTCACCGAGCTCGAGGTCCTGCTCTCGCGCGCGGTCGCAGGCGACCGGACCGCGCTCGACGAGGTGCGCCGCCGCGGCGCGCGCGACGCGTCGGTGCTCGACGAACTCGCGCTCTGGCAGGCCGACGAACTGCGGCTTGCCCGCGTCGCGCGCGAACTGCACGCCACCGCCGACCGCGTCGAGACTCCGCGCGCCGAGCGCGGCGCGCGGCGCTGGTCGGGCCTCGGCTGGGCGGTTGCGGCGGTGCTCGCCGTCGTGTGGTCGCTGCAGGCCCTCGCGCCGTCCAACCCCGCGGACCGCCGCGCGAGCGTCGCCGGCGTCGCCCCATCGTTCGCGTCCAGCGACGAGGCCTTCGACGCGTATCTCAGCAAGGCCCGCGAGGAAGGCGTGGTCACGGACGATGTCGCACCGCCCACGCTGCTGCGCTCGCGCGAACTCGGCGGCGGGCGCGGCTTCGAGGTCGTGATCGTGCGCCAGATCATCGAGCGGCGCGTCTCTCCCGAGATCTACCGCGTCGCGCCGATGGGAGAAACCGGCCAACTCCGTCAGATCCTCGTCCGTCCCCGGACGGATCTCGTGCAGTGATCCATCCATCCAGCACCCACATGCGCTACCACACGCTTCCACTCGTCCTTCCCACGGTCCTGCTCGGACTCTCGCTCTCCTCGTGCGCGATGGCGCAGCAGGAGGGCGGGCGCGCCCCGGCCGCAACCGCATCCGGTCCAACGACGCACACCTTCGGCTACCAGAGCACCGACGACGAGGGGCGCTCGATCGAGCTCCGCATCGAGAACGGCCGCGTGGTGACGGCCAAGGTGGACGGCAGGTCGATCCCCGCCGCACGCGTCAAGAAGGTCGCCGACGGCTACGACCTGCTTGCCGAGGATGGCTCGCTGATCAAGCATGTCGCGGTGGTGCAGCCCGGGTCGCGGCAGGAGTCGCGGGAGGCTCTGGGGAACGAGGAGTCGGGACCGCGGCGAGGGAGCTCGGCGAGCTCGTCGAGCGGCTCGTCGTCGTCGAGCTCCGGCGGGCGCACGCGTTCGGAGAGCCGCGCGGCGGGCGATGTCCGCGGCAACGGACGCGCCGAGGCCGGAACCTCGGGCGGCGCGAGCGGTGAGCAGGACGGTCGCCGCAGCGAGGCGCGTTCGCGCGCCCGCATCGCGATCGCTCCCGAGGCGCGCGGAGCCGAGATCCGCGAGGGCATGCCGCTCATGGTGCGCGACGTGGAGATCGCCATGGGAGAAGCGCCGAAGTCGATGATCGGCGCCGGACTCGGTTCGCCCGATGGCGCGCTGGTTCACCACCTCAAGATCGACGCCGCGAGGTCGACCATGGTCACGGGCATCGTCGATGGCCTTCCTGCGCAGGCGGCGGGGCTCGAGCAGTACGACATCATCGTGTCGGTCAACGGCGACCGGAACGCATCGGCGGAGAACCTGCGCCGCGTGCTGCGCGACGCCGAGCCGGGCGCGAAGATCGCGCTCGAGGTCCTTCGCGGCGCCGAGACGCGCAAGGTCGAGGTGACCGCGGTCGCGTTCGACGGCGACAAGCTCGCCACCATCGAGGGTTCTGATGTGCAGGGCTTCGCCGTCCCGCCGATGGGTTCCTTCGGCGGCGACGGTGGCGAGGGCGGCGTCATGTTCTTCGTCGGTCCCGACGGCCGGCGCCGCGAGCTCCGCATGCCCGCGATGCCCGCCATGCCGAACGGCTTCGAGCCCGACCAGATGGAGGGGTTCCAGCGCGCGATGGAGGGCTTCGACCGGCGCATGGAGGAGTGGAGCCGTCAGATGGAGCAGCGCATGCGCGAGCAGGGCTTCGACGGCGATGTCGATGTCGACGTGCAGGCCGCGCCCGGCGCGCCGCGGAACCGGAATCCCCGCATGCGCGAGGGTGTCGAGCTTCCCCGCGGAGCCGACGACCGCATGCGCCGGCTCGAGGAGCGCCTCGACCAGCTCATGCGCGAGCTCGAGCGCGAGCGCGCCGAGCGGCGCGACGCGAAGGACGACGCGAAGGGCGACGCGTGAGCGACGCGCCCGTCACGCCCACCTGAGCGCCGCGAGATCGACATTTCCACCGCAGAGCACGACGCCGGCATCCTCGATGCCGGCGTTCTGCCTTGCGCGCATCCACGCGCTGCACGCCACGGCGACGCCCACCGCGGCGCTCGGCTCGATCGTGAGCTTCATCCGCTCCCACATGAGCCGCATGCTCGCCAGGATCTCCTCCTCGCTCACGAGCACGACCTCGTCGACGAGGTCGCGCACCACGGGGAAGGTGAGCGGTCCGAGCGAGGTTCGCAGTCCGTCGGCGATGGTCAGCGGCTTCATCGCGGGCTGGATCGAGCCCTCGCGCTTCGAGGCGGCCGCATCGCCCGCGAGCTCGGGCTCGGCGCCGATGATGCGGATCGACGGCTTGAGCGCCTTGGCGGCGAGCGCGATGCCCGAGATGAGCCCGCCGCCGCCGAGCGGCACGATGATGGCGTCGAGCTGCGGGCACTCGTCGAGCAGTTCGAGCGCGATGGTGCCCTGGCCCGCGATCACATTCGGGTGGTTGTAGGGCGGGATCATGGCGGCGCCGGTCTCGGCGATCACGCGCGCCGCGGTCGACTCGCGCGCCTCGAGCGTCGGCTCGCACTCGATGACGCGCCCTCCGTAGCCGCGCACGGCTGCCTTCTTGACCTCGGCCGAGTTCGAGGGCATCACGACATGCGCGGGAATCCCGCGCATGCGCGCCGCGAGCGCGAGCGCCTGCGCGTGGTTGCCAGACGAGTGCGTGACCACGCCGCGCGCGGCCTCGTCGTCGGACAGCATGCGCACCGCATTGGTCGCGCCGCGGAACTTGAACGAGCCCGTCTTCTGGAGGAGCTCGCACTTGAACCAGAGGCGGCGGCCCGACAGCCCGTCGAGGGTCGCGCTCGTGAGCACCGGCGTGCGGTGGATGAACG
>CAMBUI010000133.1 GCA_945870915.1 Candidatus Kuenenia stuttgartensis | reverse complement strand
CAGGGAATCCCCCGTACAACGGTTTAGCAAACCGTCCCCTTCGGCCTCTCGGGCACCTGTCCAGCGGGGAGGCACACTATACACGCAGATCGAAGCATCGCAAAACGCGGGTTTTGCTATCTTTCCGCGCTCCCATGAAGATCCACGAGTACCAGGCCCGTCAGCTGCTCGCCAAGGCGGGCGTCGCCGTCCCCGCATTCGCCGTCGCCGAGGACATCCCCACCGCCGTCGCCGAGGCCAAGAAGCTCTTCGACGCCGGCATCAAGGAGATCGTGATCAAGGCCCAGGTGCACGCGGGCGGCCGCGGCAAGGCCGGCTTCGTCAAGCTGGTCACGAACCTGAAGGACGCCGAGGCCGCCGCGACCTTCATGCTGACCAACAAGATGGTCTCGTACCAGACCGGTCCCGAGGGACTGGTGGTCAAGAAGCTCCTCATCGCCGCCGCCGAGGCGATCGCGAAGGAGTACTACCTCGCCATCACCATCGACCGCAGCCGCCGCACCGCGACCCTGATCGCGAGCGCCGAGGGCGGCGTCGAGATCGAGGTCGTCGCCGAGAAGAACCCGGCCGCGATCATCAAGGTGCCGCTGCACCCGATCATGGGCCTCCAGGCGTTCCAGGCGCGCGAGCTCGCGTTCCAGCTCGGCTTCAAGGGCAAGCAGGTCGGACAGGCCGCCGACATCATGATGAAGGTCGGCAAGGTGTTCCGCGAGACCGACGCGAGCCTGGTCGAGATCAACCCGCTGGTGGTGACCCCCGCCGACGAGAAGAACCCCGACGGCCGCGTGCTCGCGCTCGACGCGAAGTTCCAGTTCGACGACAACGCGCTGTTCCGCCACCCGGAGCTGCAGGCGCTGTTCGACCCGACCGAGGAGAATCCCGCCGAGCTGCGCGCCCACGAGTTCGGCCTGTCCTACGTGGCGCTCGACGGCAACATCGGCTGCCTCGTGAACGGCGCGGGACTCGCGATGGCCACCATGGACATCGTCAAGCTCCACGGCGGCGAGCCGGCGAACTTCCTCGATGTCGGCGGCAGCGCCAGCGAGGAGGCGGTGACCGAGGCGTTCCGCATCATCCTGAGCGACCCGAACGTCAAGGGCATCATGGTCAACATCTTCGGCGGCATCATGCAGTGCGACAAGATCGCGCGCGCCATCGTGACCAGCGCGAAGAACGTCGGCTTCAAGGTTCCGCTGGTGGTGCGCCTCGAGGGCACCAACGTGGCGGCGGCGCGCCAGATCCTGGCCGACGCGCAGGCGGAGATCCCCGCCATGCAGGCCGCGACCGACCTCACCGACGCCGCGAGCCGCATCGTGGCCGCGGTGCGCAAGGCCGGTTGAGCGATGACCTCGCCCGACCGCAGCATGGAGCCCGCCGCGGGCGACGACCTCGTTACAGCCGCAGGCGAGAACCTCGTTACCGCCGCAGGCGACAACCTCGTGCTCTTCGACATCGACGGCACGCTGCTGCGCACCGAGGGCGTCGGCGTGAAGGCGATGCTGCGCGCGTTCACCGAGCTCCACGGCGATCTCGGCTTCAGCTTCGAGGGCATGGAGATCGCCGGCGCGCTCGACGGGCTGCTCTTCGCGCGCCTGATGGAGCGCCACGGGCTGCCCGCGCACGACGAGGCGCACGCGCGTTTCCAGCGCGCGTACCGCGACGAGCTGTCGCGCACGCTCACGCCCGACCGCGTGCGCCGGATGCCCGGTGCCGCGGAGCTCGCCCATCGGCTCGCCGGGCTCGGGGCCGCGACCGGGCTCCTCACGGGGAACTACGCCGAGACCGCGATGATCAAGATCCGCGCGGCGGGGATCGATCCGCAGCCCTTTCCGTTCGGCGCGTTCGGCACCGACGGGCCGAGCCGCCGGCACCTCACCCCGGTCGCCATCGGGCGGGCGCGCGCGCATCACGGCCGCGGCTTCGATCCGGGCCGCGTCACGATCATCGGCGACACGCCGCTCGACATCGACTGCGCCAAGGCGCACGGCTGCCGCGCGATCGGCGTGGCCACCGGGCCGTATCCGGTCGAGCGGCTCCGGTCGGCGGGCGCCGACCTCGCGGTCGCGGACCTGTCCGACACCGCGATGCTGGAGCGGTGGATCCTGGGCTGACGCGCGGCGGGTTGCTGCTGTCGCGCGGCGGGTTGCTGCTGTCGCGCGGACTCGTGCTGCTGCGCGCGCGGCCTGATGCCGCCCGCGCGCGGCGTGATGCCGATCGCGTGGCGGGCGCCCCGACTTTCGCCACTTCCGCGCTTCCCTGCTGCGCCGCGCGGGATCATGCGGCACAATGCCCACCGGCATGTCGACCTTCTCCGCGCTCTGCAGCGACTTCTACATCAACCAGAAGCTCGGGCTCAAGCTCGATCTTCCCGAGCGTCGCGAGACCGTGCTCGACCTGTTCGACCGCGTGCGGAAGACCTTTCCGCGACTCACGCAGTTCCAGCGCTACGAGGGCGAGGTCGCGCTCGAGTCGAGCGGTGCCGATCCCGACTGGCAGTGGGTCGCGCTGCGGCAGACCTCGATCCGGTCCGGTCACGTGAACCCGGCGTCGCTCACCGACGCGTACCACTTCCACAAGGCGATCCTCGAGGTCGCGCCGTACTTCCTCTCGATCTCGCCGCTCGACATCGACATGCTCGAGGTCGTGTTCGGCTTCGACTTCGACACCGAGCACGACAAGGACGCGGTGGTGTTCGACGCCCTGCTCGCGAACTCGCCGCTGGCGGCGCTGGTCGACCCCGGCTTCGAGCGCGTGACCGAGGCGCAGCCCGGCATCGCGATCTCGCTCGGCGAACGGGGCGACATGCAGGCCGTCTTCGAGGTGCGGACGCGCCCGCGCGTGCCGGTCGCGGGCGAACGCGGCGGCGACCCGATCTCGGTCTTCCTCACCGTGCGCAAGTTCGGACCGCTCGCATCGCTCGACGACCTGAAGGGCGCGTTCGGCGCGGTCGTCGGTCACGCGGAGATGCTGGCCGAGCAGCGCGTGATTCCGCATCTCGTGGCACCGATCCATGAAACCCTCCAGGCGCGCGGCTGAATGACCGCGCCGACCACCATGCACACGCCCCACCGCCCGCTTCCCACGGACCGCACGCACGCCCCGCTCCGACCCGGCGCGCGGTTCGCCGCCCGCGCGGCTGCGGCGGTCATCGCCCTCGTCGCCCCGGTTTCCGCGGCGCAGGTGCCGCCTGCGGTCGCACCCAAGACGCCCGCCGAGCAGAAGCAGGCCGCCTTCATCGCGCAGACCGCGAACGCGGCGCTCAACCACGACCTCGGCCTGCTGCAGCGCCTCGATGCGCCGATGCCGAAGGGCACGGTGTTCAAGGACGCGCCCGCAGGCGAGGTGCTCGCCGCCGTCCGCGCCGCGACCAAGTCGTCGATCGAGGTCGACCCGAACGCGGTCGGCGAGTCGGGCGGCTGGGAGCTGCACCGCGTGAGCTGCGAGCCGGCCACCGCGCGCGACGCGCTCGAAGCGGTGCTGCGCGCGATGGCCCCCGACTTCGAGCGCTACGACATCGATGTCGCCGCGGGGATCCTCGTCATCACCGACGAGCGTGGGCTGGCGCGGCTGCGCTGCCAGGCGCAGTATCCGCTCGACGCGATGGTCTCGAAGCTCGGAGGTCGCCAGGACGATGGCAAGGACGGCGCCTCGATCGAACTCTCGCGGCGCGAGCTCGAGGACTTCGTGATGCTGACCGACCCGTCGCGCTGGGAACAGGCCGGCGGCGACATGGCCTCGATCTCCTGGACGGGTTCGGTCGCCACCATCGACGCCCCGCCGGGCACCCACCTCAGGATCCGCCGCCGACTGGCGCAGCTCGAGGAGGCCCTGCCGACCGACACGCTCACCTGGGTGATCTCGATCGCCGAGATCGATGCCTCGGTCGATGCGGCGATGCTGGACGCGGCGGTCGCGGGCACCGAGGGCGTCGAGGCGCTCGTGCGCGCAGGCACCGCCCGCGTGACGGCCGCCCCGCAGCTGAAGACGCTCGCCGGCGAGCCGGCAGAACTCCGCATCGGCGGCACCGACGAAGAGCTCTCGGTGCGCATCGAACCCGTCGCCGGCAAGGCGAGCCGGTCGTTCGCGGTGCGGGTGTCGCAGACGCGCGGACGGGGCGATGCACCCGATGCCGCGACAGGCGCCGGGCGCCCGCAGTCCTGCGTGATGCGCGCCGTGCCCGGTGTGCGCGCCGCGGTGCTGCTCGAGGCCGACGGCCGCAGGCTGCTCGTGAGCGCGCAGGCGATCACGAAGTCGCTGCAGGCCGCGCTCAAGAAGTGAGGCAACGCGGCGCAAAAACGATCGCGCCGTCCTCGCGAGGAGGACGGCGCGGATCGGCCGAATTCTGTTTGGAATGCGCTGGCTCGCGCGACCTTCGCGGCCGCCACCGACGCGACGCCCCATGATGCGCACCATGATGCACCCCATGATGCGCCCCACGCCGCGTCACGCGGCGGCGCGCATCACTTGACGGTCTTGAAGTCGAGGTGGTCGGCGACGCTGGCGATGTCCTTCGCGAGCTGCGGCGTCACCTGGAGGGTGAACGACTGGCCGGCGACGACGCGCACGAGACGCGTGCAGCGCGCGCGGACGAGCCACTCGCGGCCTGCGCGGGGGCGCCACTCGTTCAGCTCAACCTTCCGCTTGTGCTGGAGCTTCTTGAGGATGCGCTGCGCGCCGCGCTCGAGGCGCATGAGGCGCTCGACGGTGCGGAAGCCGCCGTCGGTGAGCGGAACGCTCTTGATGGTGAAGGTCACAGTGCCGGTGTTCGGGATCGTGCTCATGCAAGGCTCGCTTTGGAGAGTCGCGCACAATACACGAACCCTCACCGAACGGCAAGCGCGTCGGCGACATGGCGGAGCGGGGATTGCTCCGGCCCGGCCGGCCCGCCGCCTCGCCGATCCACCGACCATCGGTCGGGGACCTTGGCGTACCGCTTATCGGTCGCGGTACAGCAGGTAGGCCCCCTGCGTGCCCTTGCGACCATGCCCCGCGGCGACCAGGTCCTCGTAGCGCGCAAGGCAGAGTTCGATCAGCGGCATGAACTCACCCAGCTCGCGGGCGTCGTCGCGGGCGATGCGGAGGTCCTTGACGAGATGCTCGACGATGAACCCCGGGTCGAAGTCGCCGTTGAGGACCCGCGGCGCGAGCACCTGGATCGACCAGGACGCCGCCGCACCGCCGCCGACGGCGGCAAGGACCTTCTGCGTGTCGAGCCCGGCCTTGGCCGCGAAATGCAGCGCTTCGCACATGCCGAGCGTGTTCGCGGCGACCAGGATCTGGTTCACGATCTTGGTGCGCTGGCCGCTGCCTGCGCCGCCCTGGTGGACGATGGTCTTGCCGAGCCGCGACAGGACAGGCATGGCGCGCGCGACCGCCTCGGGCTCGCCACCGACCATGATCGAGAGCGTGGCGTTGCGGGCGCCGACATCGCCGCCGGAGACGGGCGCGTCGATCGCCGAGGCCCCCTTCGCGGCCGCGGCCTCCGCCACACGGCGGGCGAAGCTCGGCGGCGAGGTGCCGAAGTCGACCAGGATCTGCCCGGGACGGACCGCACCGAGCACGCCGCGGGGCCCGAAGTAGACCTCCTCGGCCTCGGCGGGCATCCCGACATTGGAACACACGACATCGGCGCCCTCGGCTGCCTCGGCGGGGCTGTCGGCCCAGGTCGCGCCGGCGTCGAGGAGCGGCTGCGCGCGCGCGCGGGTGCGGGTGTGGACGCGCACCGCATGGCCGGCGCGGAGCAGGTGCCCGACCATCGAGGAACCCATGATGCCCGTCCCGACGAAGGCGATGCGGGACGGCGCGGAAACGCGGTTGGTGGGTTCGGCGTCGCTGCGTTCGGCGGTCACGGGTGGCATCCTCTCGGTGGCATGCGCTCGGGCATGGTCTCGGTCGCTGGCGCTGGGATCATCCGTCCCGACGGACCCGAACCTGACGGACAGGAACGCCGCCGTGCATCCGACGCGCGCGTCGCGGTATACCACGCCCCGTCGCCGCCCGCGAACCGGGCGCCAAACGTCGGCACACCGTTCCCGTACCCTCCCCGCTCCCCGATCCCGGAGCGCAATCCATATGGCAACCGCATCACGAGACATCGCCGCCATCGAGCGCGAGGTGACCGAGAAGAGCCGCCCCTTCCGCCTGCTGCAGGACGAGATCCACCGCGTGATCGTCGGGCAGGACGAACTGGTGCACGGACTGCTCCTCGGACTCCTCGCCAACGGACACATCCTGATCGAGGGCGTCCCCGGCCTCGCCAAGACGACCGCGGTCGCGTGCCTCGCGAGCGGACTGCAGACGGCGTTCCAGCGCGTGCAGTTCACGCCCGACCTGCTGCCCGCGGACCTCGTGGGCACGATGGTCTACCGCCCGGGCACCGCCGACTTCGCGGTCAAGAAGGGACCGATCTTCACCAACATCGTGCTCGCCGACGAGATCAACCGCGCGCCCGCCAAGGTGCAGTCGGCGCTGCTCGAGGCGATGCAGGAGCGGCAGGTCACGATCGGAAGCGAGACCTACCCGCTGCCCGAGCCCTTCCTCGTGCTCGCGACGCAGAATCCCGTCGAGCAGGAAGGCACCTATCCGCTGCCCGAGGCGCAGGTCGACCGCTTCATGCTCAAGATCCTCGTGCGCTACCCGACGGTGCGCGAGGAGCGGCAGATCCTCGACCGCATGTCGCGCGCCGCGGCGCCGACCAAGGTCTCGCCGGTGATGAAGCCCGAGGACATCGCCGCCGCGCGCGCCGTGGTCGACGAGATCGCGATGGACGACCGGCTCAAGGACTACATCGTCGCGCTCGTGGTGGCCTCGCGCGACCCGAAGTCGGCGAAGGTGCCGCTCGAGGGACTCGTCGCGTTCGGCGCGTCGCCGCGCGCGACGCTCGCGCTCTCCCGCGCGGCCCGTGCGCACGCGTTCCTCGACGGGCGCGGCTACACCGTTCCCCAGGACGTGAAGGACGTCGCGCCGATGGTCCTCCGCCACCGCATCGTGCCGAGCTTCGAGGCCGAGGCCGAGGAGAAGAACGGCGACGACCTGGTGCGCATCCTCCTCGAGCACGTGGCCGTGCCCTGAGGCGCGCCGGGGCGAACCGCATGCTTTCCGCCGAGATACGCAGGAAGATCCGCTCGATCGAGATCCGGACGAGCCGCATGGTGAGCGATGTGCTCGCCGGCCAGTATCGCTCTGCGTTCAAGGGCCGCGGCATGGAGTTCGAGGAGGTCCGGCCGTACATGTACGGCGACGACATCCGCTCGATCGACTGGAACGTGAGCGCGCGCGTGGGCGAGCCGCATGTCAAGGTGTTCCGCGAGGAGCGCGAGCTCACGGTGATGCTCGCGGTCGACCTCTCGGGCTCGCTCGCGTTCGGCACGCGCGCGCAGCTCAAGCGCGAGCTGGTGGCGGAGATCGCCGCGACGCTCGCGTTCTCGGCGATCCGCTCCAACGACCGCGTGGGCATGCTGCTGTTCACCGACCGCATCGAGGCGATCGTGCCGCCGCGCAAGGGCTCGAGGCACGTGCTGCGCATCGTGCGCGACCTGCTCGCGTTCCGGCCCGAGGGCCGCGGCACCGATGTCGCGCGCGCGCTCGAGGAGCTCGACCGCACGCTGTCGAAGCGCTCGGTGGTGTGCGTGGTGAGCGACTTCCTCGTGCCCGAGCCGGCGCATGCGCGCGGCACGGCGGGAGGAGCGGGCACGGGACGCACGGCTTCCGGACGGGGAGCCTCCGGACGGGGTTGGGAGGGCGCGCTCGCGCGACTCCGGCGCCGCCACGACGTGATCCCGATCGTCGTGGCCGACGCGCGCGAACGCGAGCTGCCCGATGTGGGCATCATCGACCTCGAGGACCTCGAGACCGGCGAAACCGCCGCGTTCGACACCGGCTCGCGCTGGGTCCGCGAGGGCTGGACCGAGGTCGCGCAGGAGCGCGCGGAGACGCGCGACCGGCTCTTCCGCAAGGCGAAGGCGGAGCCGCTGCTGCTCGAGACCGGCGGGGACTTCATCGGGCCGCTGCGCGCGTACTTCATCCGCCGCGACTCGGGGAGGAGCCGGTGATCGCCACCGCCCTTCCCCCACTGCCGCCGGTCGCCGCGATGGTCGCGATGGCGGCCCGTCCCGAGGAGGCGCCGCTCCTGCGCGAGACGCAGCTCGACGGCATCCTCGCGTCGGTGCGCGCCGACGATGTCGCCCGCGAGGTGGGCGCGCCGATCGCGTGCACCATCATCCTCGACGGGCCCGACGCCGCGACGGCCACGATCGATCCGGTCGAGAGCCTCGGGGAGTTCGATGTGCTGTCGAT
>CAMBUI010000132.1 GCA_945870915.1 Candidatus Kuenenia stuttgartensis | reverse complement strand
GCAGGTGGCCGCGGTCGCGGCGGGACTCGCGGTGGTGGTGGTCCTCGGGGCGCTCGCCGCGCGCGCCCTGCGCGGACATCTCGGCCGCCTCTGGCCCGCCATCGCCGGGATCGCCGTGATCGGCGCCTATGCGGCGCTGCGCACGACCTCGCTGCACGAGGTCGACGCCTTCATGGTCGGCGGACCGTTTCCCGCGAAGTGGTGGGCTGAACCGCTCGGTCTCGGGCTGATCGCGCTCGCGCCGGCCGGCCCCGCGCAGGTCAGTCGTGGCGGAGCGCCTCGATCGGATCCTTCCGGCTCGCCACGATAGCCGGGTAGATCCCGAACACGAGACCCACGCCCGCCGCGACCATGAAGCTCACCAGGATCGACCACAGCGTCACCTGCGGCTCGAGCGTCAGGCGGCCCTCGAAGGCGCCCGCGAGGAACGGCAGCCGCACCAGCCACTGCACCAGCGGCTGAAGGCCCCACGAGATCCCGAGCCCGAGCAGGATCCCGACCACGCCGCCGAGCATCGACAGCGCGCCCGTCTCGACGATGAACTGCAGCACGATGTGCTTGCGCGTCGCGCCCAGCGCGCGGCGGATGCCGATCTCGCGCGTGCGCTCGGTCACGCTCGCCAGCATGATGTTCATGATGCCGATGCCGCCCACGAGGAGCGAGATCCCCGCGACCACCACCAGCATCACGTTCCACACCATCATCTGCCGCTTGGCGTTCTCGAGCAGCTCCCACGGCACCACGATCTGCACATCGGTCAGGCCCGGGTGGCCCGCGTCGACCACGCGGCGCACGCGCTCGGCGAGCGGCACCACGTCCTCGGTGCTCGGCGCCACCACGTACAGCTCCGAAAGCTCGATCTGCTCGCCGCTGAACGAGCCCGACTGCCGCCGCATCACCATGTCGCCGAACTGGCTCTCCGCCGTCGAGACCGGGATGTGGATGTCCTTGTTGAGGTCGCGCCCGACCAGCGCCGAGCCGCGTCCGCCCGCGAGGCCGACCGGCTCGAGCACGCCGATCACGCGGAACACCGTGTTGTCGACCTTGATGGTGGCGCCGATCGGGTCGCGCAGCCGGAAGAACTGCTTCGAGATCTCGCTGCCGATCACGCACACCGGCGCGCGCGAGGAGATGTCCTCGTCGCTGATGTAGCGCCCGCGCGGCTCGAGCCGCAGCTTGGCCACGTCGAGCAGCTCGGGCACCGAGCCGAACACCTGGCTGGTGATCCGCTGGTTCTCGTACGACACATCGCTGCCGACCGCCTTGAGCGGCACCACCGCCGCCGCGTCGGGCAGCGAGGCCTGCAGCCGCCGCAGGTCCTGCCGCAGCAGCCCGTAGGCCACGAAGAAGGTGCGCGCCTGCCCGGCGTTGGCCGCCTCGGGCGGCTTCGACGACCGCACGATGATGTTGGTCGCGCCCAGCGCCGACACCTCGCGCAGCGCGCTGATCTTGTTGCCCTCGCCGACCGCGACCACCACGATCACCGCCGCCACGCCCAGGATGATGCCGAGGCTCGTCAGCGTCGACCGCAGCTTGTGAAGCCGCAGGTTGCGGAGGCCGAGGCGGAAGATCTCGAGGAAGAAACCCATGAAGAGGACGGATGGCGAGGACGGATGCGGAGGACGGATGGCGGGGAAAGTTGGCGGGGAGAAATCCTGCGGAACAGCCGATGCGCTCGGACTGGGGCGGAAGCGCCCGCGCGGAAACCGCCGCCGCGGGCCGCGGTCTGGGCAGGGTCGCGGATGGTATCCTCAACCGATGCCCCATGACGACCAGCCCACGATCCGACTCGGCGCCGAGCGGGAGGCCGACCAGTCGTGGATCTGGCACGCGTCGATCGACGCCGCCGAGGGCTCGACGCTGCACGAGCTCCGGCTCTCCTGGGCCGACTACAACGTCTTCTGCCCCGAGGGGACCCGCACGCCCGCCGATGTCGGCCGCGCCGTGCTGCTCTTCTTCGCGCGCCATCGCCGGGAATTCCCGCTGCGCGAACGCCTCGACGCCGCGATGGCGCGCATGCGCTTCCCGATGGCCGACCGCGACATCGCCGAGCTCCTCGCCGGCTGATCAGCCCGGGCGCTCCCAGACCTCCACCGCACCCGCACCCCAGTCGGCCCACCCCTCGAGCCGGTGCGTCCGGTCGTAGCCGGCGTCGAGCGACCGCAGCACGGACTCGTCGAGGCGGTCGGGGTAGAGCACCACCACGAAGCGCGGCGACTCGCGTGCGATCACCGCCGCGAGGTTGGATCCGAGGAAGCCCGTGTCCGTCGCGGTGAATCCGTACCGCTGCGTGTAGAAGCCGACCGCGTTGTCGGGCAAGCCGATGGTGGCGACGCGGTCGTCGGCCGTCCGCCGCGCGGCGACGATCGCCACGGCGTCGTGGATCGGCTGCTTGACCGTGTAGCCGTGGAGACCGGCGACGCCGAGCAGGATCAGCGCCGCGGCGAATCCCGCGCGTCGCCGGGCGCCCGTGCCCGCCGCCGCGACGGCAACCACCCCGAGCGGCAGCGCGAACAGCACGAACCGCGCGTAGATCCAGGTCCCGAGCGCGATCGAGGCGATCGGCGCCAGCGCGAACGCGAGCGCGAAGGGCGCGAGCACCGCCCGCACCCGCGCGCGGCGCGCGATGCCCGCGAGCCCGGCCAGCACCACGAGCGTGGTCGGCACGTTCGGCCACGAGAGCCAGGCGCCGCTCCACGACATCGTCGGAACGAGCAGCGCCTCGTAGCCCTCGCGCGAGAACACCGTCGGCTGGTCGGCCGCGCTCTGCAGGTAGTCGCGCCTGGTCGCGAGCACATCGCCCGACAGCGGCGAGAGCAGGATCGCCGCCAGCGTGCCCGCGAGCAGCGCGGCGACCGCCAGCCGCCGGTCGCGCACGAGTCCAATCAGTCCCGCCGACATCGGAACCAGCACCGCCACCGGATGCGCCCACGCCCCGAGCGCGCACGCGCACGCGAACGCCGCGTAGTCGCCCGCCGCGCGCGTGCGCCGCGCCCGCGCCCAGGCCAGCGCCGCGACGAGCGCGGCGAGGATCACGAACGCGTATCCCCGCGCCTCCGCGCTCTCGACGACCGCGATCGGCGACGCCGCCACCGCGAGCGCGCCCAGCCACGCCATCCGCCGCGGGAACACCGAGGCCACCAGCGCGTACGCCGCGGGGATCGCCGCGACGCCCGCCACCAGCGCCGGCGCGCGCAGCACCAGTTCGTGCACCGATCCGCCCGAGAGCGTCCACGCGGCCCAGGTCGCGAGCGTCATCGGCACATGGTTCGTCGGCACCGCGTACGAGCCGAACGCCACGCCCGGCCCCTCGATCGCAAAGGAGAGGAACGCCGAGATCTCGTCGTACCACAGGCTCTCGGTCGCGAGCACCACCCGCACCACCGCGCCTGCGCCGGTGATCGCGGCCAGCGCAAGCCATCCCTGCCGCGTGGCCGGCCACATCGGCCGCGCCCGCCGCACGGGCCCGTCGCACATCCGCACCAGGATCCACGCCAGCAGCGGCAGCAGCACCGCGGCGGCTGCGAGCGCGGCGCGAAACGCCTCCGCGCCCCGCACCGTCGCGTCCGGCACCGCGCCCGCGAGCCGCGCCACCCGCGACGGATGCGCGAACGCCTCCGCGTAGGTCGCCGTCGGAACCAGCGCAAGCGCCGCGCACGCCACGCCCGCCGCGACCGCGGCCGGCAGCAGGGGATGTCGGGTCGTCCGCTCCATCGGGGCATCACTCCATCGGGGCATCAATCCAACAGGCGTTCTCTCGCGCGCTCAGCCGCGCCGCCCGCGTTCGTCGAGCGATCCGGCGATCGGCGACTCGATCGAGCCGGCGTTGATCCGCAGCGCGAGCGTCGACGAGATGATCGGGATCGCCCGCAGCACCTCGACGTGCACGAACGGCAGGAACAGCAGCGCCGCCACCCGCACCGCCGTCGAGATGCCGAACACGAGCGCGTAGGCATCGCCGTCGGGCAGGTTGCCGAGCATCGCGCCGCCCACCATCGCGCCCACCGCCATGGCGAACGAGTTGAGGAAGTAGAACCCGCTCATCACGCTCGTCCGCTCCTCCGACGGGATCGTCTCGAGGAACAGCAGGAACGTCGCGAGTTCCCACGCGCCCTGCGCCACGCCGCTGACCGCCTGGATCGCGAACATCCCGGGCACCCAGTCCACGTAGATCCACGGCAGGATCATGAAGGTCGTGCCGACCGCGCCGAGCGACAGGAGATCGCGCGCCCCGCGCCGCTTGGCGAGCATCCCGAGGAACGGCAGCGCCGCGCTCTTGGCCGCGAAGCTCGCCGCGATCAGCCCGAGGTAGAGCAGCGGCGAGACCTTGAGCTGCTTGATCAGGAACGGATTCAGGAACGGCTGCCCCATCTGCACCGCGACCTGCATCACCAGCATGAGCGTCACGAGCCGCGCGTCGGCGCGGTGCCAGAAGTTGCGCACGAAGTGGAGCAGCGAGACATGCGTGTGCTCGGGCCACTCCGACGGATCGCGCTGCCGCCGCAGGTAGGGGATGCTCGAGGCGCGCGCGAGTCCCGCGATGGTGAACAGCCCCGCGAAGCCCCACAGTTCCCAGCTCGTCCCGTGCGTCGGCTGCAGCAGCGCGGCGGCCGCGAACAGCCCCGCGAGGATGCACCCCTGGCACAGCCTGCTCCGGATGCCGAAGTAGCGCGGCCGGATCTTGGCGGGAAAGCAGAGGCCGATCCAGGTGTTCCACACGCCGCCCGCGCCGAGCGCGCTCGTCCAGTACACGCCTGCGACCAGGAACAGCACCCACATCGGCAGCCAGCCGACGATGGCGCCCACGATCATGGGCACGAAGCTCAGCGCCTGCAGCAGCGCGCATCCCCGGATCCAGCGCGACGGGCTCTTCACCCGTGCGGCCAGCGCCGGAGCGAACAGCTGCGCCGTGGCACCCACCAGCGGCGGAACCGCCGCGATGAGTCCGCTCACCTTGTCGCTCGAGCCGAGCGCGAGCGCGAACGCGGCGAAGTAGGTCTCGCCCGTCCCGACCATGAACGAATAGGTCATCCCGTCGCCCGTGCAGGCGACGAGATCCCGGCGCAGTGGAGTGTCCTTGCGAAAGCCGCGCATCCGTGCCGCGGGAGCGTACCAACCGCGGCGCGCGGCGTATCCATGCGGCCAGACCGGCCGTCAGCGCGCAGTGGGTGCCGTGGTTCGCGGCGGTGTTGCCGGCGCGGCCGATGCTCCCTTGGCCGATGCTCCCTTGGCCGATGCTCCCTCGCCCGTCGCGCCATCCGGCACGGCCTCGCGCGGCGGCAGGGGGCTCGGATACCCCATGACCTTCCGCAGCACGAAATCGGGCGCGGCGAGCACGAGCGAGAGGTCGCGCGTCTGCACCGACGCCCAGCGGCCGTGCACGTAGACCGGTCCGATCGCCGGGTCGAGGTTGCGCCACGCGTTCGTGTTCGGGTTGTGCCGCGTGCGCGACTTCGTCGGGGTCGCCGCGTTGCCTGCGAGGATCTGGCGGTTGCCAAGCGCCGTCGCGTCATGCCGCCGCTCGGGATCGGGCTCGAACGCGGTCGGCTCGCAGTGCGTCGAGATCGTGCGCACGAGGTCCGCCAGCACCTCGTCGGAGTCGAGGCGGTTGTAGCTCTCGACGCCGAGCGCGCCGATGCCGCAGCTCTTGAAGTCGGGCGGCACCAGGGCCAGGTCGCCGACCTCGACGACCTCGGTGCGCCGTGCCTCCGCGCGCGCGAGCACCGACTTCGGCCCGAACTCGACCGTGCCCCGGTTCACCTGCCAGGTCGCCTCGGAGCCCGCGAGCGCCGCAAGGGCCTCGAGCACGCCGAATCCGTCGGTGTCGGTCAGTGCGAGATCGATCGGCAGCTCGCCGTCGACACCCGGCTCGAGCACGCCGCCGACCGCGCGCGTCTCGAACACGATCATGTTGAGCCCAAGGGCGCGCCGCAGTTCGCGCAGCACCGCGCGCAGCGGCGCACCGTCGCATTCGATGGTGACGCGCGAGAAGACCAGCCGCCCGACCTGCTCGCGGCGGCGCTCATCCTCGGTGGTCGCAGCGGGAGCATCGGCGGGGCGCAATTCGGTCCACACGTTCTCGACGCGCAGCAGGGGGGCCGTCTCGTCACGCGCGCCAGCGGTCGTCGTCGTCGTCGTTGTCGCCGGGGGCGCAGCCGCCGGCTTGGGCGCTGTCCGATTCTTCGCTGGCGGCGCGAGCACCGGCCCGGCGGGCTCCGACTGCTGCGCGACCGCGGTCAGGCAAGCGCTGCCAACCAGGAGTCCCGCTCCCGCCACCAACGACACAGCATGCCGTCCGTAGAAACACTGCATGGATCGCTCCTTACTTCGGTGTGGCCTCGGGCCGGCCGCCAGCGCATGCTTCGCGAGCGTGACGGAACCAAATCGAAGCCGACTCGATCAGTCCTCGCGGTCGGGCCGCGGGGTTACTTCTTCGTCGTGCCGCCGGTCGCGCCGTCGGACTTGCCGCCAGTGGTGCCGCCCGACTTGCCGCCGGCGCTGCCGTTGTCCGGCTTCGCGATCGGCGAGCCGCCGCCGCTGCCGCCACCGGCGTTGCCGCCGTTGCTGCCGCCGCCACCGACTGCGCCCGTCACCGTCACGGTGTCGAAGCCGAGGTTCTGCACCACCGACACCTCGCCCGAGAAGGTCACGTAGCGCTTCACGCCTTCCTTGATCGCCGAGCGCGTGCGCACGGGCGCGAAGCGGTAGCCGTCGATCTGGCGGTGGATGAAGTCGGGAGCGCGGATGATCAGCACGCCCTGGTAGTAGCGCATCGTGGCCCAGTCGCCGCCGGCGTCCTTCCAGGCCTCCGGCTCGCACTGCTCCATGATGATGTCCATGAGCTGGTCGGCCTTCTCCTCCTCGCTCACGCGCTCGGGATCCTCGCCGGGGTCGCCGATCAGGCCGCCGCCGCCACCCGAGCCACCGCCCGAGCCGCCGCCGCCCATTCCGCCGCCACCACCGCCGAAACCACCGCCGCCGCCGCCGAAGCCGCCGCCGCCACCACCCATGCCGCCGCCACCGCCACCCATGCCGCCACTCTGGCCCTGCTGCAGTGCGGAGCCGAGGTTGAAGTCAGGAGCGTTGTCGAACATCGGGGGTTCGAAGAGCAGGTCGCGCACGGGGTACATGCGCAGTTCGCGCGCCGCGGGAACCGAGAGGCGCTCCTTGGTGCCCGCCTCGACGAAGCCGTCGCGGAGCTGCCAGGTGCAGGGCGAGTCGGTGCCGCAGATCTCGAGCATGCGCTCGATCACGGTGATCGCGGGGGTGTTCTCGAGCACGAGCGAAACCTCGAGCTCGGGGTCGATGCCCTCGGAGCCACCCTCGCCGGCGAAACGCACCACCAGCGGCACGCCGAGGTGCTGGCCGATGTAGTCCCACGCCGTCTTGGCGGGGGTCTTGTCGAAGTTCACCGAGAGGTCGGTGTAGAGCATCGCGCCGAGGAGACGGCCCTTGCTCACATCGTTCTTCGCAGCCTCCTGACGCTGCTCGGCCACCGCGCGGATGCGGTCGGACAGCCCCTGCGCGCTCGCCGTCGTGGTGACGACCGACGCAGCGACGGCGGCCGTAACCGAGGCGAGCAGGAAGAGCGAGTTGCGGCGGTTCTGCTTCATGGCGTTCAGGCTCATCAGGTGAAATTCGTCAGCAAGGGCTTGGCGGCAGGGGCTGCTCCGCAGAGCGACCTCGACCGCGGCCCGGAACGACGCTTCGACGGCGTTCCATCGAATATACGGCCCGTTTCGCTTGCCATTTGCAGGAGGTCGTCGAATTCCGCGATTTCGGACCTAGCGGGCGCCCCGGGGCGTCGTCACGGTCCGTTCCGCCGCGGCCACCGCCAGCAGCGCGCCGAACGCGGTCGCCTCGGGCGGGCAGTCGTCGGACGCGAGCGTGGCGCGGACGAGCCCGCGGATCGCATCCGGTCGTCGGAATCCCCCGACCCAGGGGTCGGACGCCGTGTGCTGGGCCAGGAACCGCACGAATCTGCGGACCATGCCATCGATCGCCGCGGGGTCGAATCCTGCGGGACCGCCCGCCGCGCGCGGGAACGCGAGCACGATCGACGCCCCGTGGCGCAGGCTTTCGCCGTCCACGGTGGTCCGCGGTCCGCCCGGAGGCAGCAGGCCCCCCACGAGGTCGACCGGTGCCCCGCGGTCGGGCGTCCCGAGCTCGCCGTCCGCCACCGGAGCGCCGACCTGCTGCGGTGCAAGCTGCGCCGCCAGCGACGCGAGGGCCGCGCGGATTTCCTGGGCGCACGCAGCGGCGCCGTCGGTCGCGCCCACGCCGTCGGCCGCGCCCACGCCGTCGGCCGCGCCCA
>CAMBUI010000131.1 GCA_945870915.1 Candidatus Kuenenia stuttgartensis | reverse complement strand
CGGCCGTTCGCGGCCGACGCGGTGGTCGACGAACTCCGGCGCATGCGCACCGCGCCGTCGGCCGCGGCCGCCGCGACGCCGCCCGCCGCGCACTTCGCGCCCAGGCTGGCGCGCCTCGACGGCGCCGGCGACGCGGGTTCACTCGAGCGCCGCGGGGACGAACTCGTGCAGCACGAGCAGCACCAGTGACCACGCCACCGGCGAGGCGCTGACCGCGACCGCCGTGACCGCGAGGAACTTCCCCGCGCCACGGCGAAGGCGCGCGAGCACCTCGCACACCACGATCACCCACATCATCAGCGCGAACTTGAACGCGATCGCGCCCTGCATGCCCCACGCGTCGATCACGAGCGCGGCGAGCGGGTTCACCTCGATGCCGCCGCGGTCGAGGATCTTCCAGGTGAGCATGATGTCGAGGCTCGAGACGAAGATGATCCAGACATACGCGTTCTGGAAGTGCATCTCGGGTGCGTGGGCGAAGCCGAGCGGGTCGGGGGTCCAGCGCGCCCCGCACTCGGAGCAGTGCTCGGGGCGGCGGACCTCGCGCGCGTCGGTCGCGTGACCGCAGGCGGGGCACTGCCCGTACTTGAGGCGCCGCCGGCGACGGAACTCGCGCGGACCCGCGGTCACGCACCACGAGACGGTCGCCCAGAAGACGATGTCGAGCGCCAGCGCGCCGGCGAGCGGGCGCAGCGGCACCAGGATGTGCTGCCCCGCGATCATGCCGACGTGGGCGTTCCAGCGGAATTCCGGCAGCTCGACCTCGCGGCCGCCGGGCGTCGCGGGATACCACGCCTCGCTCGCGAAGCAGCGGAACGGCCAGCCCGCGAGTCCGGTGTCGATGCGCGTCCAGGACGACGACTGCTCGTCGGGCGGCGCGACGACGACCGACGCCGGCGCGGAGCGCGCATGGCCGCCCGAGTCCTCGAGGTCGGCGTCGGGCCAGTAGGTGCGCGGGTCGAGGGCGGTCGTGACCGGCTCGGCGATGTACCAGTCGGAGAACGCGCTGCGCCGCACCGAGAGCGACGGCGCGTGGTCGGACCAGAGTTCCGACGACGGTCCGCGGTGCCACAGCGACATGGGCGCGCCGGACGGGCCGACGCCGCGCACCGCAAGCAGCATCGGCAACCCCCACGCCATGAAGAGCGTGACCGCGACGCCCGCGAGAAGGTGCGGCCAGGCCTTCGCGATCCATCTCGCGAGGCGGCGACGCCAGGGTTCGGCGCGGCGCGGGTCCATCGGGGCACTATCGCAGGCGCGGTCGCGAACGCAAGGTGGGAGCGAACGCAAGGTGGTCGCGAACGCGCATGTCGTCACGCGTGGCGCCGTCCATGGCAACGCCCACGGCCCGCGTCTGTCGCGCGGGCCGTGGGCGTATTCGCTTGCCGTGGGTTTGGATCGCGGCCGCTCCGTCCGTACCGGAGCGGCCGCGATCGTCCGACGGGGCGAGCAGGGCTGCCGCCCCCTTCGGATCAGCGGCGACGCGCGCGGCCGGCGAGGCCCGCGAGGCCGAGGAGCGCGATCGCGCCCGGCGCCGGCACGCCGAGCGCGGTGCCGATCGAACCGGTGTCGCCGGTCGAGCTGAAGCCCACCTGCGTGCCGATGGTGCCGACGGTGCTCACGATGCCGTTGTAGGCCGAGTCGAGCACACCGGCCGAATCCCAGCCGTAGAAGAAGCTCGAGCCGCTGCTGGCGACGCCGAAGTTCACCTGGCTCAGGATCGCGCCGCCCGCGTCGAACAGGCAGGCGCCGTCGCCGCCCGACGAGAAGCCGAGGCCGGAGCCGCTGTAGTAGCCGACCTGGACGCCCGCGAGCCCGCCCCAGTGGGTCAGGAACGCCGGCACCGCGGCACCCGCCGCGGACTCGATGAAGATCACCGACTCACCCGCGCCGATCGAGGTGACGCCCGTGAGCGCCGCGGAGACGGCGAAGTTGAACGAGCCGTCGTCCATGCGCCAGCCGCTGAGGTTGACCGCGCTCGAACCGTAGTTGGTGATCTCGATCCAGTCCGGCGTCGGGGCGCCGAGGCCGTTGCTCGAGCTCATCACCTCGGTGATGCGGATGTTGGCGGATGCGGAGGAGGAGACGAGGACCGCGGCGATCGCCGCGACCGGGGCGACGCAACGCGCGCCCGTGGAAACGAGGGACTTCATGGAACACCTCTGGAATGGGGAACAGGGAGGGAACAGGGAACAACACACGACGCGCGGTCTGGACACCGCGGAACCCGGGGGATCGGGCTCGCGAGGCACAGTAGGGCGCCCGTGTTGCGCTTCCGTTCAGGACGCGCTCAGGTTCGCCGTCGCATGCCCGGCATCGACCGCGACGAGGTGGGAGAGCAGCACCTCGGCCACGCGCCGCCAGCCGTTGCGGTGCGCGTGCGCGAGGCACGAATCGCGCGGCACCTGCAGCGCGCGCGTCGCGGCGCGCACGAGATCCTCGTCGAGCGCGCCGTTCACACCATCCTGCACCACATCGATCGGCCCCGTCACGGGATACGCCGCGACCGGAACGCCGCACGCGTTCGCCTCGAGCATGACCACGCCGAAGGTGTCGGTGCGGCTCGGGAACACGAACACATCGGCGCCGCTGTAGCACGACGCGAGCTCGTCGCCGAAGCGGTAGCCGAGGAAGCGCACCGCGGGGTGCGCGCGCTCGAGCCGCGCGCGCTCGGGGCCGTCGCCGACCACGACCTTCGATCCCGGCAGCGGCGCGTCGATGAAGGCGTCGATGTTCTTCTCGCGCGCCACGCGGCCGGCGTAGAGGTGGATCGGGCGCGGGAGGCCGTCGAGCAGCTTGCCCGCAACGGGACGGAACTGCGCGGTGTCGACGCCGCGGCACCAGGTCTGCGCGCGCGCGATCCCCTGCGCGCGCAGCTGCTCCGTCACCTGCTGCGTGGGCGCAAGCGTCGCGCGCGCGCCTCCGTGGAACCAGCGCATGAACCGCCAGGTGACCGCGGGCGGCAGCGCGAAGTAGCGCCTCATGTACTCGGGGAACTGCGTGTGGTAGCTGGTGGTGTACGGGATCCCGCGCGCCTCGCAGCGCCGCCGCGTCTCGAAGCCGATCGGGCCCTCGGTGGCGATGTGGACCGCGTCGAACGGCCGCGACATCGCGCGCGACACGATGCGCCACGGTGCGAGCGAGAGGCGGATCTCGTTGTAGCGCGGCGCCGCGACGGTGCGCCCGAGCCCGGGGTGCATGACCTCGACCGCGTGCCCCATCGCCTCGAGCTCGCGGATCGTCTGCTGCCAGGTGCGCACCACCCCGTTGACCTGCGGCGACCACGCGTCGGTCGCGAGCAGGATCCTCACTGGGCGATCCTCATCTGGACCGCCACCTGGTTGAAGGCGATCGCCGGCTCGAGCCAGGGATCGGCCTCCTCGGAGTCGTCGCCCGCGCCCTCGCGCGCCGCCCGCGCCGCATCGCGCGCCGCGAGGAAGGCGAGGCCGTCGATCAGCTCGATGCGTCCGTCGGCGTGCTCGGCGAGCGCCGTGCAGCTCTCGACCCAGTCGCCGCAGTTCAGGTACGCGATGCCGTCGATGTCGCGCTGCTCGGCCTTGTGGATGTGGCCGCACACGACGCCGGTGAACCCGCCGCGCCGCGCCTCGGTCACGAGCGCCGTCTCGAAGTTCGAGATGAAGTTGCACGCGCTCTTGACCCGCGCCTTGATCGCCTGCGAGAGCGAGTCGTACGGGAGCCCGAACAGCGATCGTCCGCGGTTGTACCAGCGGTTCAGCCGCAGCAGCATCTCGTAGCCGACCGCGCCCGCGACCGACAGCAGCCGCGAGTGGCGCACCACGAGGTCGAACTTGTCGCCGTGGGTGACCAGGAGGCGACGCCCGTCGGCCGTCACGTGCACCGCGTCCATCGCGATGCGGATGCCGCCGAACACCAGGCCGCAGAACTGCCGCGACGCCTCGTCGTGGTTGCCCGGCACATAGGTGATCTTCGTGCCCTTGTGCGACATCTTGAGCAGCCGCCGCAGCACGGTGTTGTGCGAGTCGGGCCAGTACCAGCGCTGCTTGAGGCGCCACATGTCGATGATGTCGCCCACGAGGAAGATCTCCTCGCACTCGACATGCTTGAGGAACCGCGCGAGCTGCTCCGCCTGCGCTCCGTTCGAGCCCAGGTGGCAGTCGCTGATGAAGAGTGTCCGGTAGCGCGCCTTCATGCGTCGAAACTCCACGGTTCCGCTGGATGGAACCCGTGCCGCCGGTCCATGGCGGCACTCTGGCGAAGGAGAATCGACCTGCCCGGTTTAGATTCCGCGAGAGGGCGGCAAGGACTTGGTGAGCCTTGGCGCGCGGGCACCGCGTTCGGGGCGGTTGACCTCGGGCGAGCGCATCCGGCCGCCGCACCCGTGGGCCACACTGAGGGCCACGCTGTGGGCCACGCTGAGGGCCACGCTGAGGGCTACCCTGACCGCCCATGACCTCGCCGCACCCCCACGAGCCCTCGACGGCGACCCCGCAACCGAACGCCCTCGTGTGGCGGCGGCGTGCTTCGCGCGTCGCATTCGGATTCCTGGTGCTTTGCGCGGTCCAGGGCACCGGGCGCGCCGCCATCCACATGCTTGCCCCCGACGGCGGCGCGCACTCGATCGCGGGCCTCGATGTCGAAGTCGAGGGCGGCCAAAACCTGATCGCGATCTTCGGCCAATGGGGCGCCGTGCAGATGCTGCTCGCCCTCATCTACTGGGCGGTGATCCTGCGCCATCGCCAACTGGTCACGCTGATGCTCTGGGTGATCGCGCTCGACCAGCTGCTCCGCTGGTTCGAGGGACAGATCAAGCCGATCGTCGTGAGCGCGCCGCCGCCCGGCGCCTGGGCGACGTGGATCATGGGCCCGCTCTCGGTGATCGCGCTGGCGCTCGCGATCTGGGGCGCGCGCGGTGAGAAGCCGCGTGGGTAGCCACGTGAGAAGCCACGCGAGAAGCCACGTGAGACGCAGCGTTAGACCACGCGGTCGTCGCTCGCGATGTTGAACGCCGGCGCGAGGTTCACCTGGACGAGCTTTGCGCCGACCTTCTCGGCGTGCACAGCCTGCGCGGCGTCGGGATCGACGTAGTCCGAGTGGCACGAGGCCTTCTCGCCGGTCGTCGCGCCGACGGCCTTCTTCGTCTTCGACGCGAGCTTGTGGATCTCGTCGGGCGAGAGCACGCCGCGCTTGGCGAGGATCTCCTGCTGCTCGGCGGTGAGCGCGGCGCTCTTGACCGGCTTGCCGCGCTGGTACTCCTCGTCCTTGCCCGAGGCGAACTCCTGGATCTCCTTCGAGATGCGCACGCTGCACCAGTCGTGACCGCACATGGCGCAGAAGTCGGTGTCGACGTCGAGATCCTCGTCGTGGTAGGCGCGCGCGGTGTCGGGGTCGAAGCTGAGCTCGAAGTGCTTCTCCCAGTTGAGCGCGGCGCGGGCCTTGGTGAGCTCGTCGTCGCGGTCGCGCGCGCCGGGGATGCCGAGCGCGACATCGGCCGCGTGCGCGGCGATCTTGTAGGCGATGCAGCCCTGCTTGACGTCGTCCTTCTTGGGGAGACCGAGGTGCTCCTTGGGCGTGACGTAGCAGAGCATGCTCGCGCCGTGGTAGCCCGCGGCGGTGGCGCCGATGCAGCTCGTGATGTGGTCGTAGCCCGGGAAGATGTCGGTCACGAGCGGCCCGAGCACATAGAACGGCGCGCCGTGGCAGAGCGAGCGCTGGAGCTTCATGTTGAACTCGATCTGGTCGAACGGCACGTGGCCGGGGCCCTCGACCATGACCTGCACGCCCATGCGCCACGCGCGCTCGGTGAGCTCGCCGATGGTCTCGAGCTCGGAGAGCTGCGCGCGGTCGGTCGCGTCGGCGAGGCCGCCGGGGCGCAGGCCATCGCCGATCGAGAAGGTCACGTCGTGGCGGCGCATGACCTCGCAGATCTTCTCCCAGCCGGTGTACATGAGGTTCTGCTTGTTGTGGACGAGCATCCACTTGGCGAGCAGCGAGCCGCCGCGCGAGACGATGCCGATCAGGCGCTTCTTGATGAACGGCAGGTGCTCCTTGAGCACGCCCGCGTGGATCGTGAAGTAGTCGACGCCCTGCTGCGCCTGGTGCTCGAGGGTGGCGAGCACCATCTCCTCGTTGAGGTCCTCGATCTTGCGGCCGATGATCATCGAGTAGATGGGCACGGTGCCGATCGGGACGGTGGAGTTCCTGCAGAGCGCATCGCGGCATTCGTCGAGGTTGCCGCCGGTCGAGAGGTCCATGACCGTGTCGGCGCCCCACTTCTCGGCCCACTGGAGCTTCTCGACTTCCTCGTGCGTGCCGGAGGAGACGGGCGATGCGCCCATGTTGGCGTTGATCTTGGTCTTGGACGCGCGGCCGATCGCCATCGGGTCGAGCTTGTGGCGGAGGTGCGCGAGGTTCGCGGGGATGACCATGCGGCCGGCGGCGATCTCGTCGCGGACCTGCGTCGCGGTGAGGTGCGGCTCGCGCTCGGCGACGCGCTTCATCTCGGGCGTGATGATGCCGAGGCGCGCGCTCTCAAGCTGCGTGATCGGGGTGAAGGACTTGGGGTGGATGACGCGGCGCCACTGGCCGCGGGCGTTGGCGAACTCGACGGAGGTGTAGGCGTCGCCGCAGCAGTTCGTGCAGGGCTTTCCCCCGTTCGGGGCCCCGGATTGACCGGCGGGGGCTTCGGCGAGTTCGACGGTCGACCAGCCCGCGGGAAGGAAGTCCCACGCGGTCTTGTCGCTCGGCGCGGGCATGCCCGGCGTGTCGGGCGAGCTGAACGCGAGCGGACCGCCGATGTCGGCGCGCCGCGCGAACGATCCCGGGGTCGTGCCCTGCGCACCCGTCGAGGGGTTGTGCGCGCCGTGCATCGGAAGGTCGTAGTTGAGCGGGGTCGAGTGGGCGGAGGTGATCATCGTGCGGTCCTTCGTGACGGTCTTGCCAGCAGGCATGCCGGCGGTCGTGACGGCGTCAGCGAAGGAATGTGCGCGATGAGGTGCGCCATTCGCTTCCCTCCGCCGGTGCGAGCCGGATCAGGTTCAACGGGTGCTTCTCAGCGTCCTGCGTGTGCGGGACGCGCCCCGAGCGAGCGGGGAGTCTAGCGCATCGGGGGGCGCGGGGCCCGGGTCAGGTCCACTGCTCGCGGGCCATGACGATCAGGTCGTTCGGCCCGAGCGCCTTGCCCATCTGCCGGAGCATGCTGGAGATCTGCGCCGCGTGGTAGTGCTGGTGCGTGCAGACATGGAGGTAGATGTCGTGGGCGTTCGTGGTGAAGGTCTTGCCGTCGCGCACGCGCGCCATGGGCTTGGCGAGGAAGGCCGCGTCGCCCGCGCGCGCGAGCAGCGCCGTCCAGCGCGCGTCGAGCGGCTTCCACGCCTCCTCGAGCGCCGCCAGCGAGGGAAAGGCGCCCGCCGGCGGGATCATGAAGCCCGGGTCGCCTTCCTCGAGCACGTTGGCCCAGACCATCTCCGCACCCCAGAGGTGCACGATCGTGCCGAAGAGCGTGCCCATGCCCATCTCGAACGGCCGGTGCAGCTCGGCGTCGGAGCAGGTCCGGGCTGCGGCGAGGATCTTCGCCCGGGTCCAGAGGCGGTGCTCGTGCAGGCGGCGGATCGTGTCGGAGGTGCTCATGCGCGCAGGGTAGCGGCGCGCGCCAGGATCGACGCGGCGGCGCAGGCGGCATGGCGCTCGCCGCGCACGCACTCGTCGACGATCGCGGTGCGGAACGCCGCCGCGACGGGACGGTTCGGCGCGAAGCGGTCGACGCGCGCGAGGGCAAACGGCGCGCGCGCGTGGAGCTCCCGCAGGCACTCGGCGTGCAGCGCCGCGAGCAGCCGGGTCTCGTTGCCGCCGTGCGCGCGCAGCGCGGCGTCGCGGGCGTCGCAGTCCACGACGCGCTCCGCATGGGCGAACCGCGCCGCGATCCAGCGCGCGAGGTCCGCGACCTCGTCCGCGCTGCAGGACTTGGAGTCGCGCACGCCGCGCGCGATGGCCTCCGCCTCGCGCGCGACCGGCAGGGCGACGGCGCAGACCGCGAGCGCGCGGTCGCGCTCGCCCTTGCCGGCCTCGTCGCTGCCGGCGACGAGCGCGACGCGCTCGGGTGCGTCGCCGCCATCGGGAAGTTCGCGGTCGGACGGCATCGCGCACCGGTGCACCCGGTCGAACTCGAGGGCGCGCGCGTCGTCGCCGCACTCGACGAGCAGCGTGCCCGGCCAGTAGCGCACGCGCGTGCCGCGGTCGTCGGCGCACTCCCACTCGGCGATGGCGTCGGGCGGGACCACCGCGTGGAAGTCGTGCCGCCCGAGCATCTCGCGGAGCGGGTCGAAGCGCTGCGAGGCACGCCGGTAGAGGAGGATGGCGGGCGAGCACCCGGTGGCCATGCGGGTAGGCTACCTCCATGACCACGACGGACAGCACGGCGTACGCCGCGAATCTC
>CAMBUI010000130.1 GCA_945870915.1 Candidatus Kuenenia stuttgartensis | reverse complement strand
CTCGATGCCAATGTTCACGAGCGTGCGTCATGGAGGTACGCGCTGGTCGACGGTCGTCCGCTGATCTACGACATCGGCGTCGATGGTTTCGACGACCGTGCGCGCGCGCCGCTTGCGGTCGACGCCGGACCGCGCGATGCGGACGGACTGCCGGTCCACGATGCGAACCCGCGGATGGTGTCGCTCTCGAGCGCAACCGCGGACCGGCGGGAGACGGTCGGTGGAGCCAGCGTCCGCTCGGCGTCGGGTGTCGCGGCCGACGCGCCGCTCGATCCGACGCAGCCGGTGTCGGATGTCGATCCACATGCGACCGGGGCCGAGGACGGCGATCACGTGCGCATCTGGTGGAAGTCGGGCGCCGCCGGCTGGATGCGGACCATTTCGGCGCGTGCACCCGCAGGAGAGGTCAGCCCGGCGCGATGATCGCCGCGAGCCGTCCGCTGCACGCGCCGTCGCGGCGGTAGCTGAAGAAGCGCGCGCGGTCGGCGTAGGTGCACGGCGGCTCCGCGTCGATGCTTGCGCGCTCGACGCCGCAGCGCTCGAGCTGCATGCGCACGGCGCGCACGAGGTCGGCGTGGTGCTTCGGGCCGTGGACGCCGGGTGCGACGATGCAGTCGGCGAGTCCGGCGCCCGCGAGTTCGTCGGCGACCTCTGGCCCGATCTCGAAGTGCCGCGCCGAGATGCATGGCCCGACAGCGGCGAGCAGTTCGCGCGGTTCGGCGCCGCGGGCTTCGCGCATCGCGGCGACAGCGGCGGGCAGCACGCCCGCGACCACGCCGCGCCAGCCGGCGTGCACGGCCGCGACCGACCCCGTGCGCCGATCGGCGAGCAGGATCGGGACGCAGTCGGCCACGCGGATCAGGATCGCGCCGCCGCCGCGCGGACTCGTGATGGCGTCGGCCGCGGGCCGGGCGCGGAGCGCCTCGTGCGACGCGACCACCGAGCATCCGTGCACCTGGCTCACATCGGCCACCGCGGCGTCGCGACCGATGCCGGCGGCCTCGGCGAACCTGCGGTGGTTCTCGCGGATCGCACCGTCGTCGTCGCGCGGCTGGCCGTCGGCGAGGCGGGCGTTGGCCTGCGGACTCTGCAGGTTGAGGGTGTCGAAGGGCGCCGCGCTCACGCCGCCGAGCCGCGTGGAGAACCCGTGCGCGAAGCCCGCCGCGCTGAGCAGCGGGCTGCGGAGGATGACGGCACCGTCGGACGCGGTCGGGGGAGGGGCCACGGGCGCTCTATCGGCTCGTCCGCCGCGATCGGACGCAGGAATCGGCCCACGCCCGTCACTCGGCGACGGCGTACAGCACGATCACGATCGCATCCTCGCCGTAGGGCGGCAATCCCGCCACCACATCGCGCGGCGGGCTCGACGGCTGCTGCGGATTGTCGGCGGTGTTGTCGAAGCCGAGCCGCGCGACCAGTTCCGCGCCGCGCCCGATGCGGACCGGTTCCGTCAGGCACCACGGCTCGTTGAAGGCCATGCGGAAGTCGGGCACCTCGACGAGCGCGGCTTCTCCCGCGGCGATCGCAGCGGTGCGCAGGAACGCGCCGCCCTTCACGATCACGGCGACGATGTCGGCGTCCTCCGCCATGCGGTGGCGGAGTTCCTGGGTCTGGCAGCTGCCCGCGTCGACGGCGAGCCCGCGCACCGGAAGTGCGATCGCGCGGACGGCGCGGGTGTCGGTCGCCGTCGCGGGGATCCAGGCAATGCGCGGCAGCACGGCGGCGCGTCGACCGATCGGCTCGCAGGTGGTCTCGACGACGATGTCGCCCGGAGGCACCTCGAGGTGGAAGCCGGGCGGAAGCTCGAACCGCACGCTGGTCCGGCTCAGTGCGCCGAGTGCGCCGCTCGGCACGCTGCCGATGTTGCCCATCGCGTCGATGCCCGGTTCGCCGTCGGCCGCGTCGAGCCGTCGCATGGATCGGCGCGGATCGGCGGCGATCGAGACCATGCGGATCGGCGAACGCGCGAGGGATCCGGGATCGGCGAACCGCACGCCGCGCACCCGCAGTGTTTCGCCCGCACCCTGTGCCGCGCCGTCGGTCGGACGCGCGTCGCTCGGGATCACGAAGGTTCGCACGCGGGCGCCGCCGCTTGCGGGCATGGTCCAGGCGTGTTGCGGCGCGAGGGTCGTCGCGAGGGTCGCTGCGAGGTTCGCCGCGTCGCGTTCCTCGGGCGCGGGGTGCGGCGATGGCACCGCGGGTGGCGTCGCCGATCGGAGGAGCGCCGCCAGTCGGAGTCGGTCCTCGCTGGGAAGCGCGCGCGAACGCACGCGGCCACCGGCGATCGACGGCGGCATGGTGCCGTCCTCGACGAGTGCCGCGGCGAGCAGCCGGTGGCGTTCCACCGCTTCGGGCGTGTCGAGGCGGATCGGTGCCGCGCCATTCGATCCGTGGCAGGGCAGGCAGTGCGTGGCGAGCATCCGCGTGGCATCGGCGGCATCGGGTCGGCCATGGCCGCCGCGTGGGTCCGGGTCCGTCGCGGTCGGTGTCGACGCTGTGGCCGTGGCCGTCACCGCGATGAAGGTCACCGCCGCCAGGGCGGCTGCGGACCGCGGTCGTGGTCGGCGCGCGAAGCCGGGGGAAGTCACCGTGGCGCCCCCGTCGGCGTTCTCGGCGTCGGTTCCGATGACGCCCCTGCGATGAAGCAGCCGATCGCCCTCGGCGCGGGACTCGCCACGACGCTGCCGCGGCTCGCGGCGCGCATCGCCTCGATGAGGTCGTTGGAGGTCGCCGCAGCGCGGCGGCGGCCGATCGCGGTGTAGAGGTCGTTCACCCGTCCGAGGTAGAGGACGGCGACGCCACCGTGGTCGTCGAGGCGAAGCAGTGCGGCTTCCGGCGTGACCGTCGCGCCCGCCATCCGTGCGACCGCGAGCGAGCGGTCGGCGACGATCGGGAACGCGCCCTCGATCTCGAAGTCGCGGGCGTGGTCGCGCAACGCGGCGTCGTCGGCCCACGGGGTCGGATGCACCGCGGCGAAGGCGACACCGAGCTGGCGCGCCTCGCGCGACGCGACGACGAGGTCCGGCACCATCGCGTTCGCGATCGGGCATTCGGGCGAGATGAACACCAGCGCGACGAGTCCGCGACCCGAGGGCGGAAGCGCGCCGGCCTGCGACAGGACCGCCAACGCGTCGGCGTGGGTCGTCCCGGCCGCGGGGCGATCGCCCGGACGGGTCGAGGCGCAGCCGGCGAGTGCGACGACTACGGCCGTTGCGGCGACCGTTGCGACGACCGTTGCAGCAAGCACGCGGGCGAACGCGCGGGTGCGCACGCTCAGCCGGTCCACGCGCCCAGCACCATGGCGAGATCGGCCGCGTTCACGGTGCCGCTGCCGTCGATGTCGGCGGCGCCGCCCGTGGCTCCCCACGAGTTGAGGACCTCGGCGAGGTCGGCGGCGTTGACCGAGCCGTCGCCGTTCACATCGGCGGGGTTGGCGTTGCCGACGACGGTGATCGTGCCGACCATGTCGAAGAAGCAGTGGGGCGCGCAGAAGTAGCCGATGGTGGAGCCGGCCGCCGAGGCGGGCACGGTCCAGCTGAACTCGGGGCTGGCGAGCGTGAGCGGGGCGTCGAAGGACGCTCCGTCGGCGGTGCACTTCGTGCCGCTGGTGACGGTGTGGTTCCCGCCCGTGCGTACCCATCGGACGCGGTCGCCCGGCGCCACCGTGATCGCCGCGGGCGAGAACGCGAAGCCGGTCTGCGTGACGACATGCTCGGTGCCGACGCGGATCGAGCCGGTCTGTCCGAAGATGCAGTGCGGGTCGCAGTAGTAGTCGACGGTCGTCCCCGCGGCCGACGCGGGCACGGTCCAGACGAACTCGGTGTTCTTGATGCTCAGGGGCGAATCGAACAGCCCGCTCGGCGTGCAGTCGGCGCCGCTGGTGACGGAGTGCGTGCCGCCGGTGTAGACCCAGCGGATGGTGTCGCCCGGGTACGCGTCGATCGTCGCGGGGACGAAGGTCACGCCCTGCTGGGTGACGACATGCTCGGCGGAGAACGCCGAGCCCGAGAGGAGCAGTGCTGCGGTCGCCGAAAGCGAGAGCACCGTCTGCCGATCCGATTGCTTCATCATGTTGGACCCCGGAAGCCTCCGCGGCGGAGGCCGGGGAGGTGGACGCCGTGCAGGACGGGCTTCGCGGGAAGCCGCCTTCGGGCGATGTCGTTGGCGCGGAAGGCGCGGACCGAGCGAGTGTGCGGCGGGATTTCGGCGGGGCAAGCGGAACTCCCCGCCTTGGGGCGAGAAACCCCCGCCGCGCGGGGTGCGGTGGGCGCGGATCGCGGGACCACCGCTATTCTGCGCCCATGACCAGCGCCCTTCGCACCACCCTTCGCGTCGCGTCCATCGCCCTGCTCGTGTCCGGCCTCGCGGCCTGCGGCGACAGCACCGGCGGCTACGCCCCGTCGCCCGCGGCCTACGAGCCGCCGGCGCAGGACCTGTCGGCGGCGAAGGCCCCGAAGTTCCGCCCGCTGGTGCAGGCGATCCTGGCGCAGCGCAAGGCGTCGAAGGAGCTCGCCGACTTCCGCGCGGGCTTCGGCTCCGGCGGCATGGACGAGGCGGGGGGCAGGAAGTACCAGGAGCTCTTTGCGAAGGTCGCCGACGCCGGCCAGAAGGTGTCCGACCTCGCGGGCGAGGCCAACTTCGAGGGCGATGACAAGCGCGTCTTCGAGGTGATCGTCTCGCTGGGCGACGAGCAGCTGAAGGGCTTGCTCAAGTAACGCCTGCGGGACGGAGGGGCCGCCGCGGCCCCTGAACCCGGCACTGAACTCGGCACTGAACTCGGCACTGAACTCGGCACTGAACTCGGCACTGAACCCGGCACTGAACCCGGCACTGAACCCGGAACCGGATCCGCTACTGAATCTCGGGCCGCACGATGCCCGGCAGCATGATGCCCGACATGAAGCGGTGCGCGGGGCGCGCGCCGCCCTCGACGGCGAAGTGGATCGGCGGCGCGTTGGGATTCGGCTGCATGATCTGCTCCAGCTCCTTGTAGATGATGTTCGGAGCCGCGATCGAGCCGTCCATGTACGAGATGTTCACGCGCCCCGGGTTCCAGAGCGCGGGCGTGTCGATCCAGTCGCCGGCGAGTCCGGTCGGCGGGCGCACGCGCACGCACCAGCCCTGCAGGTTGAAGTTGTACGCGTCCTCCTCGGAGATGGTCGCCATCGTGCCGGAGGGCTGCGGGATCTGCGACATCGTGACCGTCTTGAACTGCGAGCCGCGGTAGATCTCCGGGTAGTCGGTGCTGTTCGGGTCGGGGAACTGCCAGAAGTCGTCGCAGCGCAGCGTGGGGCTGTAGGCGCCGACGCCGACGAAGGCGTTGAACGAGTACGAGCGCACGCGGCCGTCGGGGCAGTTGGTCGGGGGCGAGGTGTAGGAGAAGTCGCGGCGCGCGGTCGGATCCTGCGGCGACACATACGCCTTCGAGGTCGCGCCGAGGTAGGTCCACAGCGCGCCCTGCTCGAGGCTCTTGTCGGTCTCGCGGTCGCCGGAGCAGAGGGCGCCGTTGGTGTTGACCCAGCAGTTCGGCAGCGTGGGGAGGCCGCTGCCCACGATGGCGGCGTTGTCGGTGCGCGGGCTGACCAGCCGGCCGTTGTTGTCGGTCGCGTACGACTGGTTCGCGAGCGCGAGCTGGCGCTGGTTCGAGAGGCACGCGGTGGCGCGGGCCTGCGTCTGCAGGGCGCGGGCCGAGACCAGGACCAGCGCGAGGACGATCACGACGATCGTGACGACGAGCAGCAGCTCCACGAGCGTGAAGCCAGCACGGGAAGATCCAGTGTGGGCTGACCCAGCACGGGGAGAGCCGGGCTGGTGCGAGCCGGGATGGGTCGGTCGGGTGCGCCGGGCGGCGCGATCGGACACCTGCATGGAACCTCCGGAAGGGCGCGGGCCGCGGAACGCGGTCTCTGGAGTGTACTACGAAGCCGCGCGCCACCCGATGCACCCGCCGGCCGCAACGACGGGAGATGCAGTGCTTCCGCGCGGCGGGCACGCGGACCGCCTGTCCAAACGCCGCCCAAACGCCGCACTTGCACCACCGGCCGCGGGCTTCATAACCTGCGCGCCGATGACGAACGACGCCACGCAGCCCTCCGGCAACGACGACCGTCCCGCGCCGAGGGCCGTCATGCTGGTGGTGCTGGTCGCCGCGCTCGGGTACTTCGTCGACATCTTCGACCTGCTGCTGTTCGGGCTCGTCCGCAAGAAGTCGCTGCTGGAGCTGATGCAGGCGGAGCTCGCCGGCCGGTCGCCGCAGGAGGTCGATGCGATGCTCGCGCAGGCGGGCATCTGGATCGACAACATCCTGCAGACCTCGGGTCTCCTGGTGGGCGGCGTGGTCTGGGGCGTGATCGCCGACCGCTACGGTCGGCTCAAGGTGCTCTTTGGCTCGATCCTCGCCTACTCGCTCGCGAACCTCCTGAACGCGCATGTGACCAGCGTCGAGCAGTACGGCCTGCTGCGCTTCGTGGCCGGGTTCGGGCTGGCGGGCGAGCTGGGGGCGGGCATCACGCTCGTCTCCGAGCTGGTGAGCCGCGAGCGGCGCGGCCTGGCGACGACCTTCGTGGCGGCGGTCGGCATCCTCGGCGCGGTGGCGGGGTACTTCGTGACCCAGATGGTCGAGTGGCGGACCGCGTTCACCATCGGCGGCGTGCTCGGGCTGGCGCTGCTCGCGCTGCGCGTGGGCGTGGTCGAGAGCGGCGTCTTCCTGCGGGCCGAGCACGCGCATGTGCCGCACCGGGGCGCGGTCTGGCTGCTGTTCTGGCCGCGCGAGCGGCTGCGGCGCTACCTGTCGACGGTGCTGGTCGCGGTGCCGATCTGGTTCGTGGTGGGCACGCTGGTCAAGTACTGCGATGTGATCATGCCGAGCCTGGGCCTGCCGGTCGAGGAGAAGCCGAACCCGGCGCGCGCGATCATGTGGTGCTACATCGGCCTCGCGGCCGGCGACCTCGGCAGCGGGCTGTTCAGCCAGTGGCTGCGGTCGCGCCGGCAGGCGATCGCGGTGTTCCACGGGCTGACGCTGGCGGCGCTGGCGCTGTACTTCACGGTGGGCGCGCACTCGATCTCGGCCTTCTACGCGGTGATCTGCTTCGCCGGCTTCGCGAGCGGCTACTGGGCGGTGTTCGTGACGGTGGCGGCCGAGCAGTTCGGCACCAACCTGCGCGGCACGGCGGCGACCACGGCGCCGAACGTCGTGCGCTGGTCGGCGGCGTGGACGGGCGGACTCTGGCTCTGGCTGAGCGGGCCGTGGGGCGCGTGGCAGGCGGCGCTGGCGGTGGCGCTGGTGGTGATGCCGCTCGCGATGCTGGCCACCCTCGGGTTGCGCGAGAGCTACGCGCTCGACATGGACTACAACGAGGAGTGAACGCGGCGCGCGCGTGGGTAGAATCCGCGCCGCGCGGTACGGATAGAATCCGCGACTTGCGGTACGCTCCGCCCACAGGTCACACCATGGCATCCATGATCCTCCGTCTTCCCAGCGTGTTTTCCCGTGTCCTCCTTCCGGTCGTGTTCGCGTGCGCCAGCCTGCTCGGCGCGTGCAGCGGCGTGCCCAAGGGCGAGGGCACCTACCTGATCAGCGTGCAGGGCGTCGACAGCGGCAAGCCGGTCCCGGGCGTCGAGATCATCGCGTCGGGCACGGGCGGGCGCATGCGCGGCGACCAGCCGTCGAAGGCGACCACCGACGAGGACGGCAACGCCACGATCCTCTTCGGCAACTGGGGCGCCGTCGACCTCCAGCTCTACGCGGGCAACGCGACCGAGCGCTGGATGGTCACGCAGGACCGCGTGGCGGTGAACGGCGGCAAGTCGTCGTCCAACCCGCTGCGCCTGATCGTGGGCGCCGGGCGCGGCGGTGGCAACGCGCTGTACACGCTCTCGATCACGCGGGTCGAGAAGGGCGGCAAGGTCGACAACTGAGGTTGGCAACCGAGGCCGACAACTGAGGCCGGCAACTGAGGCCTTCAACTGAGGCCTTCAACTGAGGTCGACGCGGGCGTCGACCTTCAAGGTCGGCAGGCGCTCACGACGACAGCATCGCGATGAATTCCCCGGCGGCCGCGGCAACGCGGTCGCTGGTCGTTTTGAGGTTGCGCAGGAAGGCCTCGTGCGTGGGCTCGTGGTGGTCGACGAGGTCGGTCACGCCCTTGAGCGCGGCGAGCGGGACCTGCGCCTCGCGGCACGCGACGGCGAGCGCCGCGAGCTCCATGTCCTTGGCGAGGGCGCGCGTGCGGAGGAACAGCGCGAGTTCGTCGGTGGTCGCGTCGAGGCTCGCGCCGGTCGAGGCGAGCCCGATGTGGACGCCGGGTGCGAGCCGGGCGCCGAGCGCGTCGAGCTGCGCGTCGCTCGGCGAGAGGCGCGTGTGGGCGCGCGCGAGGCGGTCGTAGCCGTCGAGCGCGACGCGCGCGTCGTGGAAGAGCGTGTCGCGCACCACGACGAGGTCGGCGATGCGCTGCCCGTGCGCCTCGAATCCGCCGCAGGTGCCCATGTTGACCACCAGGTCGGGACGGCCGGCGGCGAAGGCCCGCGCCAGCGCGGCCGCGGCGTGCACGGGGCCGAGCCGGTCGACGCC
>CAMBUI010000129.1 GCA_945870915.1 Candidatus Kuenenia stuttgartensis | reverse complement strand
AAGCCCGCGCCGCCGCCGGTGTTCACGATCTTGCACACGAGGAGGTTCTCGCCCGCGGCGAGGTCGAGCGACACGCGGTCCTGGTCGGGCGCGGGCGCGCGGTCGCTCTGGTTCTCGTGGACCTTGCGGCCGTTGAGGTACATCACGATGCCGTCGTCGGAGCCCATCGAGAGCTCGAGCTTGCGCGCGGTCGGCGCGTAGATCTGCCGCGCGACGAACTCGCTGCCCACGCTCGCGGCCAGGCCCACGACCTGTCCGTCGACCACGCCGGGGGCGTAGCGCCAGCCGTCCTCCTGCTCGCCCGCGCGGAAGCGCGCGCCGCGGCGGAACGCCGTCTCCTTCTCGGGGCCGTACTCGATGCCGTAGCCGGCGCGCGGCTCGCCGAAGAACGGTCCCGCGATGTACCAGCCGCTCACCGCCGGCGGCAGCTGCGCCAGCGCCGCCTCGCCCGCGGCCATCGGCGTGAGGCGCACGCGGCCGAAGACATGCTGTGCGTACGGCGAGTGGTAGTGCAGCGTGACCCGCAGCTCGGTGCCGCCCGCGAAGCCGAAGGGCTTGGCGGCGGCGAACAGCGCCGTGCGCATGCCGCCGACCTCGTGCGAGCGCACGGCCCACTGGCGGCCCTCGCCCTTGGTGAGCGCATTGACCACGCGGTAGTCGCCGTTCTCCTGCTCGTAGTCGGCCCACGCCCAGGTGAGCTCGACCGGCTCGCGCCGCGCGGGATCGGCCACCGACACCGCCTCGACGGCGATGTGGTCGAGCACGGCGTTGCCGTTGTAGCCGCGCCCGGTGCGGCCCGCGCCGAGCGAGGGATCGGTGAGCGCCTCGAGCATCAGCAGGCGCATGCCCGTGCCCTCGGTGCGGAGCACGACGACATGCTCGTCGTCGGCCGGGTTCACTCCGCCCGCGAGGACCGAGCCGTCGGGCTGCACCGTCATCGTCGCGCCCGCGGCGCTGGTCGCGCCCACGACGGTCGCCGGCACGGCCGCGAAGCCGTTCCGCACGCCTGCGACGAACGCCTCGAGCTCGGCCTTCTCGGCCTCGCCCGCGCCCGCCTGCTGCTCCTTCGCCTTGCGCTCCGCCTCGGCGAGGATCGAGAGCTTCGCCTCGTCCTCCTTGCGCGGCACCTCGATGAATGGCTCGAAGGCGCGGTTCGGATCGGGCAGCTGCGAGTAGAGGCCCGGCTCCTCGTTGGAGTTGAAGAACGCGATCAGGGAGTAGAAGTCCTCCTGCGTGACCGGGTCGAACTTGTGGTCGTGGCAGCGCGCGCAGCCGACCGAGAGGCCGAGGAACGCCGCGCCGGTGGTGTTCACGCGGTCGACCGCGTACTCGAGGAGGTACTCCTCGTTGATCGCGCCGCCCTCGTCGGTGGTCACATGCGCGCGGTTGAAGCCGGAGGCCACGACCTGGTCGGTGGTCGCGTCCGGCATCAGGTCGCCCGCGAGCTGCTCGACGATGAACTGGTCGTAGGGCTTGTTCGCGCGGAACGCCTCGATGACCCAGTCGCGCCACAGCCACATCTGCCGGCCCGCGTCCATGTGGATGCCGCTGGTGTCGGCGTAGCGCGCGATGTCGAGCCACGGCACCGACATCCGCTCGGCGTAGCGGGTGCGGTACGGCTCCTCGGTGGTCAGGCGGTCGAACAGGCGCTCGTAGCGGTCGGCGCGCGCGTCGGACAGGTAGGCGTCGGTCTCCTCGGGCGTCGGCGGCAGGCCGGTGAGGTCGAGGTAGAGGCGGCGGACGAGATCCTCGCCGTCGGCCTCGTCGCTCGGATGCGTCCCGGCGCGCTCCATGCGCGCGAGCACGAACCGGTCGACGTCGTTGCGCGGCCAGGCGGCGTCGCGCACCGACGGCACCGCGCTCGCCGCGGGCGGCTGGAACGCCCAGTGCGACTCGTAGGACGCGCCTTCCTCGATCCATCGGCGCAGGAGCGCCTTCTCGCCGTCCGACAGCGGCCGCTTGCCGCTCTCGGGAGTGGGCATCACGCGGTCGGGGTCGTGGTCGTTGATGCGCTTCCAGAGGTCGCTCGCGGCGGCATCCCCGGGGACGATCGCGGCCCCGTTCTTGCGCGGGGCGACGGCGAGCTCGCGGATGTCGAGGCGGAGCCCGGCCTGCTGGTTGGCGCGGTCGGGGCCGTGGCAGAGGAAGCAGCGGTCGGACAGGATCGGGCGGATGTCGCGGCCGTAGCGCACGGGGCCGGTCTCGAGCAGGCTGACGGTGCTCGCGGCTCCGGCCGCCCCGCCGCCGCGCGCGATGTTGGACGCGAACCGGGCCCCATCCCCCACCCCGTCTCCCACCCCGTCTCCCATGCGGGCCCTGCCGGCCATCGGCACGAAGAGCGCTCCGGCGGCCACAGCCGCCACGATCCCTGCAAGGACGAACGGGGTTCTCGTGAGAGTCACGGATCGGAGTGTAACGCCATGCGGACCCGCTCCAACCCTCCGCAGGCCGCGTTCGGGATCTTTGCCGCGGACACGCGCCGCGAGGCTCCCCCGCGCGACCCGAACCGAATATCGGGATTCTTGCGCAGAAGCCGCCCGCCTCCCGTCTATTCACCTGTGGCGAAAGACAGCCGCCCGACAGGCTCGAAGATTGCTCGGGCGGAGGCTATGGAAAAGGGACCTAGGACCTGCCTGGGCCAGTGAGCGCGGAGGCGGAACCGCTGCGTGAAACTGGAACTAACGATTTGCAGAATTCGAGCCAGTCGACCGACGAGGAGTCACTCCTTCGTCGGTCGATGTCGTTTTGCCCCCGCGATGCGCGGCATCAGTCCAGCACTTCGCCGCGGTCGACGAACACCAGCCGCAGCCGGATCTGCGACCGCGGCAGGCGGTACATCTCGGCGACCGCCGCGGCATATCCCTCGAGCTGCTCGAGGTAGACGCGCCGCTTCTCGGCGAGCTGTCCGGCCGAGACGCCGGTCGCGCCGGTCTTGTAGTCGACGATGACGGCCGACGAGGGGGAAGCCCCGGGACTGGACCCAGCCCGATCGAAGAGCAGTTCGAGCCGGTCGATCCGCCCATGCACGAGCCCCTCGGCCGACTCGCGCACGAACGGCAGCTCGGTGCACACCAGGGTCGAGGCCGCGGGGCGGAGTGCGTCGGCGACAGGTCCCGCCGCGCAACGCGCGAGCAGCCCGGCGACATCCTCCAGCATCCTGCGACCGCGCTCGCCGTCGATCGGCCTGCCCTTCTCGACCGCAGCCCGCCTTCGGGCGCGCTCGAGCAGCGCGGCACGCTGCGCCCCGGTGGCGATGGCGTCGGCCGAGCGCACCTCGCGGAAGCACTCGTGCACCAGCACGCCTCGGACGGCGATGTCGTCGTCGCCGAACGGATCGAAGCCCCACGCATCCTGCACCGCGTGCGACGAGGGCGGCGCGGCGTTGCCTGCGGCGCGCGGGACGACCACGACCAGCGGCTCCGCGTCGGCCGGTGCGGAGGGCGCCGTGCTTTGGTGCGTCGGCTGGTTCGCGGGCTGACTCACGGGCTGCTCCGTGCGCTGCTCCGCGACCTTCTCCACCGCGGCCGACCCGTACGCGACCTGCCAGAACGGAACCGCGCCGTCGGGCGTCGCGGCCGCGAACGCCTCGGCGATCGAACCCGCCGAGCCGATCGTGTCGTTCGTGTCGGCGGCGCCGTCGACCGCCTTCATGATGAGCCGCGCCGAGGTCGGAAGGCTGTCCGACCCGGTGGACGCAGCCGACTTGGGCGCAGCTGCCTTCGAACTCGCCTTCGCCGATGCCTTCGTCGAAGCCTTCGCGCCACCCTCGCGCGGCTTCGCCACCACCAGGTGCAGCCCGCTCCTGGCGCGGGTGAGCGCGACATAGAGCGTCGAGATGTCGTCGAGGATGCCGCGGCGCCGCTCGTCGCGCTCGAAGACCCCGAGCTCGGGCACCCACTGGCGCACATGCTCGTTCAGCAGCGGCGCGACCAGGCGCGGCGGCTCGGTCGGGCTGGTGGCGATCATGCCCCAGCCGGACGGCGTCTCGCCCCAACCCTGGCCGAGCGAGGGCAGGACGACCTCGTCGAACTCGAGGCCCTTCGACTTGTGCACGGTCATCACCCGCACCATGTCGGAGCTGCTGGCGTCGGCCTTGTCGGCCTCGATCGCCTCGATGAGCTCGAGCGTGCGCGCGGGCGCGGCGTCGTCGGACAGGTCCTCGGCGATCGCGACCACGCGCGCGAGCCGGGCCGCGTCGCGCGGCGAGAGCGGACCACCGCCGGCGCCCGACACGAGCGCGTCGAACGCCGCGCGCACCACCGCGGCGATGCCGTCGTCGGCGATCCTGCCCCGCATGCGCGCGGAGAACTCGTCGGCGGCGGCGCGCGCCTCGGCCGGCGACGGGTGCGACTCGAGCGCCTGCAGTCCGGTGACCGCCGCCATCGGGCCGCGCGACACGAGGAAGTGCGAGATGCGGTCGCCCGGGTTGTCGATCAGCCGCAGCATCGCCGCCACGCCGACCACCGCGGGCGAATCGAGCAGCGTCGCGCGGCCCTCGTCGCTCGCGGCCACGCCGAGCGCGCGCAGCGCGGCGACGGTGTCGGCGATCTCGCGGTTCGTGCGCACGAGGATGCCGACCGAACGGTCGGGCGCCTCGCGCCGGATGCGCGCGGCGACCGCCGCGGCGCACGCGGCGGCGGTGAGCGTCTCGACGGGCGCGGGCGCGTCACCCGTGCCTTCACCCGTGCCGTCGCGCGTGCCTTCACCGCGGCCGTCTCCACCGCCGTCGCCGCTGCGGCCGGTCTCGCGGGCGTCTCCGCCATCGCCGCCGGCAGCCTCGTCGCCACCGGCGCCCTCGGCTTCACCGGCGGAATCGTCGTCTTCGTCGCCGTCCTGCAGCTCGCCGCAGGCGTAGAACGCGATGCGCCCGGGGAGCTCGGGCCGCGCGGCCTCGTGCCGTGCGAACCGCCACGACGCGACCGCGCGCTGGAACGCGCCTGCGGTCGCATCCTCGGGGAGCCCCTCCTCGCGCACCCAGTCGGCGAGGCCGATGAGTTCGCCGCGGTGCTTCTCGGGGACGATCGCGATCAGGTCGGCGCCGAGGTTGCCGAACACCCTGTTCACGAAGTCCATCACGATGGGCGACGAACGGTAGCTGCGGGTGAGCGCGACGCCCGCGCCGAGCCGGTCGCGGTAGGCGTCCTCGATGTGCGCCACGAGGCCGGGCGTGCCGCCGCGCCAGCCGTAGATCGACTGCTTCGGATCGCCCACGAGGAGGAAGCGCCCGTCGCGCGCGCCCGACAGCACCTCGTCGAGAAGCGGGCGCAGCGCGAGGAACTGCTCGACCGAGGTGTCCTGCGCCTCGTCGACCGCGAGGTCGCGGATGTCGGCGCCGAGCGCCTCGCGCAGCGACGCCGCGTCGGCCACGCGCGAACCCGCGCGCTGCGCCGCCCGCGCCACGCCGCGGCCGATGTCGCCGAAGCCGTAGATTCCCGACTCCGCCTGCGCCTCTGCGAGCGCGGCGCTCGCCGCGGGCAGCACGCGCATGGCGCCCTGCATGCGGTCGATGAGTCCCGTGACGAGCGCGTCGCGCAGGTAGGCGGCGAGGCAGGTGGCGGTCTCGGCGAACTCCTCCGGCACCGGGGCGCGCGCGTACGACGCACTCGTCGCCATGGCGCGCAGGAACCCATGCGCCGCGAGCGCGCGGAAATCCCGCTGGCGCAGGAGGTGCACGCAGGCGGCGTGCTGCTTGACCCAGTTGGAGTTCGGCTTTCCCGTCCTGGTCGTCGGCAGCGGCAGTTCGGCGAAGCCCTCGACCAGCAGTTCGTAGCGCGCCTTGCCGTCGTCGCCCTGGACATCGCGCGGCCGCGGCAGCCGCCCGGCCCAGCCCCAGGCGCGCTCGGCGTGGGCCTCGTCGACGGCGGTCGCGCGGTAGAGGTCGAGCGGCGTGACCGATCCGTCGCCGAGCAGCGCCGTGATCACCCGCGTGACCGACGGCTTCGGCGCGCCCTCCTCGAGGAGGTCGAGGAGTTCCTCGGCCCCCTTGTCGGCCAGGATCCGCGCCGCGACGCCCGCGCGCAGCTCCTCGATCTCGCGGTCGTCGCCCACCGTCCACTCGGGAGGAAGGCCGATCTCGTCGGGCATCGCGCTCGCCACGCGGTGGAAGAAGCCGTCGATGGTGCCCACCTGCAGCCGGTGCAGCTCGGCGCACAGCGACTCGAGCACGCGCAGGTACTCGTCGCGCGCCGCGTCGCCGACCACATCGCGGAAGCCGCGGCGCGCCTTGTCGCCGGATGCGCCCTCGGCCGCACCCTGCGCCGCGTGGGCGAGGATGCGCGCGAGGATCTCGCCCGCCGCCTTGCGGGTGAAGGTCACCGCGAGGATCCGCGCCGGCTGCGGCGCGCGCCCGGCGCGGAGCTCGTCGATCGACCAGCGCAGGATGCGGTTGGCCAGGGTGAAGGTCTTGCCCGAACCGGCGTTCGCGATCACCACCGAGCGCGGCGTGGCGTGCGGGTCCGTCGGCTGCAGCTCCGGGTCGGCGCTCATGCGTCACCTCCGCCGTCGTCGCCGTCGCCGACGGACTCGTCGCCCGCATCGGCCCCGCGGAGCCCGAGGCCCCAGACCGGCGCGAGCGGATCGTCGGCGCCCACGGGCGCGCGCGCCGACGGCGTGAAGTCGCCCGCGAGGATGCGCGCCACGATCGCCGCCGCCTGCGCCTCGGCGGCGTCGAGGTCGTCGGAGCTCGCCTTCAGGAAGTCGAACGCGCTCTTCTCCATGCTCGGCGCGAGGTTGATGTACCCGAGCGCGCCGGCGTCGACCGGGATCGGCGTGGGCAGCGAGCGCAGCAGCACGCGGTAGAGCGGGAGCTGCAGGTCCTTCCACTCCCCCTTGCGCGGGCCGCGCAGGACGCGGTGCGTGCGCGTGGGCGGCTCGGCCTTCGACGAGGTCTTGTAGTCGAGCGCGCGGAAGAGCCCGAGCCCCTCGTGCACATCGACGCGGTCGATGCGGCCGGTGAGGAAGAGCCCGCCGGCGGTTTCGCCGGGCGTGGCGAGCCGAGGCGCCGCGGCGTGGGACAGAGGCGCCGCGGCATGGGACAGAGGCGCCGCGGCATGGGACAGAGGCGCAGCGGCATGGGAGAGCGGCGCCGCAGCATCGGGAAGCTGCGCCGCCGCGAGCATCGGCGCCTGTTTCGCACCGCCCTTCGGCGCGACCTCGAACGCGGTCTCGACCGAGTGGATGCGCCAGCCCTCGTCGACCTGCGCCGCCTGCAGCCTGGCGAAGCGCTCGAGCCGCCGGCGCGCGAGCGCGATCTGCACATCGACCGAGGCGGCGCGCGACCGGGGGAAGCGCGCGGCCGCCTGCTCCTGGAGGTGGTGGACGAGCGCGCCCTCGATCTCGCCCGCATCGGCAGTCGGACGGCCGCGGTCGGCCTCCTCGCGCCCCCACGCCTCGAGTGCTGCGTGCACCAGCACGCCGAAGCCGCGGGCGTCGAGCTCGGTGGCCCGCTCGTCGATCGAGTCGAGCCGCAGCCGCGGATCGAAGCGCAGCTGGAACAGATACGGGCACTGGATGAAGGTCTTGAACGCGGTCACCCGCACCGAGGCGATGCGCGTGTCCGCCACCGCCGGCGTGCGGGGAAACACCGCATCGCCCGCGCGGAAACCCGCCGCCGACGCCGCGGGCGCGGCCGGCGCGCCGTGCGGTGCCGCGAACAGCTGCGTCGCCCGCGCCGGGAGCTCCTCCCGCGCGACGCGCAGCAGGAACCGCGACGGTCGCAGCGGATCGCCCTCGGCGGTGCGCCGCGGCACCACGAACGAGACCGACGCCCCCGCGGGTCCGCCGCCCTCGCGCGCGCGAAAGAGGATCCCGTCGAGGATCCAAGCATCGCGCGCCGCGCGGCGCAGGCTCGACGGCATGCCGAGTCCGCGCCGCAACTCGTCGGGAAGGATCGGATCGACCACCGCGCCCTCGGGCACCCGTCCGTCGGCGAAGCACGCGAGCACGAGGTGGGGCTCGTCGGCCATGCCCGCGTCGAGCCAGCCGAAGATGGTCACGCCGTCGTGGCGCGCGTCGCCGCGGACCTCCTTGCCCGAGAGTTCGGCCAGCAGCAGCGCGATCACCTCATGGCACTGGATGGGCGTGCGGAACTCGGCGGGCACCTCGTCGAGCGCGCGCAGCGCACGGTCGAGCAGGCGGATGGTGGCGGCACGCTCGGTCGTGAAGGCACCGCGTCCATCGTCGCCGACGACGGCGCGCAGGACCTCGCGGAGCGGCCGCGCCCACGCGCACGCCGCACGGGCGTCGGAAAGCGGCGCCACCAGACGCTGCACCGCGGCCACGACCGCCGCGAAGCGCTCCCCGGTCCGACGCGGATCCGATGGATCGTGCACCACCGCGTCGCGCCATGATCCCGCGAGCGTCGCGGCGCGGTACTCCGACACGGCCACCGCGCCGCCGCGCACGCCGCCACCCTCGCACCCACCCTCGCACCCACCCTCGCACCCTCGCGCAAGCCAGGTCGCCACATCGTCGTGGCGGACGAACGCCGCCAGCGACTCGAGCGTGCCCTCGCGGAGGAGTTCTCCGAGCCGCGCCAGCAGCGTCCCAAGGCGCGTCGCGGCGAACGCGCGCGTCACCACGCGCGCCGCAGGGGCGCC
>CAMBUI010000128.1 GCA_945870915.1 Candidatus Kuenenia stuttgartensis | reverse complement strand
GCGCGGCCCCGGGATCGAGACGCTCCGCGAGGCGTTGGCTGCCGCGTCGGCGCGGCAGGTCGACGCGACGCTCGCGGCGCGTCGGGCCGAGCTCGATGCGCTCGAGGAGCGGCTCGCGAAGCTGCGCTCGGATCTCGAGGCCGACCGCGGCCGCCGCGCCGACATGGCCGCCGAGGTCGCGAAGCGCGCGCAGAATCGCGGCGATGACGCGCGGGCGCCGCGCCGCGAGCCGGTGCGCGAGTAGCATCCACGCCCGATGGCGACGCAGAATCAACCGGGATCGGCGATGGCGACGGGGCATAGCTCGGGGAATACCTCGGGGAGTACCTCAGGGAATACCTCGGGGCATGCTGCCACGAGGGGCACGGCGCGGCCGCGCCTCGGAACCGCCGGTCGCATCGGCCTTGCAGTGCTCGGATTGGTGCTGCTCGCCTGCGTGGGCACCCTTCCGTGGTCGATGGGTTCGGTGGCGAGCGGCGCCACGCGCATGGCGCGCTACGAGGCATCGAACCTCTCGTTGAACCTGCTGCCGCCGCTCTGGGTCGAACTCGACGCGGACGACCTGGCCCGCGTCGAAGAGGCGCGCCAGGCGGGCAGATACGTGCCCGGTCGGGTCCTGGGAACCGATCGGCTGGGGCGCGATGTCCTGGCGCGGCTGCTCGCGGGCGGCTCGGTGAGCCTGCTGGTCGGCCTGAGCGCTGCGGCGATCGCGGTGCTGCTGGGGACGCTCTACGGGTCGGTCGCGGGAGCGGCGGGGGGTAGGGTCGACGCCGTGCTGATGCGCATCGTCGACATCCTGTTCGGATTGCCGTCGATCCTGCTGGTGGTGCTGCTGGCGGTCGCAGTCGACGGGATCATCGAGCGACGGGGAGCGGACCTTTCGCTGCCGGTGCGGCAGGTGATCAACATCGCGACGCTGCTGGTCGCGATCGGCGGCGTGAGCTGGCTGACGATGGCCCGCGTGATCCGCGGTCAGGTCATGTCGCTCCGGGCGAAACCCTTCATGGAGGCCTGCCGGGCGATCGGGGTCGGGGCTCCGCGGCAGTTCCGCGTGCACCTGCTGCCGAACCTGGTCGGTCCGATCGTGGTGTATGCGGCGCTCGCGGTGCCGGCGGCGATCCTGTCGGAGAGTTTCCTGTCGTTCCTGGGCATCGGAGTCCGCGAACCACTGCCCAGCTGGGGGAACCTGGCCGCAGATGGCCTCGGGGAGCTCAACACGGTGGACAGCCGGTGGTGGCTGCTCGCGGCGCCCTGCCTTGCGATCGCGCTGACGCTCGTCTCGCTCAACTTCCTGGGCGACGAACTGCGCGAGCGGTTCGACCCGATGCGGGGGCGCAAGGTCGCCTGATCGGCGGACCGGGTCGAGGGGGGTCGGGCGGCGTGACTCTGGGTACGATGCGCGGCCCCCGCGGCGACCCCTGTGTCGCCCCGAGGCCAGGTGCCTCCCATGAACAACCGCTTTGGCTTCAAGGACTTCATCCAGATCGTGCTGCTCGGCGCGGTGGTCGTGCTCCTGTCGCTGGTGATGCTCCAGCGCGACCGCGACCGGGTGCTGCAGCAGGACATGCTCGAGCAGCTCCGCTCGATCGAGAAGCGGCTCGCGAGCGGTGTCGTGGCGCCGGCTCCGGGCCGGGGCGGCGGGACTCCGTCGGCGGGCGCGCGCGACGAGTCGTGGGCGCGTGCGGGCGTCGCGATCGAGTGGCAGCAGCCGTGGGAGTACGCGGCCGATCCGCACGGGCAGGCCGGCTTCCAGGAGGGCGGCGAGTTCACCGAGATCTTCGAGGGTCAGCCCGCGAAGGTCGTGCCGATGATCGCGTCGGACGTCTACGGCCGCCGCGCCATCGACCGCGTGTGCGACTCGCTGGGCGCGTACGACCCGAATACGCTCGCGTTCCGCGGCATGCTCGCGGCGGCGTGGCAGCGCGACCCGAAGGGCATGTGGATCCGCGTGCGGCTGCGCGACGGGCTGCGCTTCTCCGATGGCGAGCCGCTGACCGCCGAGGACGTGCGCTGGACCTTCAAGGACTTCGTGTTCAATCCCTCGATCGAGACCGAGCGCGTGCGCTCGACGCTCGACCAGATCGAGGATGTCAAGGTCGTCGACCCGCTCACGGTCGAGTTCGTGTTCAACAAGGCGCTGTCGTTCAACCTCGAGTACACGCTGGGCGTGTACGTGCTGCCCAAGCACTTCTACGCGCGGCTCGAGCCGAACCAGATCAACAGCGCGACCGGTCTCCTCATGGGTTCGGGGCCGTTCCGCCTCGAGCGCCTCGATCCGGAGAACCAGTGGACGCTGGGGCAGGACCTCGTGCTCGTCCGCAACGAGAACTACTGGGGACCGCGGTCGCCGCTCGACCGTCTGCGCTTCAAGGTCGTGGTCGACGGAACCTCGCGCCTCGCCTCGTACCAGAGCGACGAGGGCGACATGATCACGCCGACCGGCCCGCAGTTCGTCAAGAAGACGAAGGAGCCGGGCTGGGACGAGCGGAACCAGTCGCTCCGCTGGGTGAACATGCGCTCGGGCTACTCGTTCATCGCGTGGAACCAGGGCAAGAACAACGGACGGCAGACGCCGTTCGCCGACAAGCGCGTGCGCCAGGCGATGACGCTCTGCCTCAACCGCGAGCAGATGATCAAGGACATCTGGGAGGGCGTCGGCTCCATCGCGCAGGGCCCGGTCAATCCCGAGAGCCCGGTGTTCGCGCCGGAGATCGATCCCTGGCCGTTCGACCCGGCGCGCGGCGCCGCGCTGCTCGCCGAGGCGGGCTGGAAGGACCGGAACGGCGACGGCATCCTCGAGAACGAGAAGGGCGAGCGCTTCGAGTTCGAGTTCACCCGCGCGGGCTCGGACGAGCTCTCCGAGCGCCTCTCGACCTTCATCAAGGACAGCTACGCGAAGGTCGGCATCGTGATGCAGGTCAAGCCGATCGACTGGGCGGCGATGGCGGACATCCTCAAGGGACGCACCTTCGACGCGCTCACCATGGCGTGGTCGGCGAGCGCGCCGGAGAGCGATCCGCGCCAGATCTTCCACTCGGAGTCGATCAAGGAGGGTGGCGACAACTTCGCGCAGTGGAACTGCCCCGCGGCCGACAAGGCGATCGACGGCATCCGCTCGACGCTCGCGTTCGAGGAGCGCGCCAAGGTCTGGCGCGAGTTCCAGGCGGTGGTGCACGACGAGCAGCCGTACACCTTCATCCGCGTGTCGCCGTGGCTGCGCTTCGTGAAGAAGTCGATCGGCAACGTCCAGATGCACAAGTCGGGCCTGGAGCCGTGGGAGTTCTTCCGCGGCGCGCCGGCCGCCGCCGCCGGCGGGTGACCGATGCTCAACTACATCGCGCGCCGAATCCTCTTCATGCTGCCGACGGTGATCGGGATCACCTTCGTGGTGTTCCTGCTGCTGGCGCTGTCGCCGGGCGGCATCGGCGCGGCGGCCGCGGCTGCGGGCGGGCAGCAGGATGCGTCGAAGGCGGCCATCCTCGAGGCGTACCTGCAGGACCGCTACGGGCTCAACGATCCGGTGCTGGTGCAGTACGGCCGCTGGCTGCACCGCATCTCGCCGGTGAAGTTCGGGACGCGCGACCAGGTCACGCCGTCGGGTGAGCGGCTGCAGTCGCCCAAGGCGATCCCCGAGCCGCCGCTGGTGGCGTGGGGCGGCTTCGACTTTCCGGCGGCGCCCGCGCCGAAGGGCGGTCCGGTGCTGCAGGGGGGCGACGACGCCGAGCGGCAGCGCGCGTATCGCCGCGTCGCCAACGACGCGCTGGCGGCGCGGTCGCGCTACCTCGGGGCGAAGCGCGGGTTCGAGAGTGCGCTCGTCGACTACGCGCGCGCCGCGGGGCGCGAGGACTGGCTCGACGGCAAGGGACGGATCGTCCTGGCGCGCGTCGAGGCGGTGCCGGCCGACCGCGGCAACACGGCGTGGCCGGCGGTGGACGCGGCGTTCGGCGCGATGCGCACGGCGTGGGTCGAGGCGATGGAGCGGCGCGACCAGCTGGCGCTGGCGTTCGCCGAGCGGCCCTTCCCCGAGGCGGGGCTGCCGGTGCTGCCCGGGATGCTGTGGGTCGGCACGCCCGATCTCGGCACGGCGTTCTCGAAGAGCCGCCCGGTGACCGAGCTGATCCTCGATGCGCTGCCGGTGACGCTTCTGCTCAACCTGATCGCGTTCCCGATCATCTACCTGGTGGCGATCCCGTCGGGAATCCTGGCGAGCGCGCGCAAGGGCTCGTGGTTCGACAAGCTGTCGGGCGCGGCGTACGTGGCGCTCTGGTCGATCCCGACCGTGTGGGCGGGCGTGCTCGCGGTCGGCTACGTCGCGAGCGACGAGTACCTCGGGTGGTTCCCGGTGTCGGGGCTGCACGACCGTGCGGCCGATGCGTGGACCTTCCTGCCCGGCGTGCAGGCCGACGGGAGCTGGCAGATCGGCTGGCTCACCGACTACCTGTGGCACATCGTGCTGCCGGTGGCGTGCCTGGTGTACGGCGGCTTCGCGGTGCTCTCGAAGCAGACGCGCGCGGCGATGCTCGACAACTTCAACGCCGACTACGTGCGCACCGCGAAGGCGAAGGGCGTCGCGCGGCGCGACGTGGTCATCCACCATGTCTTCCGCAACAGCCTGCTGCCGCTGATCACGATGTTCGTGACGGTGTTCCCGGCGACGCTCGCGGGCTCGGTGGTGATCGAGCGCATCTTCTCGGTGCCCGGCATGGGATCGCTGATCCTGGACGCGATCGCGCAGCGCGACCGCGAGCTGATCCTGGCGAACACCTTCATGATCGCCTGCGTGAACCTGACGGCGCTGCTGCTCGCCGACATCCTCTATGCGGTCGCGGATCCGCGGGTGAGCTATGAGTGATGCGAAGCAGGCTGCGGCAGGAGGAGGCGCGCGCGGCGCGGGAACGGCCGGTTCCGCCGAGCCGGTGGCGATCTCGGGCATCGAGGCGATGCGCGGCGTCGGCGCGGCGCAGGCGAAGGGCTTCTGGGCCGACGCGTGGGAGCGCGTGGTCGCGCGCATCGGCGCGCGATTCGCGCTGGCGTGGATCGGCGTGATCGCGTTCTTCGCGGTGACCGGCCCGGTGATCGCGAACGCGCATCCGCTGTGGCGGCGCAACCTCGAGACCGGCGCGTGGGACTCGCCGCTCTGGCAGAACCTGACCGCGGTCGACCTCTCGCTGCTCGCGGGCGCGCTGTTCGGCGTGCCGTTCGTGTTCATGCCGCTCGGGCTCGCGGATCGGATCGGCATGCAGGAGCGGGCGTCGCGGCTGGGGCTGATCTTCCTCGCGGCGTTGCAGGCGGGCGTGACGGTGGTCGTGGCCGGCGTGGTCTCGGCGTGGTCGCGCGACATCGACAGCGCGCCGTGGATCCGCGCGCTGGGCGAGGCCGCGGCCTTCCCGTGGATCGTCTCGGGCTCGGTGGGCGCGCTGTCCGCGGTCGCGGCGGGCGTGCTCTCGGGCGGCGGGCGGGTGCGCTGGCTCGTGGTCGCGCTCGCGGCCGCGGTGTCGGTCGGCTCGAGCGCGACGCGCTGGACCGACCGCCTGGTGAACTTCGACACCTACGACGTGCAGGAGGCGTCGGGCAAGTACGACATCGCGTACACGCTCGTGCCGTTCTCGCCCGAGTTCGGCCGCTCGGACACCTACGCGCTGCCGCCGATGACGAAGCTCGCCGATGCGGCGGAGGCCACGCGCGGGCGCCCGATGGGCGAGCGCACCGTGCTGCTCGGCACCGACGCGCTGGGCAAGGACGTGCTGTCGCAGATGATGTGGGCGTGCCGCCTGTCGATCTCGATCGGCCTGGTGTCGACCGGCATCGCGCTGCTGATCGGCGTGACCATCGGCGCGCTCATGGGCTACTTCGGCGGCTGGGTCGACCTGCTGCTCTTCCGCGTGGTCGAGATCTTCATGGCGATCCCGGTGCTGTTCCTGCTGATCGTGGCGGCGGCGGTGCTGCCGCGCAACACCTACGTGATGATGGCGATCATCGGGTGCGTGTCGTGGACGGGCGCGGCGCGGTTCACCCGCGCGGAGTTCCTCAAGCTGCGCAAGCAGGACTTCGTGCAGGGCGCGCAGGCCGCGGGCCTGCCGCTGCGGAGCGTGCTGTTCCGGCACATGCTGCCGAACGGCGTGACGCCGGTGCTCGTCGACGCGTCGTTCGCGGTGGCGGCGGCGATCATCGCCGAGGCGACGCTCTCGTACCTCGGACTCGGGCCCGACGGGCAGGCCTCGTGGGGCAAGCTGCTCTCGAGCGCCACCGGCGTGACCGGCAACTTCGTGTGGTGGCTGGCGGTGTTCCCCGGCTTCGCCATCTTCTTCACGGTGCTCAGCTACAACATGCTTGGTGAGGCGATGCGCGACGCGATCGATCCGAAGCTGCGAAAGGCGGCGCACTGATGGACTCCGCCCCGACCATGAACCCGGCGCACGCATCCGCGCGGACGAAGCCGATCCTCGAGGTCGCCGACCTCGCGGTGAGCTTCGCGAACTCGGCGGGAGGGCCGCGCATCCAGGCCGTCGCCGGCGTGTCGATGACGGTGCATCCGAACCAGACGCTCGCGGTCGTGGGCGAGTCCGGCTGCGGCAAGAGCGTGACGGCGATGAGCACGATGCAGCTGATCCCGCGTCCGCCGGGACGCTTCGACCGGGGATCGATCCTGTTCGAGGGACGCGACATCCTGTCGTGCTCGGAGCGCGAGATGCTGTCGATCCGCGGCGGGAAGATCGCGATGATCTTCCAGGAGCCGATGACGAGCCTGAATCCGGTCTACACGATCGGCGACCAGCTGGTCGAGGCCGTGCTCCTGCACCAGCGGGTGTCGGCGGACGAGGCGTGGCGCATCGCCATCCAGGCGATGAAGGACGTGGGCATCCCGAAGGCCGAGGAGCGGATGCGCGCGTATCCGCACCAGTTCTCCGGCGGCATGCGGCAGCGCGTGATGATCGCGATGGCGCTCGCGTGCCAGCCGAAGCTGCTGCTCGCCGACGAGCCGACGACCGCGCTCGACGTGACGATCCAGGCGCAGATCCTCGAGCTGCTGCGCGAACTGCAGCGCGCGCGGGGGATGGGCATCATGCTCATCACCCACAACCTCGGCGTGGTGGCGGAGAACGCCGACGTGGTCTGCGTGATGTACGCCGGCCGGGTGGTCGAGTACGCGCGCGTGTTCGAGCTCTTCGACAACCCGCTGCATCCGTACACGCGCGGGCTGTTCAACTCGATCCCGCTGCTGCGCGAGCGCAAGCACCGGCTGACCACCGTCGAGGAGGTCGTGCGGGATCCGGCGCAGTACCGGCTGCCGGCGACCGAGGGCGCGCGGTTCGCCGACGGTCAGGCGAAGTACGCCGACAGCCTCGTGCCGTGGTGGCCGGATCCGCCGGTGGGCGTGCGTCCCGAGACCGTCCGCGGTCGCGACGAGTACGCGCTGGTGCAGGTCGCGCCGACGCGCTGGGTCGGGTGCTTCAACACGCCGTGGGTCGAGGGCCATCCGAGCCCGCGGCCGGACCTCGACTACCGTCGCGAGGACGTCTGAGCCGCGGGGTGAATCCCCGTGCCGTCGCGGCGCGAAGGCGGGCGACCATGGCGAACACCAGCACTGCGGCGCGCACCCCGGCGAAGGCATCGAAGAAGGTCGCTTCCACGGCGAAGGCCGTGCGGAAGGGCGTTTCCAACAAGAAGGTCGCGGGCAGGAAGGTCGCCCCGAAGACCGATGCGGCGAAGGCCGATGCGGCGGAGGCTGGGGCTGCGAAGGCGGGCGCGAAGAAGGCGCCCGCGAAGAAGATCATCGCGGCCAAGCCCGCGATGAAGAAGCCCGCCCCGAAGAAGGCCGCCGCGCCGTCGACCGTCGCCGGACTCGTCGCCGTGGGCGCGATGGCGCCGGACTTCACGCTGATGGACGGCGCGGGCAAGCCCGTGTCGCTCTCGTCGCTGCGCGGCGCGCCGGTGGTCGTCTACTTCTATCCCAAGGACGACACCTCGGGCTGCACCGTGGAGGCGTGCGACTTCCGCGACAACCTCGCGGCGTTCCGCAAGCTCGGCTGCACCGTGCTCGGCGTCAGCCCGGACTCGGTCAAGAGCCACGCGAAGTTCGCCGCCAAGCACGCGCTCGGGAAGCTCACGCTGCTGGCCGACGAGCCGGCCGCGGGCGGCGCGCCCGCGGCGTGCACTGCGTACGGCGTCTGGCAGCAGAAGAGCATGTATGGCCGCGCCTACATGGGCGTCGTCCGCACGACCTACATCGTGGATGCCGGCGGCAAGGTCGCGCGGCGCTTCGACAAGGTCGAGATCGCCGGCCACGCGACCGAAGTGCTGGCGGCGGTGAAGGCGCTCGGCTGAGTGCGCGTGGGGTCTGGGTCCCTCGAGGCGTGCCCTCGGCCCGGCGTCGCATGCGTTGCATCGCGTGATGCGTGTCCCATGGGGCGGTGGTTCCATGGGGCGGTGGTTCCATGCGACGCGCCCCGTCGTCCCTGCCCGGGTCGCCGCCGTGGCGGCCTCCCTACGGCATCCCACGCGCGGATGTTTCCGTGATTGCATGTGTCTGGCGTCGTCCGAGCATGGTCTTCTTGAAATCGTCGGTCTGCGCTCCCTTGGATGCGCTTCTTGAGACACGCCGCAGCTGCGCGCGTCGCCGGATCCGCTCGGTGCGGATGCGCGGCGCCGCGGCGGCGGCGCGGAGGAGCGCAGATGGA
>CAMBUI010000127.1 GCA_945870915.1 Candidatus Kuenenia stuttgartensis | reverse complement strand
GAGGTTGAGCGTCGCGCGCTCGCCGCGCTCGAGGGGATCGCGGCCGACGATCGCCGCCTTGACGGCCGCCGACGCGGGAACGAGCCGGTCGATGGCGGCCGGGTCGCCCCCGACGAGGAGCTCGGCATCGGCCTCGATCGCAGTGAATTGCGGCTCGCCGGCGATGATGGCGTGCTTGATGCACTCGGCCAGACCGGCGCGGAACTCGCGCGCGGGAAGCGTCGCCAGCGCGTCGGCATCGGCGATCGTGACCCGCGGCTGCCAGAAGGCACCCGCCAGGTTCTTGCCGAGTCCGCCGCCGGGGAGCGCGAGATTCACGCCCGTCTTGCCGCCGATCGAGGCGTCGACCATGGCGAGGAGCGTCGTCGGGACCTGGACCAGATCGACGCCCCGCAGGTAGGTCGCGGCCGCGAAGCCGCCGAGGTCGCCCACCAGCCCGCCGCCGATGGCGACGAAGAGCCCTCCCCGGTCAACCCGGTGGGACAGCGCCGCGTGCCAGATCGCGTCCACCGCGGCGAGCGACTTGTCCTGCTCGGTGGCGGCGACATGGACGGCGGCGACATGCGCATGGCAGGTGGCGAGACCCGCCGCGACCCGTGTGGCGAAGTTCGCCAGGTGACGGTCGACGACCAGCAGGATGCGGCGGTCGTGGACGGGGATCCCCGCCTCGACCAGCGTCGCGCCGAGCCTGGACGCGGTCCCGCGTCCGACGACGAGGCTCGTCGGGCTTCCGGGGACGTCGATCGGGATGCGGGTGGTGGTGGTGCTCAGCGGTCGTGGTCCGAGGTGCGTGACGAAGGTTGCCGGAGCCGCGCCAACGCGTCCTCGGGAGCGAGTTCCGCCAGCGCCGACGCGTCTATCGGCGCTTTCGCCGCGGGTCTTGCAGCGCGCCGCGCACGGGGCGTCGCCGCGCGGGCGCGGAACTTCAGCAAGGTGTGCGCGATGGCGAGCACGATCACGATCGCGAAGAGCGGCTTGAGCTCCGGAGGCATGCGGGCAGTATGCCCGCGCGTCGGCGCGGCCTCAAAGGTCGATTGCAGGCGCACCACGCGGAGGACCGCCGCGCAAAAGCGAAGCAGCCCCGGCGATTGCCGAGGCTGCTTCCGAGTGACCCCAAGGGGATTCGAACCCCTGTTCTATCCGTGAGAGGGATATGTCCTGAACCAGGCTAGACGATGGGGCCAAGCCAGCTTTGTTGTCCGACGGCTCTCACACCGGCTCGGACGCTGAGGGGGCGGAGTATAGCAACTGCCCGCGGGCTGTCCACGCCGACACGGAGCCCGTTCGTCGCAGCACCGACGGCGGTTATCGCTGCCGTTGCAGGAGCGCGTGGGGCGGACGCGCACGACCGCAGCATGCCGCGGACAATCCCCGCCCCATGCGGGACGCCGGTCGCTCAACGACAGCGCCCCCGGGCGAAGCCGAGAGGCAAAGCCAGGGGGCGCTGTCGTTGAGTGACCCCAGAGGGATTCGAACCCTCGTTACCTCCGTGAAAGGGAGGTGTCCTAGACCAGGCTAGACGATGGGGCCATCGAGAAACCGGTGGTAAGACCGAGTGTCGGGTCTAGGGGAAGGCGGAGATGATAGCGGCTCCCCCGCTCCTGTCGAGTTGCGCTGCCGCTACCCTCGGCGGCATGGCGGTAGCGCCCCACGCGCCGGACGAGATCCTCAAGGCGGCCGAACCGCCGCTTGTGTTCTGCCCGCTGGGGTTTGAGCGCCGCGCGTTCATGCGTTTCGGAAAGCTGCCGGTGGTCACGACCGGGCCCGGGCCCGCCGCGATCCGTCGTGCATTCGCCAAACGCGATGCCTGGCCCGTACGAAACCCTCGACTCGTCATCCTCGTCGGACTTGCCGGCGCCCTTGATCCAGGCGTGGCCGTCGGGCAGGCGTTCGCCGTCGGACGCGTGGCCTTCGATTCGAGCGCTGCGATGAGGACGAGCCTCGCCCACCGCGGTCCCGCGCTCGAGACCGACGCCGGCGATTCCGTCGGGCCGATCTCGGTGGTCCAGGCGGAGACGCCCGTGCTCGACGCCGAGTCGAAGGCGCGCCTGCGCGCCTCGACGGGCGCGCAACTCGTCGACACCGAATCACGCGCGTTCGCGACGTGCGCCGAGGCCGCCGGGCTCGCGTGGGCGATCGTGCGTGGCGTGGGCGACGGCGTGCACGATCCGCTTCCGCCGGAAGTCCCGGGATTCGTCGATGGGCGCGGCGAGACGCGCATCGGCCGCGTGCTCGTCGCGATCGCGCGGAGGCCCGCGCTCGCCGCCGAGCTCGCGTCGCTCGCACGCGCCTCGCGCGCGGCGATGCGCAACGCGTCGTTCCTCGCCGACGCGCACGCATGCGTGCCCGCGATCGAGCTCTGCTCGTCCCGGCGGCCGCTGCTGCTCTTCGGCGGCTCCTTCGACCCACCGCACGAGCGCCACGCGACGCTTCTCGCCGGCGCGATGCGCGCGCTCCGCGCTCCGTGCGCGCTCGTGATGCCGGCGGCCGTCAACCCGCTCAAGGCGGCGCTGCCTCCCGCCGACGCCGAGGCGCGGCTCGCGATGTGCCGCGCCGCGTTCGCCGGCGCGCCGGACGGCCTCGGCGAGATCCGGCTCTCGCGGCTCGAGATCGACCGCACCGGGCCGAGCTACACGGTGCGCACGATCGAGGAGTTCCTCGACCGGCACCCCCATCTCGACCCCGCGCGAGACCCGGGCGCCATCCGCTTCCTCGTCGGCAGCGACGCGATGCGCGGCATCGAACGCTGGCACCGCTGGCACGACCTGCTGCGCCTCGCCCGCCCGGCGGTGGTCGTGCGTCCGCCCGACACCCGCGCGGGGGTCGAGGCATTCCTCGCCGAGTTCGCTGGGTACAGCGGCTTCGCGGACGCACCGTCCTGGCTCCTCGACCTCCCCCCCGTCGACCTCGCATCGACCGAGATCCGAGCCGCGATCGCGCGCGGCAGCAGACCGGATGGCCTCTCGGACGGCGTCTGGCGCGAAATCGCCGCGCGCGGGCTGTATGGCTTCGGCGGCGATCGCTGACTGATCTACACTGGTCCCCCTATGGCTTCGTCCACGAAGAACGGCAACCAGGTCGCGCGCGTCAGCTTCGTCAGCCTCGGCTGCCCGAAGAACCTCGTCGACAGCGAGAAGATGCTCGGCGTCCTGAAGCAGTCCGGCTTCGAGCTCGTGAACGAGGACCAGCGCCCCGATGCGATCGTGGTCAACACCTGCGGCTTCCTCGAGGCGTCGAAGGACGAGTCGCTCGAGGTGATCCACGACGCGATCCGCCGCAAGGAGAAGGGCGAGATCAAGCGCGTGGTGGTCGCGGGCTGCCTGGTGCAGCGCCACCGCGCCAAGCTGCTCGAGTGGGCGCCCGGCATCGACGCGATGGTCGGCGTGTTCGACCGCGACCACATCGTCGACGCGGTCGCGGGAGAGAAGGCCGCCGACCTCGCCGAGAAGGCCCCGAAGTACTGGATCGCGGGCAACGCGCTGCAGGCCGCCGCCGAGCGTGGCATGAAGACCGTCGGCCTCACCGTGAACGGCGCCGACGGCAAGGGCATCGGCTACTTCGAGGGCGACGACAACCGCGTGCGCCTCACGCCGCGGCACTGGGCGTACCTGCGCATCAGCGAGGGCTGCAACCAGCGCTGCGCGTTCTGCACGATCCCCTCGATCCGCGGCAAGATGCGCTCGAAGCCCCTCGAGGCGATCGAGGCCGAGGCGCGCAGCCTGATGGCGTCGGGCGCGTTCGAGCTCAACCTCATCGGCCAGGACACCACCAGCTACGGCATGGACGTCGGCTACGACGGCGGGCTGCCCGGGCTGCTCAGGACGGTGAACGGCGTCGCCCGCGAGTTCGGCGGCGGATGGATGCGGCTGATGTACGCGTATCCCTCGAAGTTCGACGACGCGTCGATCGACGCGATCGCGAACCTCGACAACATCCTCAAGTACATCGACATGCCGCTGCAGCACGCGAGCAACGCGATGCTCAAGGCGATGCGCCGCCACACGACGCGCGCGCACACCGAGGAACTGCTGGAGAAGCTGCGCGAGCGCGTGCCCGGCATCGCGATCCGGACGACCTTCATCGTCGGGTTCCCCGGCGAGACCGAGGACGACTTCGAGCAGCTGCTCGAGTTCATCGCCGAGCAGCAGTTCGACATGATGGGCGTGTTCCGCTATTCGGCCGAGGACGGCACCCCCGCCGGCACGATGGAGCAGGACCCCGCGCTCGCCGTGCCCGACGAGGTCAAGCGCGAGCGCGAGGAGCGCGTGATGCTGCTGCAGCAGGAGATCGCCTTCGAGAACGCGAAGCTGCAGGCCGAGGCGAAGGCGCAGTTCGACGTGCTGATCGAGGGCCCCGCCGCCGGCAAGTCGAAGTCGCGCGCCACCACCGGCGTGACCAAGGGCGGCGCGCTCTACACCGGACGCGCGTACTTCCAGGCGCCGTCGATCGACTCGCTCACCTACGTGCAGTCGACCGAGAAGCGCGCTCCCGGCGAGCTGGTCCGCTGCACGGTCGTCGACGCCAACGGCTACGACCTCGTGGCCGTGCCCACCGACGAGCTCGAGAAGAAGGTCTCCCTGCCGATCATGCACCGCCACTGAGGGATGATGCCGTCATGAACGCACGCGACGCAGAAGCACTCGTCCGCCCGCTGCTCTGGATCGGATTCGACGGAAGGATCCCGACGCCCGAGGCCGCGCGCCTCGTGCACCAGGGCGTCTCGGGCGTGATCCTGTTCGCGCGCAACGTCGGGACGCCCGACGAGACGCGCACGCTGATCCGCGAGCTGAAGGCGGTCGCGCCGGGGCCGCTGCTGGTGTCGGTCGATCAGGAGGGCGGCCGCGTTGCGCGGCTCACCGAGGGATTCAGCCGTTTCCCCGCGCTGCGCGAGATCGGCGACCGCACCCCCGACGAGGTGCGCGAGATCGGGCGCAGCCTCGGGGCGGAGGTCCGCGGCGCCGGCTTCGACATCAACCTCGCGCCGGTCGTCGACGTCGACTCGAATCCGGCGAACCCGGTGATCGGCGACCGCTCGTTCTCGCGCGATCCCGAGGTGGTCGCCCGCCTGGGCGCCGCGATGATCGAGGGCCTCGAGGGCCATGTCGCCGCGTGCGCGAAGCACTTCCCGGGCCACGGCGACACCGACAAGGATTCGCACTACGACCTCCCGCGGCTCGCGCACGGGCTCGAGCGGCTCCGCGCCTGCGAGCTCGTTCCGTTCAAGGCGGCCGTCGCGGCCCGCGTCTCCTGCGTGATGACGACCCATGTCGTGTTCGACGCGCTCGACCCGGGAACACCCGCCACGATGAGCGCCGCCGCCGTCCGCCTGCTCCGCGAGGAGATCGGGTTCCACGGCGTCTGCGTGAGCGACTGCCTCGAGATGAAGGCGATCTCGGAGCACTTCGGCTGCGGCAAGGCCGCGGTGCGCGCGATCGCATCGGGCGTCGACGCGCTGCTGGTCTCGCACACCCCGGCCGCGCAGGACGATGTCGTCACCCGCCTCGCCGCCGCCGTGTGCGATGGCACGATTCCCGAGGGCCGCGTGCGCGAGGCGTGCACGCGCATCGAGCGGCTGGCGCGGATCCACGCGAGGCCGGTATGAGGCGCCGCGCGGCCTGAAACCGAGGCATCCGATGCTCGACGACGGTGGAGACGATCCCTGCGGCGACGACGACGGCTCCTGGCTGGCGTCGATCTTCCTGCTGTTCTTCGATGAAACCGAGGAGGAGCGCCAGACCCGCGTCGCCCGCGGCCGCCCCCCTGCCGCGCGGCCCGCGCCGCCGCCGAACCCGATCTCCGGTCGAAACGCCGCTCCGGGCGCCGTTCCGGGCGCCGCTCCCGGCACGCCGCGACAGCCGCCACCGCCTCCGCCGATGCCTTATCGCTCGCCCTTCCCGCCTCGCTGAACGCGGGAAACGGCGCCTTTCGCCACCGACGCTGAACGGCGGCGGCCTCTCGGCTACACTGCGCGATTCCCGTGAAGATCCGCAACTTCTCCATCATCGCCCACATCGACCACGGCAAGAGCACGCTCGCCGACCGCCTCCTGCAGGCGACCAAGGCGGTCTCGCACCGCGAGGCGCGCGCCCAGTTCCTCGACTCGATGGACCTCGAGCGCGAGCGCGGCATCACCATCAAGGCCTCGGCCGTGACGGTCAAGCACACCTACAAGGGCGAGGAGTACGAGCTCAACTTCATCGACACGCCGGGGCATGTCGACTTCACCTACGAGGTCTCCCGCGCGCTCAAGGCGTGCGAGGGCGCCGTGCTGGTCGTCGACTCGACCCAGGGCGTCCAGGCGCAGACCGTCGCCAACGCGTACCTCGCGGTCGCGGGCGACCTCACCATCATCCCCGTGGTCAACAAGATCGACCTTCCCGCGGCCAACCCCGACGCGGTGGCGATGGAGATCGAGCATGTCTTCGGCTTCGCAGCCGAGGACTGCATCTACGTCTCCGCGAAGACCGGCCAGGGCATCCAGGAGCTGCTCGACTCGATCTGCGAGAAGCTGCCCGCGCCCAAGGCCGCGACCACGAGGAAGCTGCGCGGCCTGGTGTTCGACGCGAAGTACGACGAGTACCGCGGCGTCGTGATGTACGTGCGCATCTTCGACGGCAACCTCAAGCAGGGCGACAAGATCCGCATGATGGGCACGGGGCGCACCTTCAGCGTCACCGAGCTGCTGCGCTACACGCCGTTCCCGCAGAAGGTCAAGGAGCTGAGCCACTCGCAGGTCGGCTCGGTCTGCGCCGGCATGAAGACCCTCGGCGACGTGCGCGTCGGCGACACCATCACGCTCGACCTCGACCCCGCCGAGATCGCGCTCGAGGGCTACGAGGAGCCCAAGCAGATGGTGCACTGCGACTTCTACCCCTCGAGCGCCGACGAGGAGGGCAAGAAGTCCGACTTCGAGCAGCTCCGCGAGGCGATCGAGAAGCTGCACCTCAACGACGCGAGCTTCACCTTCGAGCCGCAGCACAGCGAGGCGCTCGGCTTCGGATTCCGCTGCGGATTCCTCGGGCTCCTGCACATGGACATCGTCCAGGAGCGCCTCGAGCGCGAGGGCGGCGTGTCGATCGTGCAGACGGCGCCGACCGTCTCGTACATCATCGACCTCAACGACGGAACCGAGGTCGAGATCCACAACCCCGCCGACCTGCCGGATCCCTCGAGGATCCGCGCGATCCGCGAGCCGATCGTCAAGATCGAGATCATCTGCCCCAACGAGAACATCGGCGACCTGATGAAGCTCGCGGAGTCGCGCCGCGGCATCTTCCAGGCGCAGGAGATGATCAGCGAGACGCGGCAGATCCTGAAGTACGAGATCCCGCTCGCCGAGATCATCTACGACTTCTACGACAAGCTGAAGTCCGTCACGCGCGGCTACGGCACGATGGACTACCAGATCACGCAGTACCGCGAGGACCGGCTGGTCAAGGTGCAGATCCTCGTCAACGGCGAGGCCGTCGAGGCCCTCTCGCTCATCTGCCACCGCGACAACGCCGAGCAGCGCTCGCGCGCGATCCTGACCAAGCTCAAGGAGCAGATCGACCGCCACCAGTTCGAGATCCCGCTGCAGGCGGCGATCGGCGGCAAGATCATCGCCCGCGAGTCGATCAAGGCCGTCCGCAAGAACGTGCTCGCGAAGTGCTACGGCGGCGACATCTCGCGCAAGCGCAAGCTGCTCGAGAAGCAGAAGGAAGGCAAGAAGCGCATGAAGCAGATCGGCAGCGTGTCGATCCCGCAGGAGGCGTTCATGGCCATCCTCGATCAGGGCGACTGAGTCTGAGCGCAAGCGACTGGCGGCGCGCTGCACCGAGCGGGGCTCGGCGCAGGTGCGCCGCTTTCGCTTGCTTTGGTGCTGGCGGAGCTCAACGACGCGCGCGCGCAAGCGACTCGCGGCGCGCTGCACCGGGCGGGGCTCGGCGCAGGTGCGCCGACCTCCCGATCAGGAGAGGTTCAGCGCCTTCAGCACGTCCGCGGTGATGTCGACCTGCGTCGGGTACTTGAGGAAGGTGCGCGCGCGGATCTTCTCGATCGCCTCGGCGGAGCCCTTCGCCTCGAACGGGTCCGCGGTGGGCGCGAAGCGGAAGACGATGTCGATCGACTCCTTCTCGCACACCGCCTCGACCGCGGCGACCAGCTCGCGGTACGACGCCTCGAACTGCTCGGAGGCGAGCTTCTCGCCCTCGGCCGCGATCCCCTCGCGGAACATGCGGTACTCCTGCTGCAGCTGCTGGAACGCCTGCTGGCCCTCGGCCGGCGGCTGGCCGCCCGGCGGAATCGGGAACTTCGCCTGGATCTCCTCGGCGCGCTTCTGGAACTCCGCCTCGCCCTTCTCGAGCTTCTCGCGGACCTCGGTGCGCTTCTCGGCGTAGCTGGCGCCGTCGAGCAGCTTCTTCATCACCTTGTCGATGTCGACGGCGGCGACGCTCCACGACCGGTTGGTGCCGCGGTCGCCCCAGGCCAGGCGGCCGTCCTTGGCGCTGACGCGCAGCGCATCCTTGCCGGCCTCGGTGGTGAGGAGCAGCGCGTCGGCCGGACCAAGGTCGTTGGCGAAGGGCGCGCCGCCGACCGCGACCGGGGTCGCGGGGCCGCGCAGCGCGACCACGAGGGCGGCGGCGGAGATTGCGAGCGAGCCAGCGACGATGAGCCGTTCGGTGCGGAGCATCCCGCGAGTGTACTCAGGCGTCCAGAAGCCGTGTGGTCTCGCGGACGAACCAGCCGGCGACGCGGCGCTTGACCGCGTCGATCGTCG
>CAMBUI010000126.1 GCA_945870915.1 Candidatus Kuenenia stuttgartensis | reverse complement strand
GGGCCGTGCAGGATCGGATAGATCGCGTCGGGCCGCTGCGCGAGGATCTCCTCGGCGGTCGTCCGCACGATCGTCATGGGCACCACGTCGAAGGCGCCGGTCGAGTCCAGCGCGCGCGACCTCGGCGCCCGACATCAGGCTGACCTCGCGCTCGGCATCGGGGCCGCCCATCAGCACCAGCACCCGCGGCCGTGCGCCGGCGGGCAGATCGGGTCGGATCGTCGAGAGTTCGGGGTGGGTCATGGGAGCGTCTCCGTTCTTCGCCGTCACGCCGGCTCGCCGCGCCGCCAGAAGACGACCTCGGTCTGCAGCTCGATGTTCGCCTCGGCGAGCACCCGCGCCTTGATCAGGTCGACGAGCCCGCGCAGGTCGTCGGTCCGCGCCGGGGCGTCGGCCTTGCGGTCGATGGCGATGAAGTTGCCGTGCTCCTGCGAGACGAAGGCGCAGCCGACGCGCGTGCCCTTCAGCCGCGCTTGGTCGATCAGCTTGCCCGCGCTCACGCGCGTTCCGTCGCCCATGACCGGGTTGCGGAACATGCAGCCGGCGCTGTTGGCCGACATCGGCTGCGTCGACTTCTTGTAGGCGAAGATCTCCTTGACCCGCTCGCGGCAGGCCATCGGGTCGTCGGGGGCCACGCGGAGGCTCGCCCACAGCACGATGCCTTCGGGGAGGTTGCTCTCGCGGTATCCGAAGCGCAGCTCCGCGGCGGTGTAGACGCGCTGTTCGCCGTCCATCCCGAGCACCGTGACCGCGTCGACCGCGTCGCCGATCGCGCCGAACCGGCCGCCGGCGTTCATGCGGATCGCGCCGCCGAGCGATGCGGGGATGCCCGACATCGGCTCGATGCCCGCGAGACCGCGCCGCGCGCACTCCTGCACCAGCTTCTCCATCGAGGCGCCGCCGAACACGCGCATGCGCTCGACCAGGCCCTCGGCGTTGAAGTCGACGCGCTGGAAGCACTCGGTGTCGAGCTTGACCACCACGCCGTCGACGCCCTCGTCGTCCACGAGCAGATTCGCGCCCGAGCCGAGCACGCGCAGCGGGATCCCGTCGCGGCGGCATCGCCGGGCGAGCGTCGCCAGCGCCTCGGGCGACCGTGGGCGGATCAGCAGGTCGGCGGAGCCGCCGATGCCGAACCAGGTGTGCGCCGCCAGCGGAGCGTCCACCTGGGCCGAAACATCGAGGTCCGAGTAGAGGCTCGACGGGCTGGCCACGATCATGCCACCTGCCCCGCGAGCGTGGTGGAGAACTCCGTCATGGCTCCCCCGCGAAAGAGGAAGTCCTTGGCGATGGTGTTCACCGGCCCGGCGCCCATGGTGACCACCAGGTCGCCGTCCTCGCAGAAGTTCTCGAGGTGCTCGGTGATCGCCTCGAACGAGCCGATGTGCCGGGCGGCGGTGCCGCGGGCCTGCAGCCTGTCGACGAGGTCCTGCGCCGACACGCGGGTCTTCTCGGCCTCGCTGTCGCGCACGAAGTAGATGTGGGGCACGATCACCTCGTCGGCACCGGAGAAGCTGGTGGCGAACTGCTCGAGGAGGAACCTCGTGCGGCTGTGCTGGTGCGGCTGGAACACGCAGATCAGGCGCTTCGGGTTGTGGGCCGCGCGGAGCGCGCGCAGCGTCTTCTCGCACTCGGTCGGGTGGTGGCCGTAGTCGTCGTACACCTTGACCTGGGCGCCGCCGCCGAGCACGCGGGTGCCCAGCCACTGGCTGCGCCGGTCGAGGCCGCCGAACTCGCCGAGCGCGACCGCGATGTCGTCCCAGTCGAGGCCCATCCAGTTGTTCATGATGCCGGCCGCGGCCGCGTTGAGCGCGTTGTGGCCGCCGGGCATCTGGTTGTTCCAGGCCGCGATCAGGTAGCCGTGCCAGAACAGCGCGACGCGGTTGTCGGCGGCGCCGTACACGACCTGGTAGTCGGCCTCGGGCGAGAAGCCGAAGGTCGACACCTCGCACTCGAGTCCGGCGACCACCTGGCGGCGGTGCGCGCCGTCCTGCGCGATCAGCAGCTTGCCGCCGTTGCGGGCGCTCGGGAGCAGCCGCGCGAAGTCGTGGAAGCTCTGGATGATCTCGTCGAGCGACGAGTAGTAGTCGAGGTGGTCCTCCTCGATGTTGTTGATGAGCCCGATCGTCGGCCGGTGGTGGTGGAACGACCGGTTGAACTCGCACGCCTCGCAGACGAGCACGCCCGGGCGGTCGCGGAGCAGCCCGGTCGGGATGAAGCGCGAGCCGGTGCGCGTGCCTCCGCCGAGCTGGTCGCAGGTCGCGCCGACGATCACGCTCGGATCCAGTCCGCAGCGGATGCCGACCCACGAGGTCATCGCGGTGGTCGTGCTCTTGCCGTGGGTGCCGGCGACCGACACCGCGGTCATCCCGCGCTGCGCGTGGCCGAGGGCCTCGGCGTAGCTGATCCACTCGATGCCCTTGGCCTGCGCGGCCAGGATCTCGGGATGGTCCGACTTGATCGCGGCCGAGGCGATCACGAGGTCGGTGTCGGGCGGCAGCGACTGCATCGCGGGTCCGACGCGCACGTCGATGCCGGCGGCGTCGAGCCGCTCGATCATCTCGCCCGCCGACTGGTCCGATCCGGTCACGTGCGCGCCGCGGTTGCGGAGCATGAGGGCGAGGCCGCTCATCCCGCAGCCTCCGATACCCACGAAGTGGAGGTTCCGTCCGTGGAACTCAACCGACCGAGGTCGTCCGAAGTCAGGGTGCTGCGTGCTCACCGAATCGCTCTCCTTGCGATGGACCGCTCGTATTGTTCAGGCGCCGTGCACGCGTTGTCCGCGTGTGCCCCGCGCGCGACGCGCGGGGACGCCGTTCATCGACTTGTACCACGCTTTCGCGCCACTTTCTTGGCACCCGTGGAGGCGGCCCGCGACTCGGAGCAGAACTCGCGGCAGATCGGGTCCTCGGAGCACGAACCGCCGCGCGCCTTGCATGCGCGCCGACCGTGGAAGATGAGCAGGTGCGAGAGCAGGCACCAGTCCTCCCGCGGGAAGAGCTCCATCAGGTCGCGCTCGATCGCCGCGACCGACTTCTGCCGCGAAAGGCCGAGCCGGTGCGAGAGCCGCTCGACATGGGTGTCGACCACCACCCCGACGTTCACCCCGAAGCAGTTCCCCAGGACGACGTTCGCGGTCTTGCGCGCAACACCCCGCAGGAGAAGCAGTTCCTCCATCGTGCGCGGGACCTCGCCGCCGAACCGCTCGCACAGCAGGCTGCAGGTGGCGTGGATCGCCTTCGCCTTGTTGCGGAACAGGCCGATCGAGCGGATGTGCGGCTCGATCTCCTCCGGGGTCGCCCGCGCGTAGTCGGCGGGGGTCGGGAAGGCGCGGAACAGCCCGGGCGTGGCGCGGTTCACCGAGGCGTCGGTGCACTGCGCCGAGAGGATCGTCGCGATCAGCAGCTCGTGGGGCACCGTCCAGTCGAGCTCGCAGTGGGCGTCGGGATAGCGCTCCTTGAGGACGGCGAGGATGCGGGCGGCGCGGGCCTTCTGCGCCGCCGTCTTACCCACGGCTCTTCCTCCAGCCGCCACCGCCGGTCACGGTGATCTGACCCACGCTCCAGGCGCTCATGGCGATCAGCGCCAGCAGGGCGATCGCCTCGGTGCTCGCCACCCGCGAGGCGACGGTGTGGGCGGCGTCGACCTCGACCTTGAGCGCCGCGGCCTCGTCCATGCGTCCGGACCGCGCGGCCTCGCGGTAGGCCGCGTCCTTGGCGCTGAAGGAGGGCTGCGACCAGAAGCTCGCCGTCAGCAGCGCCGCCGCCGCGACGGCGACCGCCAGGAGGCGCTTCTTCTGGTGCGGTGCCCGCGGGTTGAAGGCGAGCTGGCAGAGCAGGGCGAGCGCCGTCATCGGGGCGAGCGCGAGCCGCGCCCCGTCGGTGAGCTGGAAGACCCGCTCGGCCAGGTGGCCCGCGACCAGCATGCGGCCCTGCTCGGGATTCGCGGCGATGAACCCCTGGTAGCCATCGAGCGACAGCGCGAGCTCCCGCGAGGCGGGGAAGATCGCGGCCGCGGCGATGCCCCCGGCGAGGGCGAGCGCCAGCCAGAGTGAAACAAGCAGCCAGAAGGCGGTGTCGGCGAGGCGCTGCAGCATGGGACCATCGTACTGGCTCGTCGCGCGCGCGCCGCGACGCGGCGCATCCGTGCGGGTCCTCCCGCCGACGCGCACGGGTACACTCGCGCGCCTTGGCCCGAGTCCCCACTGGTTTCGCCGGTTCCTCCGACGGTCGACCCGCGCTCGCCGCGACGGTCGCGCCGCTGGTGGCCGCGCGCGAGTGCGCCGATGTCCGCGAGGCGCTCGTGTGGGCGTCCGAGGCGGGCTGCCGCGGTGTGCAGCTCTCCGCGACCGAGCCCGAGCTGCGTCCTCGCGACCTGTCGCAGTCGGCGCGCCGCGACCTCGCGGCGACCCTCGCACGCCTCGAACTCGCGTGCTCGGGCATCGACTTCTTCCTGCCGCCGTCCCACCTGGTGGATCCCGCCTTCGTGACGCGCGCCCTCGAGGCGATCGACGGGGCGCTGGAGCTGGCCGCGTTCCTCGGGCGGGCGCCGGTGACCATCCCGCTTGGTCCGACGGAGGACTGCGAGGCCCGCCATGCCATCGCGGCGAGCGCGAGCCGGCTCGGTGTCGAGGTGCTGCTCCCGGTCGTTCGTCCCGAGGATGCCGCGGGGCTCGCGCCGCCCTTCCTCGCCTCGGTCGACTGCGCCTCGGTGCTGGGCGCCGGGGGGCGGCCCGAGGATCTGGTGGCGCGGCTCGCCGGCGGCGGCGCGGGTGGTGGTCCTCGTTCGGTGTCGGGTGGGGGCTCGGGTGGGGGATCTGGCGGCGCCACCCTCGGCGGCGTCCGCCTCGTCGATCTCTGGCGCAGCGGACTTCGCGGCCCGATCCTCGAGCCGCGCGAGTCGCGTCTCGAGGCGCTCGCGCTGCGGATCACGCTCGAAACCTCTGGATTCCGCGGACTCTCGGTGATCGACGCGCGCCAATGGCAGAGCCCGCGCCGCGGGATCGAGGCGGTTCTCGAGCGCTGGTCGTCGTTGATACCCGCCTGAATCCACCGGCCTCACCTCACCGGCCTCGCCTCACGGGCCTCACCTCACGGGCCTCGCCTCACGGACTTTCGGCACTTTCGCCTCCGTCCCGGTTTCACCATTGGTCGGCGCGACCCTGCTGCTAGACTGCGCCCACGCGTTTTTCGCGAGGAAACACCCAATGGCACGACGTGGCAGCCCGGCTCTCTACGAACTGATGGGACGCGGACGTGAGTCGAAGACCACGCCCGTGATCCCGGTCGCGGCCTCGGCGCGCAAGCCGGGTCCAACGCGCGGCGTCACGCCCGCCGGTGGCGGCGGCGCGGGCGGCGCTGCGAAGGCAGCTCCATCCGGCGCACCGCGCATCGCGATCGATCCCGCCATCGCGCGCATCCTCGGCATCGGCGCGGCCGTGGTCGTGGTGCTGCTCGGGGTCTATTGGCTCGGTGTCTCGCGCGGCTCGGGCAACGCGCAGAACGAAGGCGAGCAGGCCGCGGCGCCGGCCGCGGGGGGCGATCCGTCCATCGGCTCGAACGGCGCGATCGTCCCCGGTGGCGCAACTGCACAGCAGGGCGGCGGTCGATCGGCGGTGGCTGGCTCCGGTGCCGCGGGCAAGGCGGCGGCAACCCAATCGGGTGGCGGCGCAGCCAATCAGGCCAACCAGGGAGCCAACCAGGGAAGCAAGTCCGCTCGGGCGTCCGAAAACCAGCCCGGCCGCGCGACCGCGGCTCCGACCGGTCCGATCGACCCCGAACTCGGTCCGCCGCTCCCGCCGGCGCAGCGCGGCATCGATCCGCGGCAGGCGGGGCTCCAGTACTGCGTTATCGCCTCGGTCCTCGAGGCCAACGCCGACAAGCTCGTCCAGTTCTGCCGCGATCGTGGACTTGACGCGTGGGTGGTTCCCGATCACAATGGTCGACTTCGCGAAATCACCGTCCTCCCAGGAATTCCGAAGTCGGAGCTCAAGGGAGAACTGGCGAAGTCGCTCGAAGCGCGGATTCGCAAGGTCGGTGCCCTCTGGAAGGCCGCCGGTCGCGGGAACTCCGACTTCGAAGACCGCTACTTCAAGCCGTTCAACGGCTAAGCCCTCACGACGAGGGCAGTCAGGCAACACCATGAGCATTCACAGCAGCCTCAAGACCAAGTCGGGTGCCCTCAACCAGCACCGCAACGTCCTCACCCGCGACGAGCGCGTCGCCAAGCTTTCGGCGGCCGAGCGCTTCAGCGCCGGCAAGAACTCGCCGCTCGGTCTTCCGAAGGTGCTCAGCATCAAGGTCGCCGCGGGCAAGAAGCCCAAGAAGGAACCCGCCGCCGACGCGGCCGCCAAGCCCGATGCGAAGAAGAAGTGATTCCGCCGCGGCGCCCCGCGCCGCATGAACGGACGCTTCGCTTTCATGGCATACTCCAGCGCCTCCGGCCATCGCCGGAGGCGTTTCATTTCCCGCATCGCATCGCGCCGCAGCGCGCACACGACCACCCCGATGTCCCACGCATCCGAACGCCTCGACGTCACCAAGCTCCTCTCGCACCGCGCGAAGTCGATCGATGCGAGCGGCATTCGCAAGGTGTTCGACCTCGCCGCGCACCTGAAGGACCCGATCAACCTCTCGATCGGCCAGCCCGACTTCCCGGTGCCCGACACGCTCAAGCTCGCGGCGATCAAGGCGATCTCGGACAACCGCAACGGCTACACCCAGACCCAGGGCTGCCCCGAGCTTCTGGGCGCGATCTGGAAGCGCCTCGGCCACGAGGTCGGCTGGCACTCGGGACAGGACGGGCTCTCGGCCATCGTGACCAGCGGCACCAGCGGCGCGCTCGTGCTCGGAATGATGTGCCTGCTCGACGAGGGTGACGAGGCCATCGTGCCCGACCCGTACTTCGTGATGTACCCGCAGCTCGCGGCGCTCACGGGCGGCAAGATCGTGCTCTGCGACACCTACCCGGACTTCCGCATGACCGCGGCGCGCATCGAGAAGTGCATCACGCCGCGCACCAAGGCGGTGCTGGTGAACAGCCCCGGCAACCCGACCGGCGTCGTCCTGTCGAACCGCGAGATGGCGGACATCGTCGACCTCTGCCGCGCCAAGGGGATCCTCCTCATCTCCGACGAGATCTACGACGAGTTCACCTTCAGCGAGTCGCGCGAGCAGGGGCGGTTCCCGACCCCGGCGGCGTTCACCAAGGACTGCCTCCTGATCCGGGGCTTCGGCAAGACCTACGGATGCACCGGATGGCGCCTCGGCTATGTCGCCGGTCCGCACGACATCGTGCAGTCGATCGCCAAACTCCAGCAGTACACCTACGTGTGCGCGCCGAGCATGGCGCAGTACGCCGCGGCGCACGCCTACGAGATCGACATGCAGCCGTGGGTCGACCGCTTCGAGAAGCGTCGCGACACCGTGCTCTCGGCGTTCGACGGACTCACCGAGGTCGCCCGTCCCGGCGGCGCGTTCTACGCGTTCGTCAAGGTCCCGGAGCATCTCGGCCTCACGGCGACGCAGTTCGTCGAGAAGGCCATCGAGCGCAGCGTGCTCATCATCCCCGGCAAGGTCTTCTCGACGCGCGACACGCACTTCCGCCTGTCGTTCGCCGCGAAGGAGGAGACGCTCGCGCGCGGCCTGTCGGTGATCACCGACATCATGCGCGGCGCGTGACGGCGCGGAGGCGGGGCGGTCGCGCCGCGCCCGTGCGCCACGCGAAAACATCGCGGGAACCTCGCGCGAACATCGCGGCGCACAAGAAAAACCGCTGTCTGAGTTTGTGACCCAGAGCAGCGGCGGGTGGATGGCCTGAACTTGGTGGTCGCTCGGTCCGGCGTGCGCCGGAGGTTGCGACACCCTTTCATCCGCCATCCGGGGTGGCGAGTTCACTCGCAGGGTCGAATTACCGCCAACTTCGCGGTCGACGTGTGCCGTCGGCGCCGAGAACCACGCGATGTGCCGCCGTGTGGGCGCGATCGCGTGGCCGTGGGTCGGCGCTGGGTTGGCGCCGTGCTGGCGATGGAATGGCGCCGTGCGCACGATGCGACGGATCGGCGGCCGCGCGCCCGTGTGGAAAAAGCACCGCGCCGCCCCTTGCGGGGCGGCGCGGCGTGTTTCTGCGTCGGGTGGGCCGTGCGGGCGCGACGCGCCCGCGTCGACTCACTCGTCCTTCTTGGCCGGCGGGGTGGCGCCGGGGCCGCCGCTGCTGTTCGAGCCGAGCTTGATGCCGTCGCCCGGAGGGGCGACCGGCGCGGAGCCGGGCTGGCGGATCTGGTTCGAGTCGATGGTGGTCACATCGGGGGCTTCGTCGCCGCCGCAGCCAGCGAGGAGGAGGCACGCCGAGGTGCATCCGAGAGCGAGGAGAGTCTTCATGGCAGTCCTTTCTAGAACTTCGGGAAGCCCCCGTCGATGCGCTCCATGACGATGGCAGCGCGGCGCGGGGATGGTCTGGAGCAATCCATCGGTTGGATGGCGACCGGGAGTCGAAAGTCTCCGAACCCGGACGACCCGTATTCAAATCGCCTCGCGCCCGCGGGTCAAGTCGCCGTTCGGTCGGATCGGCGGTTGCGGGTCGGAAGGCGGGCGGAACGCGTGGGTTCGCAGCGCGCGTGAGCCGAGGGGACGTGGGCCGAAGGGACGACGACCGAAGGGACGAGCCGGGCCTCGCGCGCACCCAAGGCTGCCTTCTGCTGCCGGCGCGCGCCGTGGCCTGCTGGCGCGTGCAGTGGCCTGCTGCGCGTGCCGTGGCCTGCCGGCGCGCGCCGTGG
>CAMBUI010000125.1 GCA_945870915.1 Candidatus Kuenenia stuttgartensis | reverse complement strand
ACATCTCGGGCATCCTCACCTACTGGGGTGGCCAGTCGGTGTACGACTTCAACAACGACGGCACGACCAACGGCGACGACCTCGCCGAGGTGCTCAACGGCTGGACCGGGCGTCCCTGAGGCGCGCGCGACGGACAGGCTTTCCGGCCTCGCTCCTCGGCAACCTCTCTCCTCGGCAATCTCGCCCCTCATCAACCCCGCTCCTCCAACGCTCCGCTCGAGCGCTCTCCGACAATCTGATGACTCCGAACGCGATCGAAACGATCGCGCGGCCAATCTCCTGTAGCCTCCCTCCATGACTTCGACCCTCATCCATCGCATTCCCGCCATCGCACTCTCGCTCGTGCTCGCCGCCTGCGCGTCCAACGCACCGCGCGCCGGCGACGACGCCGCCTCGACCACCATCGCGCCCAAGATGGCGCTCCAGGAACTCAAGGCCGGCAACGCCCGCTACATCTCGGGCGATGTCCGCATGCACGACTGGCGCCACGAGCGCACCGTGAAGACGGGCACCGACGGACAGACGCCGTCGGTCGGCGTGCTCACCTGCGCCGACTCGCGCACGCCGCCCGAGATGATCTTCGACCAGGGCGTCGGCTCGCTCTTCGTCGTGCGCATCGCGGGCAACTTCCAGAACGACGTGGCGGTCGGCACCTTCGAGTACGGCGTCGCCGCGCTCGGCGTGCACACGATCGTCGTGATGGGCCACACGAAGTGCGGCGCGGTCGGCGCGACCGTCGCGGGCAAGGACCTCCCCGGCAAGATGCCTGCGTTCGTCGCGGCCATCAAGCCCGCGATCGCCGGCCTGCCCAAGGGCGCCGACGGCAAGGCGAGCGTGTCCGACGCCGAGATCGCCAACGTGCGCTGGCAGGCCGGCCAGCTCGTCCAGAACAGCGAGATCCTGAGCAAGGCCAAGGCCGACGGCAAGCTCGATGTCCTGTGCGCGATCTACGACGTCGAGACGGGCGCCGTGCGGTTCCTCGACTGACCGGGACATCACCACCACTGCAGCAGTCAAGGAGGCCTGTTCCGCCAGTGCGGGAACAGGCCTCCTTCATTGCGTGGCGGAGGAACGCCTGCGCACGCGGCAGCGCGCCGCACCATGTAGGATGCCCCGAGACTGATCATCGAGGAACAGTCGCGACCGTCAGGGAATCCACCATGAACACGACCACCATCCGCCGTCCCGTTCTCGCCATCGCCGCCGCACTGCTCGTCGGCGGCCTCGCGGCCTGCGGCTCGACCCCGCACGCCCGCAGCGGCTTCATCCCGAATTCGGTCACGCTGGCCTCCGCCGGCGAGCTCGTGAGCGAGTGGGGCGGCAAGCTCGACCCGTCGACCGTCGGCGCGGTCAAGGTCATGCCGGCCACCACGCCCTACGGCGGCAAGTACGGCGAGCTCGACGCCGAGCAGCTCTCGGAGGTGCGCGTCGCCATGTCGGAGGCGCTCACCAAGGAGTTCAAGGACATGGCGATGAAGCCGGGCGGCCGCACGATCGTGATCCACGCCGCGATCACCGAGATCAAGCCCAACCAGCCGCTGCGCAACATCGCGCCGCAGACCCAGATCCTCAAGCGCGGCTACGGCTACGCCACCTGCGAGATCTACGCCACCGACGGCGAGGGCGGACCGATCGTCGCCGCGCTCATGCAGTCCCACGACACGCAGCGCCTCGGCACGGAGAAGTACTCGGAGACCGGCACCGCGAAGCGCGCCTCCGAGGACTCGGCCAAGAAGTTCCGCGAGCTGCTCTTCCGCTGAGGAACGGCCGGCCATCGGCCGCATCCACCCGCATCGATCCACAGGCTCCTCCACCGCGGGGAGCCTGTGTCGTTCCGGCGGCGCGACGCATCGGCGGCGGCGGAACCGGCGCGGCGTCCTGCTAGATTTCCACCATGGCCGCCCGCGAGACACCCGCCGAACAGATCGAACGCCTCCTGCGGAGCGGCGACCTGCCGGGCGCGGCCCGCGTGGCCGGCGAGATGATCCAGAAGCTGCCCACGAGCCCGGTCGCGCGGCTCGGCCGCTGCCGCGCGTACCTGCAGATGGGCATGTTCCTCGAGGCCGAGCAGGACCTCGATGTGGCGCTGCGCTCGGCGCCCCGCGACGAGCTCGCGAACTACCTGCGCGGACAGCTCGACATCCGCACCGGCAAGGACGCCGAGGGCATCGCCCGGCTCAAGCCGATCGCGCTCGGGCGCGGCACCTGCGCGCTGGAGGCGATGTTCGCGGTGCTCGACATCTGCTTCCACTCGAACCGGCGCGACGAGTGGCGCGAGCTGATGAAGACCGAGGGCGCGTGGCGCAAGGACATCCGCGCGGAGTTCCACGGCGCGCGCCTGCTGGCCGCGACCGACCCGCTCCAGGGCGCCGAGGCGCTCCGCAAGTTCCTCCGCGGCGCGCAGGCCTCGCGCGACCTGCGCCGCCACGCGGGCTTCGAGGCGGCGGGCCTCTACGACAAGGCGGGCGAGTACCGCACCGCCTTCGAGACCGCCCGCGAGACGCACGCCCTCACCGGCGACGACTTCGACATCGACATGCACATGAAGCCGATCCTCGAGCAGCTCGCGCGCATCGAGAAGGGCGAGAACTGGATCACGCCGTCGGTCGAGCGCGTGCAGGGCGTGGTGATGCTGGTGTCGCTCCCCCGCTCGGGCACGACGCTGCTCGAGCAGATGCTCGACCGGCATCCCGCGATCAGCGGCATCGGCGAGTACGAGGGGCTCGCGCGCATCTACACCGACCTCAAGTCGCAGCCGGCGTGGCCGCGCCGCCCCGGCGACGTGCCCGCGCGCGTCTACGCCGACATGCAGCGGCTCTACCTCGAGGGCGCGCACCGGCTCCGCCGCGAGGGCGCCTCGTGGACCTTCGACAAGAACCTGCGCACCTGGCGGTCGCTGCCCGAGGTCGCGGCGATCCTGCCGGGCACGGTGTGCCTGAACGTGCACCGCGACCCGCGCGACATGGCGACCAGCCTCTTCCTGTCGTACTTCGCGAGCGGACAGATCGGGTGGACCTTCAGCTTCGAGTCGATGCGCCGCGTGATCGAGCTCGAGCGGCGGCTGATCCCGCGCGCGATGGAGGTGCTCGGCATCGAGCACGAGGCGATCGTGTACGAGGATCTCGTCGACGATCCCGCGCGCGAGGCGCAGCGATGCCTGTCCCGTCTCGGCCTGCCGATGGACGAGCGCGTGCTCGCACCCGAGCAGAACACCCGCGCGGCGGTCACGCTCAGCGCGATGCAGGTCCGGAAGCCGATCAACCGGAGCTCGATCGGGCGCTGGCGGAACTACGAGTTCGCCTTCGATGGCGCGTGGGACGCGCTGGCCGCGGCGCACGACGCGCGACGCAAGTCCCGCTAGCGCAGAGACCTGCGCGCATGCCCGGGATGCCGACCCGGCCGCGCGTTCCCGCAATCGCGCGATTCCGCGGCGAAACACCTATTTGCGGAGACCTTCGACGCTCCTCTGGGGTGCGGGCCACCCGGCCTCTACTGTGCGTTTTCCGCAAAGGCCAGTCTCCACAGGACTTCGAAGCTCAGGAGCCTCCATGCCTCGCCGCTGCATGAACCCCGGCAACAGCCCGCGCATTCGCCATCGCGCCCGCGCGCCGTTCGCGGTCGCCGCCTGCGTGATCGCCGCATTCGCCTGCACCGGAGCCGCGCTCGCGCAGGGCGTCGTGCCCAACAAGGTCCTCTTCGACGCCACCAAGGCGCAGATGGCCGGCAACGCCGACTGGGTGATCGACGCCGACACCAACAACATCGGCACCGGCACCGGCGGCCTGATGGTCGTCGGCGCGGGCACCGAGTCGAACCCGCAGCGCTTCCCGACGCCTCCGCAGTCGGGCATCACCGCGTCGACGCCCGAGACCTACTGGCGCGGCGCGCTCTCGGCGTGGGGCGTGGCGCTGGTCAAGCGCGGCTTCTCGGTGGAGACGCTGCCGGTCGGCGCGCGCATCACCTTCGGCGACCCGACCAACGCGCAGGACCTCTCGAACTACGGCATCTACGTGATCCCCGAGCCGAACATCCTGTTCACGCTCGCCGAGAAGCAGGCGATCATCCGCTTCGTCGCCGCCGGCGGCGGGCTCTTCCTCGGCGGGAACCACAGCGGCTCCGACCGCAACAACGACGGCGAGGATCCGGTCGTCGTCTACAACGACCTCTTCACCAACAACGGCATCGCGGTCAATCCGTTCGGCCTCGCGGCGAACGCGAACAGCTTCACGCTGATCGCGAGCTTCCCGGCGACCGATCCGGCGGCCGCGCCGATCCTGGCCGGGCCCGCGGGCACGGTCACCGCGATCGAATACAACGCGGGCTCGACGATCACCGTCTCGGGCGCGGCGCGCGGCGCGCTGTTCCGCACCGCGGCCCGCGGCAACGCCGACGCGATGTTCGCCTTCTCGACCTACGGGGCGGGCAAGGTGGCGATGCTCGGCGACTCGTCGCCCCCGGACGACGGCACCGGCGACTCGGGCGACACGCTCTTCCCGGGCTGGGCGGGCGAGGTGAACGGCGACCACGCCGATGCGATCATCAACGCCTGCGTGTGGATGAACCCGACGGCCGCGCCGCCGCCGCCGGCGTGTCCGGCCGACATCGACGCGAGCGGCGCGGTCGACGGCGCAGATCTCGCGGCGCTCCTCCAGTCGTGGGGCGCGTGCGCGAAGTGCAGCGCCGACATCGACGGCAGCGGCGCGATCGACGGCGCCGACCTCGCGGCGCTGCTCCAGTCGTGGGGCGCGTGCCCGTAACCCGCGGAGCGCGTCGAACGATCCCCTGCACGCCTCGCGGCCGATGTCCGCGCGGAAGTGCCTGCCGCGTCCGTTGTTGCGGTGAAATCCGCGCGCAGCCGCCCGCGCGCGCTCCGTCAGCGTTGTGCAAACAGCCATGAAATCGGCTTGCGGCGACGATGCCGGCGGGTAGTCTCCGCGTTCCTCGGGAAGTCCCTCTCCCGGAGTCGTGCGCCGGCGTCCACCGGCGCGCGCGTGTGACGACGGTCGGAGACGACCGTTCGAGATGACAGTCCGTGATGACTGTCCGTGATGACTGTCCGATTCGTGTTCCCTGTTCCCTGTCCCCCAGCACAATCTAGGAGTTTGAGATGACCAAGCAGTTCCTCATGGCTGCGGCGGTTGGCCTTCTGGCGTCTTCGGGCGCTTCGGCCGCGATCGTCGCCGGTTGGACCATGCCGACCGCCGTTCCCGCCGCCACCACCGGCACCAGCTACACCTACGGCGCCGCCGATGTCGGCGATGCGACCGCGGGCACCAGCCTGAGCGGCTTCCACGCGCTGGCCGCGACCACCTGGTCGAGCCCCGCGGGCAACGGCTCGACCTATTCGTTCTCGAGCAACAACTGGTCGGTGGGCGACTACTACCAGGTCGCCGTCTCGACGACCGGTTTCACCGACATCTACCTCTCGTGGGACCAGACCCGCTCGAGCACCGGCCCGTCGGTCTTCGACGTGCAGATGAGCACCGATGGCTCGAACTTCTCGACCATCCTCGCCGGCTACACGGTGATCCAGGCCGGCGCCGCCGGCAGCGGCACGCTCGCGTGGTCGAGCGTGAACGGCGTGCAGAGCGCCTTCACCACCACCGTCGCCAGCATCTCGGGCGCCGACAACCAGGCGACCCTCTACTTCCGCTTCGTGAACACCTCGACCGTCGCCACCGGCGGCACCAACCGCATCGACAACATCACCGTGTCGAGCGGACCGGTCCCGGCCCCGGGCGCGATCGCGCTGCTCTGCCTCGCCGGTCTCGCCGCGCGCCGTCGCCGCTGAGTCGCCTCGGCGTACCTCCGGCGCACCAGCTCAGGCGCCGGTCGGAACGCACGCGGCGCGGACCGTGCAGCAACGGCTCCGCAGCAACGATGCCACAGCAACGATGCCACGCCAACGATCACGAACGCCCCGGTCTCGGCCGGGGCGTTCGCGTTTCAAGACGCGTCCCTTGGCGCGGGGCGTGCGGCGGAGCCTCGTCAGCGCGGCCCGATGCCGCGGGTCGCCGCATCGAGGTCGAGCGACTCGAGTTCCGACGGCGAAAGCACCACCGTGCCCGTCTCGAGCACGCACTCGCGGTCGTCGATGCGCCCGATCGGGGTCGCGAGCAGCCGCGAGCCTTCGAGCACGCCGCGCACCGGCCGACCCATCCGGTCGGTCAGGTAGTCGACGAGGCGCGGATAGCGCGTCCGCCACGGCTCCTCGGCCACCGGCATCGCCGCATGGCCACGCAGCAGCGTCGAGGTGCTCGGGTCCTTGAGCTCGCCCGCCATCCAGCCCACCCCGCGGGCGTCCCACGAGACGGCCTTGCCGCAGCGCACGAAGGTGTTCGCCCGCAGCGTGTTGTCGCGGCCGCCGCCGACCAGCACGCCCCAGTTGCAGTCGACGAACAGGTTGCCCTCGACCGTGATGCCGCTCGACATGTCGTCGAGGTACACGGCGTTCTGGTAGCGCGCGTCGCTGCCGCGGATGTCGCGGAACAGGTTGCCGCGGATGACGGTGCCCTGCGCGGTCCAGTCGCGCCCGCAGTAGACGGCGCCGGCATCGCCCGTCTCGTAGACCACCTCGGCGAACTCGCTCGACTCGATCAGGTGGTCGTTGCCGCGGAACACGAGCGCGATGTGCGGATGGCGGATGAACGCGCAGCGCGAGACGCGGTTGCCGACGCCTTCCATGCGCACCGCCGGGTGGTAGCTGCGCAGGAGGCGGCCGCACTCGCGGAAGGTGCAGTCCTCGATGGCGTTGTCGCCGCGCGCGAGCGACGGACGGTCCCCGCCGGTGAGCTCGACGCCCTCGCCGCCGATGTCGGTGAAGCCGCAGCGCGCGACCAGGTTCGCGCGGCCGTCGAGCGAGACGGCGCGCGTGCCGATGTTGCGGAACCCGCACGCCTCGAGGCGCACGCGCTCGCATCCACGCGCCGCGATCGCGCCGCCACGCGTGCATTCGAACGACACGCCGCGCACGGTGAAGTCGGCCACGCCCTCGAGCGCCAGCAGCGGCGCGCCGACCAGCGAGACCGCCGCCTCGGCCGACGCGGTTCCTGCGGGAAGCCACGCATAGACGCATCCGGCGGCGCGGTCGATCCAGTACTCGCCCTCGGCGTCGAGCTCGCCCGGCGCGTTGAGCACGCAGAAGCGCCCGCGTTGCGCGAGCCCGTACCGATGCGGCATGCCGAGCCGCACCGTGCCGGTCGCTTCGTCGACCGATGCGATCGGCAGCTGCTCGTGCGCCCAGTCCCAGTTCCAGTAGCCGAGTGCCCAAAGATTTGAATGCGTTGGATCTGAATGCGTTGGATCTGAATGCGGTGGATTTGAAGGCGTTGGATCTGAAGGCGTTGGATCTGAAGGCGATGCATCGGGGGCCGAACCGCCGCTGTTCGCGCCCGCGCCCCAGCGCGCCACATGGCGTGTGTCGGCAGGAACGAACACGCCGCCGCGATCGGGCTCGACCACGCGCTTTGCGGCCGTGATGTCGGGCATCGCGTTGCGCGGCACGCTGCCGGCGTCGACCACCGTGGCGATCTCCGCGTATCCCGCGTTCGGCCAGCGGGCGAGTGTGAGCGCGCGTCCACCCACGAAGAGCTCGCTGTGCACCGCGGGCGTGTCGATCCCGAGGCCGCTGTGCACGGGGCCGGCGAGCTGCGCGCGGGCGCCCGCGGGAAGCCGCCACACGCGCAGGTGCGCGCGCGCCTCGACCGCCACGCGCGCGCGCATCGCGTCGTCGGGCTCCTCCCAGCAGGGCGTCGCGGCGGCCGCGCGATGGACGACGCCTCCCACCACGCGCGCGCCATCGGCGCCAACCAGCGAGCACGGCGGCAGACCCGCGGGGATCCGCACCGTCCCGCGCACCTCGTGGACCGCGCCCGCAAGCGTGATCTCGATCCGCGCCGGGGTGCGTCCTGCGGCGGCTGGGGTGCGTCCTGCGGCGGCCTTCTCGGCCGCGGCCACCGCCTCCTCGATCGTGGCGACGCGCACATCGAACGGCGCCGCGCCATCGGCCTCGGCGAGCGCCGCTCCAGCAGGCACCACCGCGATGCGCAGGACGACCGCCGCGGCGGCGGCGACGATCACCGCGCGTCTCCTGCCGCCGGCGCGGACGGGCGCGACGAGGCGACGGGGCCCGCGACGATCGACTCGTGCGCCGACGCCAGCGCGTCCCACGACCCATCGAAGGCGAAGGCGTAGTTGCGCCAGCGCCCGATCGACGCGCGGTTGATCGGACGCCGGACCTGCTCGTGCGACAGCGTGAACACCGCGCGCGCGTTCGCCTCGGGGGCGAGCACGCGGTCATCCATCGCGAGCCCCATGCGCGACAGGCAGCGCTGCGCGTGCCCTGCGGGATCCTCGACCAGGTGCTCGTACACGATCCGCTCATGCGGCAGCGCGAGCGCCTCGAGCGCGCGCGGCAGCACCGAGCGCTCGGCCTCGATCACGCGGCGGATCGACGCCAGGCCCGCGGTCCATCCATCCGACACCGGGTTGAAGTACGAGAGCAGGATGCTGATCGCCATGTCGCGCGGATCGCGGGCCACATGGAAGCACACGGTGCCCGGCATCACCGCCGCGATCGCGGGGAGCCAGCGCCAGGCGCGCAGCGTCTTGTCGAAGGTCCACTGCGCGCCCTCGCGCCGCAGGCGACCGGCGCCCGCGAGGTAGCGCTGCTGCACCGCCAGGAGCGCCTCGCGCGATGTGGCGGCGAGGCCGCGCGGCCAGCGACCCATCGACACCAGGTCGCCGCCGATGGTCTCGACGCCGTCGTACTCGCCGATGCCGCTCACC
>CAMBUI010000124.1 GCA_945870915.1 Candidatus Kuenenia stuttgartensis | reverse complement strand
CCGCAGCGGACGATGTGACCTCGGCCGCGGACCGGGGCGCCCGGCCGAAGCCACCGCCGCCGGGCGTCTCGACGGTGAAGCGGTCGCCCGCATCGAGCTCGAGCGAGAGGACGGAGTCGGAGAGGGTGCATTCGCGCCCAGCGATGCGCGCGCGCTGGAGGCCGGGCGCTCCGTCGCCGCCGCCGGCCATGCCCCGAGGTGCGTGCAGGCGTCGCGATCCGAAGAACGAGAGCGACACCGGGCGCAGGAATTCGTAGCCCCGCACCAGGCCGTCGCCGCCGCGATGCGCGCCGTCGGCGCCCGAGCCGCGGCGGATCTCGAAGCGCCGGATCACCACCGGTGCGCGGCGCTCGAGGACATCGACATCGGTGAGCCGCGTGTTCGACATGTGGACATGCACGGCGCTCGCGCCGTGGTGCGCGGGTCCGGCGCCGGCGCCGCCGCCGAGCGTCTCGTAGACGCCGAAGACCGCGTCGCCGAAGAGGACGTTGTTCATGGTGCTCTGGCTCTCCGCGGCGAGCCCGAGCGCGTCGAGCAGGACCGCGACCACCGACTGGCTCGTCTCGACATTGCCCGCCACCACCGGCGGACACGCCGACGCGTCGGCGGTGAACCGCGGGTTGAGCATGCCTTCGGGGAGCACCAGGTCGACGCCGCGCAGCAGGCCTTCGTTCATCGGCACCGGCTCGTCGATCAGCAGCCGCAGCGCGTAGAGCGTCGCCGCCTGCGTGACCGCCGCGGGCGCGTTGAAGTTCGCGCGGTGGAGCGGCGCCGAGCCGGTGAAGTCGATGGTGAGGCGGCCGTCGTCGGGGCGCGCGGCGATGCGCACGCGGATCGCCGCACCGTCGTCGAGCAGGCGCTCGGCGGTGGCGTCGGTGGGCGTGCCGCGCCCGGCGCCGTGCGGCTCCCGGTGGTCGTTGCCCAGGTCCGCCATCCGGGCGAGCGCGCGGCGGAGGGCGGCATGCGCGCGCGCGAGCTCGCCCTCGCATCGCAGCGCGAAATCCGCGCCGCATTCGGCCGCCAGCGCCGCGACCTGCGCGACGCCGTGGCGCGTGGCCGCGACCTGCGAGAGGAGGTCGGCGAGGTTCTCGTCGGGATTGCGCGAGGGGTGCGGCGCGTTCGCGAAGCGCGCGCGGCAGCCCGCGTGGTCGAGCGTTCCGGCGCGCACGGCGTGGAAGGGGGGGAGCACCACGCCCTCCTCGTCGAGCGCGCGGGCATCGGGCGGGAACGAGCCCGGACGCGTTCCGCCGATCTCGGCGTGGTGCGCGCGGACCGCCACGAACGCGACGCGCCGCCCCGCGACGAAGACGGGAGCGACCGTGGTCACATCGGGAAGGTGCGAGCCCCCGAAGGCGGGGTGGTTGGTGACGGCGATGTCGCCCTCGCCGAGCTCGAGCGCGCGCAGCACCGCGCGCGTGCACACGCCGAGCGCCCCGAGGTGGACCGGCAGGTGCGGCGCGTTCTGGATCAGCGTGCCCTCGGCATCGAGCACGGCGCAGGAGAAGTCGAGCCGGTCGCGGATGTTCGGGCTGAGCGCGGTGCGCTCGAGCACATGGCCCATCGCGAGGGCGGTCGCCTCGAGCCGTGCCGCGAAGAGCTCCTGCTCGGCCGCGCTCGCGCGTGGGCGTGCGGGTTCGGCGCGCTCGGCGACGAGGTCGCCCGAAGGGTCGACCCGCGCGCGCCAGCTGCGGTCGAGCACGACCGTCTCGCCCGCGTCGGTGATGATCGCGGGGCCTGCGATCGTCGCGCCCGCGGCGAGCGAGGCGCGCGCGAAGATCGCCGCGTCGAGGCGTGCTCCCTCGGTGAGCATGCGCGCGCGTTCTGGCGCAGAGACGGCGGGCATGGAAGGTGACGACCCGTGGTCCGCCCCGCGGTCTGCCCCGCGGTCTGCCCCGTGATCTTCCCCGTGATCTTCCCCGTGGTCCGCGGGCGTCGCATCCGCCGGCGCGGCGCGCGCGGTGACCGACACGACCTCGACCGCGCGCGCGGGAGGCTCGTAGCCGAACAACTCGGCGAAGCGGGCGGCGAAGCGACGGCCGAGCACGTCGAGCCCCGCGTCGTCGGTTCCCGCATCGTCGACCCCCGCATCGTCGACCCCCGCATCGTCGATCTCGATCGTCGCCTCCTGGCCCGCGAGCCTCAGCGCGATGCGGAGGGAGATGCGGTCGGCGCGCGTGGTGTCCGCCGTCGTGTCCGCCGTCGTGTCCGCGCGCCACGCCGCCTCGGACGCGGGCCTTTCGCGCCCATTCGGAACGAAGCCATCGGCCGCGAGTGCCGCCGATGCCTCGGCGACGGTCTGGCCACGCGCGCGCGCCAACTCCTCCGCGCAGCCTACGAGCGGGCGCAGCACGGGGACGGTCGCGAACCGCGCGGGCTCGGCGGCGAACACGCCCTGGGCGCACATGAATCCCGCGAAGCGGGGGAAGACGATGCGCGCGATGCCGAGGCGGTCGGCGATCGCGCAGGCGTGCTGACCGCCGGCGCCACCGAAGGCGATGAGGGCGTGTCGGCGCGGATCGACGCCGTCGCGCACGCAGAGCGCCTCGATCGCGAGCGCCATGCGCGCGTTGGCGATGTCGAGGAACGCGAGCATCGCCTCGTCGGTGGTGGCGCCGCGCGCGCGGGCCACCGCCTCGAGGGCGCGCTCCGCCGCGCCGCGGTCGACGCTCATCGCGCCGCCGCCGGTCGCCATCCGTCCCGCGAGGAGGTTGACATCGGTGATGGTGAGCGGACCGCCGCGGCCGTAGCACGCGGGACCTGGATTCGCGCCGGCGCTCTCGGGGCCGACCTCGAAGGCGCCGTCGCGCACGCGGCAGACCGAGCCTCCGCCCGCTGCGACACTGTCGATCGCGACGCTCGGGGCCGCGACCGTCATCCGGTCGATCCGCGATTCGGCGCGCAGCGCGACCTCGCCTCCGGCGGTGCGCGCGACATCGGAGCTGGTGCCGCCCATGTCGAAGCCGACGGCGCGGTCGATGCCGTGGCGGCGCGCGACATCGCGGACCGCACGCGCGCCGCCCGCGGGACCGGAGTAGAGCGTGTCGCGCGCGAGGAGCCGCGAGGCGCGCTGCAGCACGCCCGCGCTGGTGAACACGAAGGCCCGGGCGTCGGTTGCCGAGGCGGTGGCGTCGGCCACGAACGCGTCGAGGATCGGCGCGATCCGCGCGTGCACGCACGCGGTCTCGGTGCGCGTGAGGAGCCTCGGATGCGGCGCGATGTCGCGCGCCGCGATCGCGGGCACGCCGCGCGCGCGGAGCTCCCCGGCGATCCGCTGCTCGCGGTCGTTCGCCAGCGCATGGGCAAGGGAGACGACGACCGCGTCGCATCCGCCGGCGGAGAGCCGCGTCGCGGCGTCGGCGCAGGCGTCGTCGGCAGCGGCGCGCTCGACGGTGCCGTCGGCGAGCGAGCGTTCCGGAATCGCCTCCACCGCGTGGGCGACCCGGCGCGTGCGCTGCGGCACGCGGGCGAAGAGGTCCTCGCGGGTCTGGTCGCCGATCTCGACCACGCCGGCGAGGCCGTCCGAGACGAGCACGCCCACGCGGGCGCCGCGTCCCTCGAGGAGCGCGTTGGTGCCGCGCGTCGTCGAGAGCCGGAGTTCGACCGCGGGGAGCGCCGCATCGAGCGGGGTGGCGGTGACGATGTGCAGTCCGAGCCGCGGCGCGTCGATCGCGTCTCCGTCGCGCACGAATCGGATGGGCTGTCCGGCGGTGAGCGCGGGGATCGGCCCGGGGATCGGCTCGGGGATCGGCTCGGGGATGCTGCCGCGAACGCCCCCGTGGTCGGCCGCGATCCGCACCACGCCCGCCCCATGCGTACGCACGGTCAAGCGGTGGTTTCCGTGCGCGACCCGCCAGCCGACGAGAAGCCCGTCGGGCAGCACCAGTCCCGCCGCGGGAGCGATGTGGACGAGCAGCGCGCCGTCGTCGTCGCCCCCGGCCGCGATCTGCACCACCGTCGCCAGGATCGAGCCGTCCGAGGGGACCTTGGCCCGCAGCAGCGTGCCGCCCGGGCTGCGCGCGACGATGTCGGTGAACGTGCCGCCGGTGTCGAGCGCCACCAGCCATGGAGGCGTCGTGCCGGGGTGAGGTTGGTCGCGGGGCGCGGAAGGCACGGTCGGGTATTCTGCACGCATGTCGCTCGCGCGTGTTGCACTTCTCTCGGCGGTCGTGGCCTTCGGCGGTTGCGATGGATCCTCGACGGTCTCGCCTGCGTCGCCCTCCGCTGGAGACGGCAGCGTGGTCGCGACCCCCGTCGTCCCGGCGGAGGCCGCCAATGGGGGAGCCGCGGTGGCACCGCCCGCGTCGATCGGCGCCGCGATGCCCGCGCCCGCCGAACTCGGGCCCGTGCACCGGCTCACCGTGCGCGACCTCGACGGCAAGCCGGTCTCGCTCGCCTCGTTCGCGGGGCGGCCGATGATCATCGAGATCTGGGCGACCTGGTGCGGTCCGTGCCTCGCGAACCGGCGGACGGTCCACGCCGTGCGTCCCTCGATGCCCGAGCGCATCCAGGTGATCGGCCTGAGCATGGACGCCGACATGCCCGCATCCGCGGGACGGTCCGCGGTGAGGGGCGCCGATCTCGTGCGCAACTTCCTGCGATCGAATCCCGCGAACGACTTCGAGGGGATGGCGACGCAGGAGTTCAACGAGTTCATCCGCACGATCAACCCGTCGAACTCGATCCCGAAGACCCTCTACGTCGACAGCAAGGGCCGCGTGGCCGACCTCTCCGAGGGGACGCAGTCGCGCCAGTGGCTCGCCGCGATGGCGAAGAACCTGAAGTGATGGCCCAGCCGTGACCGCACCGATCGCCATCGCGTTGACCGACCTCTGCTACACGCTCTTCGCGGTGCTCGCGCTGCCGGTGTGGCTTCCGCGCATGTTCCTGCGGGGAAAGCTGCGCACCGACTGGCCCGCGCGGCTCGGCCGCGGCGACGCGATCGCGCGCGGCGCGCGTCCGCGCGTCCTGATCCACGCCGTGTCGGTGGGCGAGGTGAACGCGATCCGGGGCCTGGTCGAACGGCTCGCCAACGACCGCATGCAGCCCGAGATCGTGGTGAGCGTGACCACCGACACCGGCATCGCGCGCGCGCAGGCGCTGTTCGGCGGCCGGCACGCGCTGGTGCGCACGCCGTTCGACTTCTCGTTCGCGGTGCGCCGATGGCTCGACCGCACGCGGCCCGACCTGCTCGTGCTCGTCGAGCTCGAGCTGTGGCCGAACATGACCCGCCTCGCGCGCATGCGCGGCGTTCCGGTCGCGGTCGTGAACGGGCGGCTCAGCGAGCGCAGCATCGGCCGCTATCGCCGCGTGCGCGCGCTCGTGCGCGGGATGTTCTCGCGCGCCGAGATCGTCATGGCGCAGAACAAGGCCTACGCGGAGCGCTTCGCCGAGCTCGGCGCGCCCGAGGTGCTGGTGAGCGGCAACATGAAGTGGGACGCGATCGCGATCCGCGACACCGTGCCCGGCGTCGACACGCTGATGGAGGAGATGGGCGTTCCCGCGGGTGTGCCCGTCCTCGTCGCGGGGAGCACCGAGCCCGGCGAGGAACTCCTGCTGCGCGACGCGCTGCCCGACGGCGTGCGCCTCGTGATCGCGCCGCGCAAGCCCGAGTGGTGGGACGGCGCGGCCGCCAACCTGCCCGGCTGCGTGCGCCGCTCGCGCGGGGAGCGGGGCGGTGCCGACACGCGCCACTACCTGCTCGACACCATCGGTGAACTGGGCATGGCGTACGCGATGGCCGATGTGGTCGTCATGGGCCGCAGCTTCGGCAGGCTCTACGGCAGCGATCCGATCGAGCCCGCGAGCCTCGGCCGGCCGGTGGTGATCGGCCCGCGCGTCGCGGATTTCCGCGAGGTGGTGGCGCTCCTTGCCGACGGCGGCGGACTCCTGCAGATCGAGGCGTCGGAGCTGAAGGCCACGCTGGCGGAGCTCTTCGCACGGCCCGATCGCCGTGCGGAGATCGCGCGCAACGCCCGTGCCGTGATCCGCCGCGAGCAGGGCGGCACCGCGCGCACGGCCGAGGTGCTGCTGGCGATGCTCGCGTCGCGCGCCTGATACGCTGCGCCGACTATGGCCACCAACGGAGAAGTCGCAGCCGCGTTCGAGGAGCTCGCCGTCCTGTCGGAGATCCTCGGCGCCAATGTGTTCAAGGTGAACGCCTTCCGCAAGGCCGCGCGCGCGGTGGAGGGGCTGTCCGGAACGGCGACCGGGATGGATGTCGCCGCACTCAAGGAGATCGACGGCCTCGGCGCGTCGACCGCGGCGAAGGTCGTCGAGTTCGGCCGCACCGCGACCATGTCCGAGCTCGAGGAGCTGCGCGCGCAGGTGCCGCCGGGCCTGAAGGAGGTCCTCGCGATCCAGGGCATCGGTCCGAAGACCGCGCGCGCCCTCTGGACCGACGCCGGCGTCGTCGACCTCGCGACCCTCAGGTCGGCGATCGACTCGGGCGCGGTCGCGAAGCTCCCGCGCATGGGTGCGAAGACCATCGAGAACATGAAGGAGGCGATCGCCTTCGCCGAGACGGCGCGCGGGCGCATCCGCATCGGCGAGGCGATGCCGATCGCCGACGCGCTGGTCGCCGAGCTCGGCGCGCTGCCCTTCGTCGAGCGGATCGCGTACGCGGGCAGCCTCCGCCGCGGGCGCGAGACGATCGGCGACCTCGACATCCTCGCGGCCGCGACGGACGCGAAGCCGCTCATGGACGCGTTCGTCGGCCGCGGCGAGGTCGCGCGCATCCTCGGCCATGGCGACACGAAGTCGAGCGTGCTCACGAAGTCGGGCGTGCAGGTCGACCTGCGCGTCGTGCCGCTCGACCGCTTCGGCGCGGCGCTCATGTACTTCACCGGAAGCAAGGAGCACAACATCGCGCTGCGCGAGCGCGCCATCGCGCAGGGCATGCGGCTCAACGAGTACGGGCTCTTCAGGGAGAACGCGCAGGGCGGCGTCGACGAGGGCGCGGTGCCCGTCGCGGCGGCGAGCGAGCAGGAGGTCTACGCGGCGCTCGGGCTCGACTGGGTGCCGCCCACGATGCGCGAGGACCGCGGCGAGGTCGCCGCGTTCGCCAGGGGCGCGCGGCATCCCGAGGTGCTCGAGGTCGCCGACATCCGCGCCGAGCTCCACTGCCACACGACCGCGTCCGACGGATCGATGTCGATCGACGAGATCGTCGCCCGCGCCCGCGACCGCGGCTTCCACACCATCGCGATCACCGACCACTCGAAGACGCAGTTCCAGGCCAACGGGCTCGACGAGGCGCGGCTGCGCGCGCACATCGCGGCGATCCACGCGGCGCGCGCGCGTTTCCCGGGGATGCAGATCTGGGCGGGCAGCGAGGTCGACATCCTGTCCGACGGCACGCTCGACTACGCCGACGAGATCCTCGCCGAGCTCGACTGGGTGGTCGCGAGTCCGCACGCCGCGCTCAAGCAGGAGCCGCGCGTCGCCACCGACCGCCTGCTCAGGGCGATCGCGCATCCGCTCGTGCATGTGATCGGCCATCCGACCGGTCGCATCGTGAACGGCCGCCCCGGACTCGAGCCCGCGATGAACGAGCTCTACGCCGCCGCGAAGGAGCACGGCACCGCGCTCGAGATCAACAGCCACCACATGCGGCTCGACCTCCGCGACGCGCACATCCGCGCCGCCGCCGAGGCGGGCTGCATGCTCGCGATCGACTGCGATGTGCACGGCCCCGACGACTTCGACGAGATCCGCTACGGCGTGCTCACGGCGCAGCGCGGCTGGCTGCCGAGGGCGCAGTGCCTGAACTGCATGGACGCGGCGGCGCTCGACGCGTGGCGGCGGAGGAAGCGGTGAGGCTCCTCGCGGGCCTCGCGCTGCTCGTCTGCGCGGGCTGCGCCTCCGAGCCTGCGCGACCGGCCCGCGCCCGCCCGGAACCCGTCTGGCGCGCCGACTGGGTCACGCCCGCCTCTCCCGATCGGCTCACGGAGTACCACGTGTTCGAGAGCGCGCATGCGGGCGGCCGCGTGAGCTTCCATGTGCTGCTGCCGCGCGAGTACGCGCGCGATCCCGGGCGCCGCTTTCCCGTCCTCTACTGGCTGCACGGCTCGGGCGGCGGTGGGGCGGGTGTCGCGGTGCTGGCCGAGTCGTGTTCCGACGCGATGGCGCGCGGCCTCATGCCGCCGGCGATCGTGGTGTTCCCCAACGGCCTCGCGAACGGCATGTACTGCGATTGGAAGGACGGCACCGTCCTCGGCGAGCGCGTGTTCATCGACGACCTCGTTCCACATGTCGACGCGACCTTTCGCACGGTCGCGACCCGCGAGGGCCGCATCGTCGAGGGGTTCAGCATGGGCGGCTATGGCGCCGGCCGCTTCGGCTTCAAGTTTCCCGAGCTCTTCTGCGGCGTCTCGATGATCGCCGCGGGCCCGGTGCAGCGCGACTTCACCTACGCGCCGCGCGGCGAGCGGCTTCGCGAGGCGCTGCTTGCGCAGGTGTACGGTGGCGACCTCGCGTACTTCCGCGAGGTCAGTCCGTGGAGCCTCGCCGAGGCGAACGCCGCGCGGATCCGCGGGACGGTGTCGATCCGCATGGCGATCGGCGCGCGCGACGAGACCCTGCCCGCCAACGAGGCGCTGCACGGGCATCTCGAGTCGCTCGGCATCCCGCACGAGTTCACGGTCCTGCCCGGCCTCGGCCACGATCCGGTGCGCGTCATGCCCGCGCTCGGCGACGCGCGCTGGGCGTGGTACCGGAGGTTGTGGGCGCGGGACCCGTGATCCGACGGCTCATCCCACGTCGCCGAGGCCGAGCGCCTCGCCGTAGGTGCCGAGCACCTTGCGCCTGAGGAGGTGCTCGCCGTCCTGCGCGAGCAGGGGGCTGCGCGCGATCCAGTCGGTCGCGTC
>CAMBUI010000123.1 GCA_945870915.1 Candidatus Kuenenia stuttgartensis | reverse complement strand
GCGCCCACCCGGAGCCAGCGCTCGGCCTTCCGGTGCCGCGGCACCGACGCGTCGTCGAGCGCGGGGTCGTCGAGCCGCCACCGCTCGAGCGCCACCAGCGCGCGCCGCAGCGGCGTATCGAGGTCGAGGTCGTCGAAGATCCCGTGCAGGACGCGGAAATCCTTGCGCTCGTCGTCGGTCATCCATCCGGCGGTGACCGCCTGCAGCACCGCCGGCGCGGGCGCGATCGAGTCGGGAATGGCGGCGGCGTCGTCCGCGGGGCGCTTCGGCTCGGGAACCGCGACCTGCGCCGCCGCACGACCGAGCGCTCCGACCGGGAACATCTCCGGCAGGACCATCGCGACCGCGAGCGCCAGGGCGAACCGATTGCTGAAACGCGCCATGGATCGGAGGGTAGCACCCTTCACCGCGCCGCTGCCGCGCGCGCGGCGGAATCGTCGTCACTCCGCTACCGTCCTGCCTCCATGCCGTCGCCCGTCCTCATGCTCCAGATCGCGCTCACTCCGGCGCTCGTCCCCGCGGTGCTCCTCGCACTCACCCCGCCGGCCGCGACGCCGGGCACCGCTCCCGACGCGACGCCCGCCGCGACCCCGCAGGTGGAACCGGCGAAGCGCGAGGCCGCCTCCACGCAGGTCCCCACCACGCAGGCCGCGCCCGACGCCGCCGCGCTCCGCGTCGACGCGTTCCTGACCGAGCTCGAGAAGTCGGGCACCACCATCGAGACCCTCAGCGGCAGCCTCTCGCTCGAGAAGTACGACGCGCTCGTCGAGGAGACCGAGCGCCGCTTCGGGCGGATCGTGCTCGACCGCAAGGACGGCAAGCGCCGCTTCGCGATCCACTTCGAGGAGTTCGTCGACGGCTCCGGCCGCTCCGAGCGCTCGATCGACCACTGGATCTACGCCGACGGCTGGCTGTGCGAGCAGGACCACCGCAACCGCAGCTTCACCAAGCGCCAGATCGTCGCGCCCGGCGAGACGCTCGATCCGCTCGCGCTCGGCGAGGGCCCGATCCCGGTGCCGATCGGCCAGCGGAAGGCCGAGGTGCTCGCGCGCTTCGATGTGACCGAGGGCGAGGTCCCGCTCGACATCCCCCTGCTCGGCTCGCTCAAGAATGTCGCGGCCCTGCGCCTCGTGCCCAAGGCGGGCACGCCGATGGCGAAGGATACCGCGATGGTCGAGCTCTTCTACGACCGCACCACGCTCGCCCCGACCGGCGTCGTCATCCGCGAGAAGAGCGGCAACCGCACCGTGGCCCGCATCGCGCGCCCGGTCGTGAACGGCGAGGTGCGCCCCGAGGACCGCGCGCTGCTCGAGATCCCTTCGCCCGACCCGAAGGAATGGGCGATCGATGTGCGGCCGTGGCGCCAGCCTGCCTGACGGCGCCAGCCCGGCCGAGTGCGCTCACCCGCCGCGCAGCGCCACCTGCTCCACGATCTCGAGTCCGAAACCGTGCAGGCCCGGCATCGCGCGCCGCGGGTGGTTGGTGAGCACGCGCAGCCGCGACAGGCCGAGGTCGCGCAGGATCTGTCCGCCGACGCCGAACTCGCGGCTGTCCATCGGCACCGCGCGCACGCCCACGCCCTCGGTGCGGGTGAGGTCGGGCGTGTTCACATCGTCGCCGGGACGGCGGATCTGCTGCAGGCGCGCGAAGAAGTCCTCGCCCGCGCCCTCGGGCCGCAGGTAGACGATCGCGCCGCGGCCCTCGCGCTGGATCGCGCGCATCGAGGCGCGCAGGTCGTCGCCGCTGCTGCCGCCACCGCGCACCGCCACGCCGAAGATGTCGCCGAGCAGGTCGCGCCGATGCATGCGCACCAGCACCGCGTCGTCGCACGCGGGGACCCGTCCCGACGCATCGGGCACGCCGACGCCGCCGCACGAGAGCACGAGGTGCGGCACCGGGTCGACGGCGCTGCCGTAGGCGATCAGCGTGAACTCGCCCTCGGGCGTCTCGATCCGCGCGCCGCACGCCGGCTCGACGCGCTGCACGAGCGTCTCCCGCGCGAGGCGGTGCTCGATGATCTGCTCGACCGAGCACATCTTCAGCCCGTGCTGCGCGCAGATCTTCTCGAGGTCGGGCACGCGCGCCATCTCGCCGTTCTCGAGCACGATCTCGATGATCGCGGCCGCGGGCCTGAGTCCCGCGAGCTTGCAGAGATCGACGGAACCCTCGGTCTGCCCCGTGCGCACGAGCACGCCGCCCGCCCGCGCGCGCAACGGATTGATGTGCCCGGGACGCACGAAGTCCTCGGTCGTCGACTTCGGATCGGCGAGCAGCTGGATCGACTTCGCGCGGTCGCGCGCGCTGATGCCCGTGCCCACGCCGTGCTTCGGGTGTCCATCGACGGTCACGGTGAACGCCGTGCCGCGCACGCTCGTGTTGACGCCGGTCTGCGGGCCGAGATCGAGCCGGTCGCAGTCCTCGCCCGTCATCGCGACGCAGAGATAGCCGCCGCCGACGCGGGTGAGGAAGTTGATCATCTCGACCGTCATCACCTCGGCGGCCACGACGAAGTCGCCCTCGTTCTCGCGGTTCTCGTCGTCGACGAGCACGATCGCCCTGCCGGCGCGCAGGTCGTCGAGGATCTCGGGGATCGGCGCGAACGACATCAGCGCACCCCCGCCGTCGCCGACGCCGACGCCGCGGCCTCGCCGCCGCCGACGATCCGCGCGTGGCGCGACCAGAGCGTGTCCATGAGCGCGCGGTGCCCCGCCGCCACGGCCGGGTCGTCGAGCCGCCGCGCGACCACCTCGAGCAGCTCGACCAGCCCGTGGAAGTCGTCGACCGAGATGAACTCGCGGCCCACCTTCGCCTTCGCCGTGCCGGCGGCGACGCCGTCGATGTCCTGCATGTTGTGGTAGTTGCCGAGGGGCAGGCAGACGCAGGTCGACGCGATGCCGAAGCTCGCGAACGCGGTCGCCTCGCACGCCCCGCCCGGCATCAGCTTGCGCTGGAAGCGGAACGCGGGACGCTCCTTCGCGTGCGCGGACGCGATGTCGCCGATGCGGTTCGTGAGCTCGGGCGTGAACACGCTCAGCCGGTCGCCCACGCGCACGATCGGTCCCGCGCCGATCGGCGAATCGTGGGGAAAGCTGCGCGAGTTCTCCAGGCACACGAGGCGCGCGCCCGCGGGCACCGTGCCGATCCGCGCGGCGCCGATCGCGCCGATGAAGCCGATCTCCTCGCTGCGGGTGAAGAGCAGCGCCACATGCGCCTGCGCGGGATCGCGCGAGATCGCGTCGAACGCGACCAGCGCCGCCGCGAGCGCGGCGAGGTCGTCGCACGCGTGCGTGTGGGCGATCCCCGCGCGCACCTCGGCCTTGGGGAACTTCCAGCGCGCGATCGAGCCGGGTGCGATGTGCTTCGCCGCCGCGGGCCTGGCGAGCCGCGCGACCACCGTCTTGAACGGCTTCGACGACGGGTCGGTCGCGGCGTCGAGCGCGGTGATCCGCGCCTCGAAGCCCTTCCGCGTCCCGCGGTCGAAGACCTCGAGCGACGCGCCCTTGAAGTACGGGTCGTTCACACCGCCGCGGAACTCGAGGTCGAGCTCGACGGCCGCGCCCCTGCCCGTGCCCGTGCCTTTGCCCCCGCCCTTGGCGCGCACCGCCGTCACCACGAACGCGGGATGGTCGAGATGCGCGGTGATCATCACCGGCCGCACGCCGGCGCGCGCGCCCCGCACGCACGCCTCGAGGAAGTCGTGCCGCGCGACCGTGAGGTTGCCGTAGGCGTCGTGCGCGAGCACGAGGCGGTCCTTGCGCGCCTCGACCCAGCGGGTCACGGCCTCGATCACCCGCTCCTCGCGTCCGGCGGCCGTGGGCAGCGAGGTGATCTCGAGCAGGAACCGCTCGCGCGCCTTGCGGGCCGCCGCGGAGAGCGTCGCGCCCCCGGCGCCCTTCTTCACGGCGACCTTCTTCACGGCGGGCGCCTTCGCGGCCGCCTGCTTCACGGCGGGCTTCTTCGCCTGCTTTCGCGGCGCTGCGGACTTCGCGGACGGCTTCCTGCGCTTCTTCACGGGCATTCTCGGCTCCTGCGGGGCGCCGATGGTAGTCGCTCCCCGCATGCCGCGGCGCCATCGCCCCGCCGGCGCGCGCCGTTCCGCGCCACCCCCGATACGATCCCTCCCCCATGTCCGACACGCCGTCCGGTACCGCCCTCGCCACGCTCCGCCCCGCCTGCGATCCCGCGACCGCGCTCGACGCCCGGTTCCGCGCGGCGATCCGCGCGGTGACCGGCACCGAGGCCGGCGATCCGCAGATCCGCGTGAGCGGCAACGCGAAGTTCGGCGACTTCCAGGTCAACGCCGCGATGTCGCTGGCGAAGGACCGCGGGGCCAACCCGCGCGCCCTCGCCGAGGAGATCCTCAAGGCCGCCGACCTCGCGGGCATCGCCTCGAGGTGCGAGGTCGCGGGTCCGGGCTTCATCAATGTCACCCTCGAGCCCGCGTTCCTCGCGGCGCAGCTCGACGCGCTGTCGCGCAGCGCGACCTTCGGCATCCCGCCCGCGACCGATCCGCACGCGGTCGTGATCGACCTCTGCGGCGTGAACGTCGCCAAGCAGATGCATGTCGGCCACCTGCGCGCGACCATCATCGGCGACTCGCTCGCGCGCGTCTTCGAGCGCCTCGGCCGCAAGGTGTGGCGCGAGAACCACCTCGGCGACTGGGGCCTGCCGATCGCGATGACGCTCGCGAAGCTCATCCGCGAGCACGCCGACTTCGCCAAGCTCACGCTCGACGACCTCAACGCCGCCTACCGCGGGGCGCAAAGGGAAACCTCGACCGCGGACCTCGACGCCGCCTCCGAGTTCCGCTGCGGCCCGCACCGCCTCGCCGAGCTCGAGATCCAGTACGAGCCCGCGCGCGCCGCGATGGACAACGCCAAGAAGACCCTCGTGCGCCTGCAGTCGGGCGACCCCGAGGTCGTGCGCCTGTGGGAGCGGCTCATCGAAGTCACGATGGAGCAGGTCTACGAGGCCGCGCGCACGCTCAACGTGAAGGTCGGTCCCGAGAACAACCGCGGCGAGAGCTTCTTCCGCGACCGGCTCGGCGGCGTGGTCGACGCGTTCGCCAAGTCCGGCCTCGCCAAGAGCGACAAGGGCGCGATGGTCGTGCCCTTCGCCGACCGCGAGCGGCCGCTGCTCATCCAGAAGTCCGACGGCGGATTCCTCTACGCGACCACCGATCTCGCCGCCGTGCGGTTCCGCACCTTCGAGCTCGACGGCAGCCTGGTCGTCTACGTCGTCGACGCGCGCCAGCGCGACCACTTCAAGGATGTCTTCGACGCAGCGCGCCTCATCGGCTGGAACACCACCGCCGACGGCGCCGAGTCGGCGCTCGTCCACCTCGGGTTCGGTGCGGTGCTCGGCGCCGACAAGAAGCCGCTCAAGACGCGCTCGGGCGAGAACTTCACGCTCAAGGACCTGCTCGACGAGGCCTGCGAGCGCGGCACCGCCGAGGTCACGCGCCGCGCGGCCGACCCGAACGCGCCCACGCACGGGCTCTCGCCCGACGGGCTCGCGCGGATCGGCGCCGCCGTCGGCATCGCCGCCGTCAAGTACGCCGACCTCTCGGGCGATGTGACCAAGGACTACGTCTTCGACCTCGACCGCATGGTCGCGTTCGAGGGCGACACCGGCCCGTACCTCCAGTACGCGCACGCGCGCATCGCGTCGATCCTGGCCAAGTCGGGCGAATCCGCCGCGGCGATCGCGTCCGCGCCGCTCGTGCTCGCCGACCCCGCCGAGAAGGCCCTCGCGCTCCACCTCACCCGCTACGCGCAGATGGTGCTCGATGTCGGCCGCACGCTCGAGACGAACCGCGTGGGCGCCTACCTCGCGCAGCTCGCCACGCTCTTCAACGGCTTCTACCAGGCGTGCCCCGTGCTCAAGGCCGACGACGCCGCAGCGCGGCTCTCGCGCCTGCGCCTGTGCGCGGTCACGCGCGCGGTGCTCGCCGACGGGCTCTCGCTCTACGGCATCGTCGCGCCCGAGCGGATGTGAGGGGTTTCGTACACTGCGCGCATGCCGTCGACCGATCCGCGCTTTCCGAACGTCTCGATCTACGACCACCCGCTGATCCAGCACAAGCTGTCGATCATGCGCGACCGGCGCACCGAGCACGAGCAGTTCCGCCAGCTGCTCAACCAGATCACGGGACTGATGGCGTACGACGTGTGCCGCAACCTTCCCGTGCGCGCCCTCGAGGTCGAGACGCCGATCACGCGCATGACGGGCGCCCAGCTCGCGGCGCCCACCACGATCGTGCCCATCCTGCGCGCGGGCCTCGCCATGATGGACGGCCTGCTCGCGCTCTTCCCCGAGGCGCACGTCGGGCATGTGGGCATCTACCGCGACGAGGCGACCGCCCAGCCGGTCACCTACTACGCCAAGTTCCCGCCCGGAGTGGCCGATGGACCGGTCATCCTCGTCGACCCGATGCTGGCGACCGGCGGCAGCGCCGCGCATGCGGTGAGCCTGCTCAAGGAGAAGGGCTGCCGCGACATCCGCCTCGTCTGTCTCGTCGCCGCGCCCGAGGGAATCGCCGCTCTTCACGCTGCGCACCCCGATCTGCCGATCCATGTCGCGGCTGTCGACGAGCGACTGAACGAGCGGTTCTACATCGTGCCTGGTCTGGGTGACGCAGGCGACCGCATCTTCGGAACGCAGTGAGCGCTGCAGGCGCATCGCGTCGTCGGCCGTCCCGTGATCCGTCACATGGCCGAGCCGCGTCGCACCGAAGCCAAGAACTTCATCCAGGATCGCCCCGGGGGCTACTTCACGCCCAAGGGGATCGACCGCCAGGCCGAACGCCACGACCGCGACGCCCTCGCCCAGCATGTGCGCCTGCTCGGCGACACGGTGCCGAGCCCGCTTCCGCGCCTGGTGACCGGCGACGCGACGATCGCCCCCCGCTACCGGGCCGACGGCCCCGAAACCTCGCTCTATGTCGGCGACTGCCGCGAGATCCTCGCCAAGCTCCCCGAGCGCGGCAACGTCGACCTCGTCTTCGCCGACCCGCCCTTCAACTGGGATGTCCCCTACACCGGCTGGAAGGACGGCATGCCGCGCGCCGAGTTCGAGCGCTTCACCTACGACTGGCTCGACCTCGCCGTCGACTGCCTCGCGCCGCACGGCTCGATCTGGGTGAACGTGCCCGACGACCTCGCCGCCGAGGTGGTGATGCACCTCAAGCGCCGCAAGCTCGCCATGATGAACTGGTGCGTGTGGCACTTCCGCTTCGGCCACAACCGCGACACGAGCTTCATCCTGTCCAAGTCGCACGCGCTGTGGTTCGCCAAGGACCCCGAGAACACCCGCTGGAACGGCGACGCCGTGCTCGAGCCGACCGACCGCTCGACGATGTACGGCGACAACCGCACCCACACCAAGCTGCACGGCTCGCAGGGCATGCGGGTGCCGTTCGACGTCTGGTACGGGCCGTACTGGGGGCGCGTGCACTCGAAGAACTCCGAGCGCCGGCCGCTGCACCAGAACCAGCTGCCCGAGGTCTACCTCGAGCGCGTGATCCTCTCGACCTCGCGGCCGGGCGACCTCGTGCTCGATCCGTTCGCCGGCTCGGGCACGACCTCGACGGTGGCGCGCGCGTGGGACCGCCGCAGCATCTCCTGCGAGATCAGCGATGAGTTCGCGGCAAGCGCCTGGGAACGCATCACCGGGGTGGGCATGATCCACCAGGGCCGCTCGCGCCTGTCGTTCGACCAGGCCAAGAAGGCGATCCAGCTGTTCAAGGTCGGTTCGGTCGACGAGCGGTAGGCGTTGCCCCGGCGGGGCCGACCCGATCAGGCCGGCTTCGCGGGGATCCAGGGCACGTCGCCGACGCCCGCGTGGTGGTTCGCCTGGCGGGCCATCGCGAACAGCAGGTCGCTCAGCCGGTTCATGTAGCGCAGCGGCCCCGCCCCGACCGGCTCGAGCTGGCCGAGCGAGACCATCAGGCGCTCGGCGCGACGGCACACGGTGCGCGCGAGGTGGAGGCGGGCGGCGAGCTCGCATCCGCTCGGCATCACGAAGGTGCGCAGCGGCGGATTGGCGCCGTCGACCTCGTCGATCCAGCCCTCGACCTCGGCGACATGGTGCTCCTCGATGCGCAGGATCTTGGAGCTGTTGTTGGCGCCCTCGGGGGTGGCCAGGTCGGCGCCGATGTCGAAGAGCCGCGACTGCACCTGGCCGAAGATCTCGAGCAGGCGCGCCTCGAAGGCGACCTCCTTGCGGCAGGCCGACATCACCATGCCGACGATCGCGTTGAACTCGTCGACCGTGCCGTAGGCCTCGATGCGGGGATGGTCCTTCGCCACACGCGTGCCCGAGAAAAGGCCTGTCGTGCCGTCGTCACCGGTGCGTGTGTAGAGCTTCATGCTGGAAATTCCGAGTTGGCCGCAATCGTGCGCCGATGATGGGCGGAGGATCCGCCTGCCGACTTATACTGGTTCCTCACCCGCGATGCGCCTCCCCAAGCTCCTCATTCCACTCCTTCTCGTCGCCGCGACGCCGGTCCTCCAGGGCTGCCTCTACGCGGGCGGGCGGACGGTGCGCGAGGTCGGTCCGCGGATCACCGAGGAGTCGGTCGCCTTCATCGAGCCGGGCAGGACGAGCACCGAGATGGTGATCGCCGCCTTCGGCGAGCCCAACAACCGCGTGTGCACCAAGGACGGCTGCGAGCTGCTGCGCTACGACTGCGATGTCCGGACCACCGAGGGCTCGTATGTCTTCATGCTGATCGCGTCGAGCAGCAACACCATCGACCGCACCTGCTGGTGGTTCGAGACCCGCGGCGACACCGTCCAGCGGGTCTGGAGCGACCGGTGCCGGCCGGTCACCAGCGTCGCGGGCCAGACGCCGCTGCAGCCGGTGATCCCGTCG
>CAMBUI010000122.1 GCA_945870915.1 Candidatus Kuenenia stuttgartensis | reverse complement strand
CCCCGCCACCGCCGTCGCCTGGATCAACACCGCGCGCCTGCCGCTGCTGGTCGCGCTCGTGATCATCTGCGGCTCGGTCGTCGCGGGCATCGCGCTCGCGCGCAGCGGCCGCCCGCTCCGCATCCGCCGCCTCGCCGCGCTCGACGCCGTCGACGAGGCGATCGGCCGCGCCACCGAGATGGGCCGCTCGGTCCTCTTCGTCCCCGGCATCCAGGACATGACCGAGATCCAGACCGTCGCCGGCGTGACCGTGCTCGGCCGCGTCGCCAGGACCGCCGCCGAGTACGACGCGCGCCTCGAGGTCCCGACCTCGCGCTCGATCGTGATGGCCGCCGCCCGCGAGACGGTCCAGGCCGCGCACTTCACCGCCGGCCGCCCCGAGACCTACAACGAGTCGAACATCTACTACATCACCGACGAGCAGTTCGGCTACGTCGCCGCCGTCACCGGCAAGATGGTGCGCGAGAAGCCCGCCGCGTGCTTCTACATGGGCGCGTTCTACGCCGAGAGCCTCCTCTTCGCCGAGAACGGCAACTCGATCGGCGCCATCCAGATCGCCGGCACCGCCGAGCCCTCGCAGCTGCCGTTCTTCGTCGCCGCCTGCGACTACACGCTCATCGGCGAGGAGTTCTTCGCCGCCAGCGCCTACCTGTCCGGCGAGCGCGACCAGCTCGGCTCGGTCAAGGGCCAGGACCTCGGCAAGCTGTGGATCGCCGCGGCCATCCTCCTCGGCTGCGCCCTCGCCACCGCCGCGGTCTTCGTCCCGTCGCTCGCCGGCGCCGCCGCCTCGTTCAAGGCAATCCTCGGAGGCTGATCCATGCTGCAGCGCACCGTGCCCATCGCCATCCTCGGCCTCTCGGGCGTGATCCTCATGCTCGCCTACTTCTCGCCGCTGACGACCAGCTGGGGCGAGACCGTCCTCGAGTGGTTCAACATCCTCGCCGCCGTCGCCTTCGTGCTCGGCGCGGGCAACCTGCTCGCCGTCAACCTCGAGAAGATCTCCTCGCGCCGCCCCGGCTGGGCGTACGCCGCGATCACGCTGGTCTCGTTCTTCCTGATGCTCGGCTTCGGCCTGCTCAAGGTCGGCGCGGTGCCGAACCCCGCGCACCCGGAGGTCTCGTTCGCGGGCAGCTACGACACCGCGGAGTCGCCCTTCGGCTGGATCTACGAGTATGTCTTCTCGCCGCTCACCGCGACCATGTTCGCGATGCTCGCGTTCTACGTCGCCAGCGCGGCGTTCCGCGCCTTCCGCGCCAAGAACACCGAGTCGATCCTGCTGCTCGGCACGGCGTTCGTCATCCTGCTCGCGCAGACGGCCGCCGGCATGTTCCTCACCGGGTGGATCCCGGAGGACAGCGCCTTCGCCTTCCTGCGCCTCGACTGGATGAAGGTCGCGATCACCGAGCACATCCAGACCGCCGGCATGCGCGCGATCACCATCGGCATCGCGCTCGGCGTGGTGGCGACGAGCCTGCGCCTCATCCTCGGCATCGACAAGAGCTACCTGTCCAAGGGCTGAACGGAACCACCCCACATGAACACCAACACGCATGACAGGCAGGGTGGCGGCGGCGGAGGCTCGTTCCTCTCCCGGCTCGGCGGCCTCGACCGCCGCTGGATCTTCCTCGCGATGGGCCTCTCGATCGCGGTGCCGATCCTGCTCAAGCTGCGCTTTCCCGAGGTGCCGGGACCGATGGCGCGCGCGACCTTCGACGCCATCGAGTCGATCCCCGCGGGCTCGCGCGTGCTGCTCGCCTTCGACTACGACCCCGCGAGCGCCGGCGAACTGCAGCCGATGGCGAACGCGATGGTGCACCACTGCGCCGCGCGCGGCCACCGCATCGTCTTCATGGCGCTCTGGCCGCTCGGCAAGCAGATGGCCGACGCCACCATCAAGGACGTGCTGCTCGAGTTCCACCCGCAGTACGCCTACGGCACCGACTACGTGCAGCTCGGCTACAAGGCCGGCAACGAGGCGGTCGTCAAGCTGATGGCCACCGACATCCCGCAGCAGTACTCGACCGACGCCGCGGGTGCCGCGCTCGCGAGCCTCCCGCTGGTCGCGGACGTGAAGAGCACGACCGACTTCAAGCTGGTCGCCAGCATCTCGGCGGGCTACCCCGGCGCGAAGGAGTGGGTGCAGTACGCCAACAGCGCCAACCCCGAGGCGTTCAAGCTCGTCTCCGGCTCGACCGGCGTCCAGGTCAGCCAGCTGCTGCCCTACTACCCGGCGCAGATGGAGGGTCTCCTCGTCGCCGTCAAGGGCGCGGCGGAGTACGAGATGCTCGTCACCGCGGCCTACCCGTCGGCCGACAAGCCCGACCTGCTCGCCGAGCGCCTCGGCCAGGGCCGCGTGCGCATGGGACCGCAGCTGGTCGCGCACCTCCTCATGATCGGACTCATCATCCTCGGCAACATCGCCATGGTCGCGGGTCGCTCGCGCGGAGGTGCACGGTGAACGCACGGAACACGAACGACGACGCCGGCCAGCCGGATGGATGCCCGCCCGCGGCGAGTGCGGCCACGCCCGCGCGCCCCAGCCTTCGGTTCCTCTGGCTCTCGCTCGCCGTGCTCGGCGCGTCGCTGACGGTGTTCGGCACGGCGATGGCCGCCCAGGACGCGGGCGCAACCGACGCCGCGCAGGCGACCGTCGCGCTCTCGAAGTCGATCGGCATCTGGTGCGCCGCGCTGATGACGATCGGCATCCTCACCTTCCTCTACAAGGACAATCCGTTCTACAAGGTGTGCGAGAGCATCCTCATCGGTGTCTCCGCCGCCTACTGGATGGTCAACGGCTTCTGGTCGACGCTCGTCCCGAACCTGTTCGGCAAGCTGATGCCCTCGGTCGTGCGCGAGTACGCCATCCCGTCGCTGCCGGTGTCCGACACGCCCGGGTTCGACATGGCGCTCGCCTTCGTGCCGCTCGCGCTCGGCCTCATGCTCCTGTGGCGGCTCGCGCCCAAGGGCGGATGGATCTCGGTCTGGCCGCTCGCCTTCATCATCGGAACCACCGCCGGCATCCGCCTGGTCGCCTCGATCGAGGCGGACCTCCTTGCGCAGGCGTCGGCCACCATCCGGCCGCTGGTGGTGATGAAGGACTCGGTCCTCGCCCCGGCCGCTGGCGGCGGCTCGGCCGCGACGGCCGAAATGGCCGCGACCGCCGTGCGCACCGTCGACTTCTGGGGCACCGTCGGCGCCGTCACGGGCGTCGTCGGCGTGCTCTCGGTGCTGAGCTACTTCTTCTTCTCGCTCGAGCACAAGGGTGCGGTGGGGAAGTCGGCGCGGCTCGGGGTCTGGTTCCTCATGATCACCTTCGGCTCGGCGTTCGGACTCACGGTGATGGGGCGCATCACGCTGCTCGCGCAGCGGCTCGAGTTCCTCTTCAAGGACTGGCTCGGCCTCGGCTGAGCCGCGCGCCGGACGACGAGGCAGGGCGGACGACGGAACAGGGCCCACGACCAAACGGGGTTCACGACCAAACGGGGCCCGCCCGCATACGACCCGCGGGCGGACCACCGTCGGAGGAGTTGCCGTCGGAAGCCGCAGGGGACGCCGCCGTCCGCCGCGGCCGAGCGCCTTTCAGCCGCACGCGCCCTTTCGCGGCCGACGCCGCGCCTCCGCCGCGGCACCTCAGCGCCGGCGTCGCCGTGCGGCGCAACCCGCGAGCCCGAGCAGGGCGAGGGCGCCGGGCGCGGGGACCGCGGAGCCGCTCACGCTCAGGTTGTCGAAGCGCACGCTGCCGCTGCTGCTGGTCGCGCCGTCCATCACGAACCGCAGCGAGGCGAAGCCCTTCTCGAGGAAGTCCTGCGCCGCGAGCTTGACCGTCACCACCTCCCAGGCGGTGGCGTTGGAGGTGAACTCCGCGGCGGTGAGCCAGGTGAAGCCGCTCCAGTACTCGATGCGGTTGGCCGAGGCGCCGGTGGCGGAGCGGCGGGTGGCGAAGCTCAGCGTGAGGTCGCGGTAGCCGAAGGTCTCGAAGTCGAGGCGCATCGAGGTGCCGTTGCCGAGCGTGCCCACGACCGCGAGCGACTCGCCCGCCAGCTCGCCCTTCTGCGCGCCGAGCGCGGTGCCCTGCAGCGCCGACGCGCTTGCGCCGAGCCCGCTGAAGTCGAGCGTGCCCGCGCCGGTCGTGGCGGCGAAGACGGTCGTCTGCAGGGGGTCGACGCCGTTGAGGTTCCAGGCCGCGATCACCGCGCCCTGCGCCCCGGCCGCGACCAGGTACGAGGAGGCCGCGGTCACGAGTGCGGCGAAGGCGCCGGCCCGGTGCGCGGCCCCGTGCCCGACCCCGCGTCCGACCCCGTGCCCGATCCCTCGCCCAACCCCATTCGCAACGCCATTCGCAACGCCATTCGCAACTCCAGCCGAAACCTCGCCCGCGCCGATCCGCCCAGTGGCGGCATGAGACATCCCGGTCATCTCTTCCCTCTCGTTTCCTGTGGGTGACGGACGCGCAAGCGTCCGTGAATGCGTGCCGCGCGGCACCGTTGCCGCACCAAGCGGTGTCGAAGATACAGCCGCCGAAGCGCCCATCCCGATTTCAATACACTTTTCTCCGCCGCTTTCGCGCCCGCAAATTCGGTCGACTTTTCCTCCGCGCCCACCCGACGGCCGATCGCGCGTTGAAATGCCCGCGCGTCCGTTCGGAAGGACAGCGCCCCCGCGACGCAACCCCGCGACGCAACCCTGCGACTCACCCCGAGCCTCAAGCCACCGACGCGCCCGTCACGCCCCGTCCGATCCGCAGCCGAACTCCACTCGACCAGCGCCAGCGAGACCCACCATGTCCGACACCAACTCCTCCAACGGCAACGACTGGTTCTGGTCGCAGCGCGGCGCGACCCTCGGCCCCGTCGATTTCACCGAGATCCGCCGCCTGGTCGGCAACGGCTCGATCGCGCGCGACACCTGGGTGTTCGATCCCGCGCAGGGCGCGTGGGTCACGGCCGATTCCATCGCCGGCCTCTTCGTCTCCACGCCGCCGGCGGCGGATCCTGCGTCCGCGTTCGCCGCCTCGCCGGCCGCGCCCCCGACCACGCCGCCCGACGCCGCGCCCGCCGCGGTCTTCTGCCGCTTCTGCGGCGCGCAGAACGATCCGACCGCGTCGCGCTGCGCGTCGTGCGGCCGCGAGCAGGGGGCCACCGCGTCGTCGGACGGCATCGATCCGAAGGTCGCCGAGGTGATCTGCCGCGCATCGATCCTCGCCGCGCCGATCCTGTTCAGCCTCACGCTGATCGGCTCGCTCATCGGCCCCGCGATCGTGTGGGCGCTCGGCTCGCGCAACGCGCGGGTGGTCGCCGAAGCCAAGCAGACCTTCAACTGCCAGCTCACGCTGCTGGTCGTGCTCGTGGGCGTCTGGATCGTCGGCGTGATCGGATTCATCCTGATCATCCCGGCGGTGCTCGCGGGCGTCGCGACGCTCGGGCTCGCGGTCTACTGCGTCGTGGTCGGCATCGTCGGGCTGATCGCCGCGGCCGACGGCCGTCCGTACAGCTATCCCTGGGTGATCCGCTTCATCAAGTGACGCGGCGCGAGGCGCGCGCGTGAGACAGATGCAGGGCGGACGCGAGGTTCATGCGCGCCCGCAAGCGGTTCACGCGCCCCCGCAAGAGGTTCATGCGCCCCCGCAAGGGGTTGACGCGCGCCCGCAAGCGGTTCACGCGGCGCACCCCGCGCGCATCACCGCGCTCACACCGCGTCCGGCGCGCCCGGCGCCGCCGCCGCGGCCTGCGTCGTGAGCCGCACCGCGAGCTCGACCGCGGCCTTCATCGAGCCTTCGCTCGCCTGATCGCGGCCGGCGATGCCGAACGCGGTGCCGTGGTCGGGGCTGGTGCGCACGATCGGCAGTCCGAGCGTGACGTTGACCGCCTTGTCCCAGCCGAGCAGCTTGACGGGAATGAGGCCCTGGTCGTGGTACATCGCGACCACGAGGTCCCACTTCCCGGCCGCGGCGTCGATGAAGATCGTGTCGCCCGGGAACGGTCCGTGCACGTCGATGCCGGTCGCCTTCGCCATGTCGATCGCGGGGCGGATCACGCGGATCTCCTCGTCGCCGAAGAGGCCGTTCTCGCCCGCGTGGGGATTCAGCCCGCAGACCGCGATGCGCGGCTTCGGCGTGCCGAGCTGCTGGCAGAGCTCGTGTCCGAGCGTGATCGGCTCGTGCACCCGTCCGATGGTGAGCAGGTTGCGGATCTCCATCAGCGGCACGTGCGTGGTCGCGAGCACGACCTTGAGCCGCGGCGAGACGAACGCCATCGCCTGCCGCCGCGCCCTGGTGCGCGCGGCGAAGAGCTCGGTGTGGCCAGGCCAGCGGAAGCCGGCGAGCGTCCACGACTCCTTCGAGATCGGCGCGGTGACCACCGCGTCGAGCCTGCGCGGGTCGCCGTTGGGTCGGAGCGCGTCCTGGATCGCGTCCTCGACGAAGGTCTTCGACGCGAGCCCGCCCGCCTTCGACGGCTCGCGGTCGGCGCCGAGCGTGCCCGCGATGCCGTAGTCGATCACGGTGAAGTCGCCGAGCACCATGCTGCCGTCGCGCGCGTGGTCGCTGCTCGCGCGGAACCAGGTCGGGTGGATGCGCGCCTTGTCGGCGGCGGCGAGCATGAGCTCGTTGTCGCCGTACACCACGAACCGCGCCGCCCCGCGCAGCGCCGCATCGGCGAGCGCCTTCACGACCACCTCCGGCCCGATGCCGAGGGGATCGCCCATGGTGATGCCGATGAGGGGACGCGTCATGGTCTCTGGGGTTCGGGCGTTGCGCGGCGGGCGTGGGCTTCCGCGCGGGCGTGGACTGCTGCGTGGGCGTGGACTGCTGCGTGGGCGGGGATTGCTGCGCAGGCGTGGACTACTTCGCGCGGATCTCGACCGGAGCGCCCTCGGCGAGCGATTCCCACACCAGCGCGACGTCGGCCGCCAGCAGGCGCACGCAGCCGAGGCTGTGGTCCTGCCCGATCGAGTCGGGATCGACGGTGCCGTGGATGCCGTAGCCCAGGAGCGACGAGTTCGACTCGTCGAGGCCCTCGAGGCCGAGCCAGTGCTCGCCGATCGGATTCGCCGGATCGTCGGCCTCGTAGCGCTGGCCGGTGACGGGGTGGATCCACTCGGGGTTGAGCAGCTTCGACGCCGCGCGCACCTTGAAGCGCCCGAGCGGCGTGCCGTTCGATGCGCCGAGCCCGACCGGCATCGACGCGACCACGATGCGCGCGTCGCCCTCGCCCATGCAGATGTCGATGCGGTAGTCGCGCTTCGAGACCACCGCGCTGAACGGACCGCGCGGCAGCTTGAGCCGCTTGCCGACCTGGATCGCCTCGGGCTTGCGGATGTTGTTGATGCGCGCGACGAGCCGCCAGTCGCAGCCGAGCTTCTGCTTGCGGACGATCTTCTCCAGCGAGTCGTTCGGCTGCACCGTGTACTGCGTGCAGCTCGGGTCGTTCGCGTTGAAGACCGGCGTGAGGAAGAGCTGCGCGCTGAGCTTCGCGAGCGCGTTCGACGCGTTGCGCGCATCGGGCTCGGAGAGCGTTCCCGACAGCAGCGCCTGCGACAGCAGGAGCCGCGACTTCACCGGTTCGGTGGCGCCGAGCGCGAGTCCTTCCGCGAGCTTCGCCTCGGGCGAACCCGCGGCGGGCGCGGCCTTCGCGGGCTGCGACTGGTCGGCGGCGCCGGCATTGCCGTTGCGGAAGGTCGGCGGCGTGGTTCCCTGCGCGGGCGCGTCCTGCTTCGGAGTGTCCTGCGTGTTCGTGTCCTGCGGAGGGGCGTCTTGCTTCGGCGACTCCTGCTTCGACGAATCCTGCTTCGGCGCCTCCGCCTCCGCCTTCGCGCCCGCCTCCGCTGCCGGCGACATCGCGGCGTTCGCCGAGTCAGTCGCGTCGGCGCTCATGCGCGGCTGCGGCTGCGACGCCGCGCGTTCCGTCTCGGCACCAGCCGTGCCTGCGAACGCGATCGCCTCATCGAGCGCGCTGCGACGCGTGTCGCGCGCCGGGCCAGCGTTCGGCGAAGCGCCGGTCGGGTCGGCGCCGATCGACGCGGCACCACCGGAGGTTGCAGCTCCCGTCGACGCCTCGAAGCCCGCGCCACCTTCGGCCGCCGACGCCGAGCGCGGCATGGTGAGGTCGCGCAACGCGTCGCCCTCGCCGCTCATCAGCCAGTACGCGCCGCCGAGCGCCGTGCCCGAGGCGACGGCAACGACGAGGATCGTCGACAGTCCACGACCCTTCGACGACGATGAATGACGATCCATGCGGCTGCTTTGGCTCGCGAGTGCCATGGCGTAGCTCCACTGAGTTCCTGCGTGTCGGTCCTGACGGAACCCGCTGCGCACCAGCGGGGCGCGACAGGGTACGCCCTCCGCGCGGTTCGATCACGCCCAGGCGGGGCAATGCTCAGTCGTTTGCCGGGTCCCTCGCCGGATCCCTCGCCGGGTCCCTCGGCTTGGCGCCGCAGCGCAACACCCGTCCGTCGGCCACCACGAAGGCGACCCGCCGGTCGTGCCCGTCCTCGGGCACGCAATCGACAAGTTGCTCACGGAAGCAGACGCCCACGGTGGCCCGCCGCGCGTCGGGCCTGACACGCCCGAGAAGTGCGTCGTAGAAGCCCTTCCCGCGGCCGAGCCGCGCGCCGCCTCGGTCGAAGGCCCGTCCCGGCACCACCAGCGCATCGAGCTCCCTCGCGCGTACCCGCCGGACCGCGGTCGACTCGCCGTCGGGTGCCGCGATGCCGAACCGGTCGCGCGTCCAGTGCTTCGGATCGAGCGGATCGGCGGCCGCGACCTCGAGAAGCCGCAGCCGGCCGTCGTCGCCGACCTTCGGGAACGCAACCCGCGCTCCCCGCGCGGCCAGCGCGCGGACCACGCCATCGGCGTCGATCTCGTCGGGCATCGCGCGGTAGAGGAGG
>CAMBUI010000121.1 GCA_945870915.1 Candidatus Kuenenia stuttgartensis | reverse complement strand
GCGACGCCCTCGTCGGTCCGGCCCTCGCGGTCCTCGGCAGCTTCGGCGTGCGCGAGCGCTCGACGCGCGACGCGGCGGCGCGCGTCCGCTGCCCGGTCGCGGTGCTCGCCGGCGCCGCCGACCCGGTGACGCCGGTCGATGAATCCCGCGCGATCGCGGACGCCGCGCGGACCTCCCGCTTCACCCTCATTCGCAACGCCCGGCACGACGACTTCCACACCCTTGGTCGGGATGAGATGGTCGCCGCGATGGCGTGGCTCACCCACAACGCGCCGCGCTGAGCGCACGATCGCGGAGGCGCGCCGGGGAAGGCACGCGAGGGAAGGCAAGTCCGAGATGGCACATCAGAGAAGGACCTTGGCCGAACGCGCGGGGCCAAAAAGCAACGCGCCGCGCGGAGTCGCGCGGCGCGTGCACTTCGAATGTCCGTCGGACGCCGTGACCGGGCGCACCCGGCGCATCGGCATCACTTCGCGGCAGCGGCCGCGGGCATGATGCGGTAGCGCGTGGCGAATCCGGCGGCCGAGCTGCGGAGGTCGAGCGTGCCGTCGCCGATGCAGCGCTTCACGACATCGGGCTTGAGCAGGTCGAAGAAGCCGAGGACATCGGCGGCGCCGACCTCGAGGCCGGGCAGGCCCTCCTCGTCGATGTCGGCCATGCCCTCGATCTGCTGCGCAGCCATCTTGAGCGCGGTCGCCGACGACTCGAACTGCCGGGCGAGGTTCCACCACGCCATGGCCACCACGGGGTCCTTCGGCATCGCCTTCATCGCGGCGCCGTACGCCGCGTCGCCCGCGAGACCCGCCTCGCCCTTGGCGTCGATCGAGCGGAGCGACTGCTCGACCTTCTTCACATCGCCGATCACGAGGTATCCGCCGCCGATGCCGACCGCCATCGGCGCGAACTCGTCGGACATGATGGTCATGCCGTTGAAGTCGCGCGACTGCAGGCCGAGCGGCAGGAGGTTGATGAGGTCGCTGACCGCGGCCGCCGACTCCTTGTCGTTCTTCATCGCGATCGCGGTGACCGAGCCGCCGCCCATCGGGTCGGCGGGATCGGCCTCGCTGCTCCAGATGTGCACCTCAGGCCCGAGCGCCGCGAACGCAGCGCTCATCGCCGGACGGTACATGTCGAGCTGGGGCTTGATCATGTCGCCCTGCTCGGGCGGAAGGCCCGCGATGACCTCGTCGAGCATGCCGACGAGCTTGTCGAAGCGGACGTTCATGCGTCCGTAGCTGAGCGCGTCGGACGGGACGATCGCGGGGGCCGCCTTGGGCTCGGTCGCGGAGTCGACCAGCGACAGCAGGCCGACCTTGCCGTCCGGCACGTAGATGCCGGCGCACTGCTCGAGCACGCCGTCCTTCGCGTGGAAGCCGAAGCTCCACGCCTTGATGTCGCCGAAGAGGCGCTGGATCAGCGGCTCGACCAGCATCAGCTGCGGAACCATGCCGAGCATCGGCTTGGCAGCCTCGGTCGACAGCACCGCGTAGACATCCTGGGTGCCGCCCGCGAGCTCGGTCGCACCCTTGAAGGTCGCGCTCTCGCCGACCGACTTGGTCCGGTCGCCGTCGACGCGGCCGAGCAGCGTGTCCATCGCCTCCTTGGAGCTGGCGACAAAAAGCCGCCCCTTGTCGGAGGTGATGAACATCTCCTTCGGGCCGAGGTCGGGCATGCCCATGCCGAAGCCGCCCATCTCGTCGTCCATCCCGCCATCCATGCCGTCTTCAGCGTCTTCAGCGTCTTCACCGCCCGCGGCGGCCTTCGACGAGAAGACGCGGCGGCCGCGGATCTCCTCCGCGACCATCTCGGCGCCGGCCTCCTTGGCCTCCTTCTGCATGTTCTCGATCACCGCGTCGCAGAGCTTGGTGGCCTTCTCGGCCTCGGCGCTCCAGTCGCAGAAGAAGATGTACTGCACGGTGGGCAGGCCGAGCTCCTCGTCGAGGCCCGCCATGACGGCGAGACCGAGGCTCGAGGGCCAGCTGACGTCCTCGCGTGCGAGGCCCGCGGCGGTCGCGGCCTCGGTGAGCCCCTCTTCGAAGCCCTGCTTGAACTTCTTCACGTCCTCGGCGATCGCGGGATCGTTCCAGAGCTTGCCGAGCGCGGTCGGACCGAGGCGGTCGATGGTGCCGCGGAGGTCGTCGGCGCCGACGACGAGCAGCGCGTTCGAGGTCGCGAGATCGCGGATCGAAAGCGCGTCGCCTGCGAGCGCGGAGCCCGTGAAGACAGCGGAGAGGGTGAGTGCGATGGATGCGGTGAGCTGCAAGGCGTGGTCCTTTGGAGGCCTGTTGCGGAGGATGCTGTGAATGCCGGAGGTCTGGAGGATGATGCGTGGCGGGCGGGCTGTGTCGCGGGCCGCGGAGGGGATATTCCGTCGCGTGCCCGCCCCGCGTGGAGCGAGGCCGCGCCTGTTGGGCGACCGCCCTCGGGGATTTCGCGCACCGGGGGCGACGACGCCCCGCTCAGGCGCCGCCCGTGGGCCGCCCGTTGCCCGCACTGCCGTCCTTCAGGCTCGGCGGTGCGCCTTCCTGCTGGCGGGTCGGGGGCTTCTGGTAGTTGTGGCCCGAGTTCGGGTTGTTGCGGTCGTAGGCAAAGCTCTCGCGATTGCGGATGAAGTCCTTCACATAGCGCGCGGGGATCGCGAAGCCGAGGGCCTCGCCGCCGCGGATGCCCATGTTGGTGATGCCGATCACCTCGCCCTTGGTGTTGAAGAGCGGACCGCCCGAGTTGCCGGGGTTGATCGGCGTGTCGGTCTGGATGTAGGTGAGCCCGTCGAAGCTGCGCTGCGTGGTCGAGACGACGCCCTGCGTGAGCGTGCGCTCGAGGCCGAGCGGATTGCCGATGGCGAAGACGTTCTGGCCGATCTCGAGCTTCTCGGCGTCCTGCACCGGCGCGAACAGGAAGTCCTTGCCGTCGGGATGCTTGATCTTGATGAGCGCGAGGTCGATGTGGTTGTTGATCGCGACGAGCTCGACGTCGTCGATGTCGGTGCGCTTGAGCGTGCCGTCGGCCTGCGCAAACCACACGGTCGCGCGCAGGTTGGTCTCGCCCTGGACCACATGGGCGTTGGTGATCGCGTACCCGTCGCGCGAGAGGATGACGCCCGAGCCGAGGCCGCCCGGCGTCGATACCTTGATCACCGCGGGTCCGAGGATCTTCGCCTGCTCGCGCGGGGGGAGCTCGGCGAGCCCGGTCGCGGTGGAGAACAGCGTGTCCTGCTTGGTCTCGACGCTCGCGCCGGCGCTCGAGCTCTCGACGCTCGCGACGTCGTTCATGTCGAAGCTGAGCACGTCGGGACCGACGTCGACCCAGATGCGGCGGTCGCTGCGCTTGAGCACGGTGCCGTCGACGGCCGCCCCGCTCTTGAGCTTGACGATGTCGGCGGCCGAGGGCGCCGTGGCGACCGCGGCTGCGAGGACGGCGGCGAGCGCGGCGGACGCCGGGATCGCGAGGAGGCGGAGGATCGGGTTGGATCTATTGGGGTTCATGAGCTTCGGCCCGTTGGCGGAGTCCCTACTATACCCGCCGCTTCGCGGCCCCCGCGCCGCATGACAGATTCCCGCGGAACCTCGCATGAAGTCCCACCCGATGCCGTCCACGCCCCTGCTCGCCCTCACCGCCGCCGCTGCGATCGCGGCCGCGGCCTCCGCGCACCCGCAGGACACCAACGCCGCCTCCTACTTCGGGTTCGACGGACTCGAGGTGGTGAAGATCGACCCCAACGCGGGTCCGATCGCGACCGCCGACATGGACGGCGACGGCCGGATGGACCTCATCGCGGCGAACAACTTCAAGAGCAGGATCGAGCTCCACCTCCAGAAGAAGGACGCGTCGCCCGACGACCCGGTCGAGGTCGGAGGCGGCGTCAACGAGGTTCCCCCGCACTGGCGCTTCAAGCGCGTCGAGGTCCCGGTGTCGCACGAGGTCAACGCGATCGTGCCGTTCGACTTCAACGGCGACGGCATGCTCGACCTCGTGTACGCGGGCCAGCCCGGCACGATCGTCTTCCTGCGTCAGTCGAAGCCCGGCCAGTTCGAGGTCGAGCGCCGCATCCCGCAGAAGGGCCTCACCCAGAGCCGCGACGGATTCGTGATCGCCGACCTGATCGGCGACGCCAGGCCCGACCTCGCGGCGATCGTCGGCGGCGAGGTCACCGTGTGGCCGCTCGACGGATCGAAGCTCGGCGAGGCCGTCGAGCTCGGCACGGGCGACCCGGTGGTTGCGCTCGTCGTGGGCGACTTCGACGGCGACCGCCACAACGACCTCGTGGGCGTCGCGCCCGACAACACCGCCCCCGTGCGCCTCTGGCTCGCGAGCGTCGAGGAGACGAAGGCCGGCCCGACCGCGCGCCTCGGCGCGCAGCGCCGCTTCGAGATGCCGCCGCTGCGCGAGGTCGCCGCCATGCGCCTTCCGGGCGCGCGCAAGGATGTGCTCGCGCGCATCGAGCGCCAGAGCAAGCGCATCGTCATCGAGGAGCTCGTCGAGGACGCCGCGGGCTCGCGCGAGGCGTCGATCGAGGTCTTCTCCACCAAGGGCGGCAAGAAGCGGTCGTTCGCGGTCGCCGACGTCGACGGCGACGGGCTCGTCGACGTGCTCGCGACCGACCCCGCGTCGAGCGCGGTCACGGTGTTCCGCCAGCAGAAGGGCCGCGGCCTGCAGCCAGGCGTCTCGCAGCCGAGCTTCGCCGAGCTCGACGCGATCGCCGCGGGCGATGTCGACGGCAAGCCCGGCGACGAGGTCTTCGTCCTCTCCGAGAAGGAAGGCGTGGTCGGCCGTTCGTCGTGGCAGAACGGCGCGCTGTCGTTCCCGGTCGCGATGCCGCTCACGCCGGGCTCGGTGCCCGCCGTGCTCTCGCTCGTGCGGCTCGAGTCGGGCCCGCGCGTCGCGGTGGTCACCAAGGACGGCCGCAACTACCAGATGGAGCTCCTGCCGGTCGACGGCGCCGCGACCGCCGAGGTGGTCAAGCTCGGCTCGCTGGTGAAGGGTCCCGACGCCATCCTCGACCTCGACGCCGACCAGGACGGCAAGGTCGACCTCCTGCTGTTCACCGCCGACAAGCCGATGTCGATGCTGCAGGCCGTCGAGAAGGACGGCAAGCGCGCGTTCGAGCTGCGCGAGTCGAAGGACATGGCGCAGTTCGGCCTCGCGCAGGCGGCGAACGCCGGCAATTCCGTCGCCTTCGACGTCGATGGCGACGGCCGCAAGGAGCTCGTGATCGCCGACCGCAACTTCATCCGCGCGCTGCGCTACGCCCCCGCCGCCACGCCCCCGGGCTGGCAGGTGGTCGCGCAGATGAACGCCTCGCGCGCCGACGCCAAGCTGGTCGCGCTCACCGTGCGCGGCGACGCGCTGGTCGCGAGCGACAAGGAGAACGGCGCCCTCGCCGAGTTCCGCAAGGACGCCGGCGGAACCTGGTCGCAGGCCGACGAGCACGCGGTCAACGGATTCAAGTTCGGCCCGGTGCGCGCGGGTGCGTTCACCGGCGCCGACGGCACCGATGTCATGCTGGTGGGCGACGACGGCTTCGCCATCGCCCAGCTCGACGGCAAGCGCCTCGCGCTCGAGGAGCTCGCCAGCTACCGCGGCGACCGCCTGCAGCAGGTCGACCACGAGCTCGCCGCCGGCGATGTCAACGGCGACGGCTTCCTCGATGTGCTCGTGCTGGACGCGGGCGAGCAGTCGCTCGGCGTCCTCAGCTTCAGCGAGGCGGGGCGGCTGCTGCCGATCACGCGCTTCAAGGTGTTCGAGTCGCGCCTGTTCCAGGGCGGCGAGCCGCGCGAGTACGAGCCGAGCATGGCCATCGTCGCCGACCTCACGGGCGACGGCGCCGACGACGTGGTGCTGCTGTGCCACGACCGGGTGCTGCTCTACCCGCAGTCGCGCAAGCCCGCGAAGTGACGGCGCTCAGCCGCGCGACTTGCGGAGCGTGACCTTGCCGCCCCACGGCGCGGCGAGCGACCAGGTCGCGGGCGGCTGGTCGCCGGGAACATGGTTCTCGTAGAAGTCGAGCGCCTCTGAGTGCAGTTCGCGCTGCGCCCGGGTGAGCTTGCTTTCGTCGGGCGCCGCAAGCCGCTGGGCCGCGAGCGCCTCGGCGGGCTGTCCGAGCCAGAAGAGGAACCACGCGTGGCGCGCGTAGGCCGCGGCGAGCTCGCGCTCGACGACGTTGATCTCGTCGAGGCAGACGCGCTTGAGGCGGTAGAGCTCCTCGACCTGTTCCGGCGGTTCGCCCGCGGGAGCATCGCCGGCCGATGGGTCGGCGGCGGCGCCCGCGGCCGCTGCACCTGCCGCCGCCGAAGCGGAGCCCGCCTCGCGTCCGCCGCCCGCGGCGCCTTCCGACGCCCGAGGGGCGAGCCGCTTGTTGTAGGTCGACAGGCGCTCGTACTCGTGGTCGCGCTCGCGCAGCAGCGACTCGACGATCGCGCGCTGGTTCGACTCGGCGCTGCGGAGCGCCTGCTCGGTCACGCGCGGGTCCTGCGCCGTCCGGTCGAGGATGAACTCGGGCATGTCGCCCTTCGCCACGCGGAACCAGCAGTGCACGCCGTCGTCGGCGTACATCTCGGCCCGCGTGTTGGTCGCGACCATCTGGAAGACCATCGACGCGACCGCGACCAGCGCGAACCCGCTCATGGTCATCGCGAGGCGGTGCGTGCGCACCAGCTTCCGCAGCCGGTAGCCCGGCGTGGGCGGCACCGCGGCCACCGCGTCCCCCGCGAGGAAGCTGCGCACATCCTCGGCGAGCGCCTGCGGCGTCGCGTAGCGCGCCTCGCGGTCCTTGCGCATCGCCTTCATCGGGATCCAGCCGAGCTCGCGGCCGATCACCGACGCGAGGCGGGCCGGGGTCGATCGCCGCAGCTGCGCGTTGCGCCGGGCGGCGTCCCCGCCGGCGGCGATCAGCGCGGCCAGCCGTTCGGACGGCGTCTGCGGCGCCTGCTCGCGGATGATGCGCTGGATCTCGGCGCGGGTGTTGCGGCGGAGCTGCTTCGCCTCGAGCGGCGGAGCGCCCACGAGGAGCTCGTACAGGATCACGCCCAGCGAGTAGACGTCGCTGCGGCCGTCGATGTCGTCGCTGCCGCTCGCCTGCTCCGGGCTCATGTACTCGAAGGTGCCGATCATCTGGCCCGACTCGGCCGCCGCGCCGCCCTCGTGCGCCGGCCGCGCGAGCGCCTTGGCGATGCCGAAGTCGATCACCTTCGCGTTGGCGCCGCCGTTGCCGTCGGGTGCCACGAGGATGTTCGACGGCTTGAGGTCGCGGTGCACGATCTCCTTGTAGTGCGCGTACTGCACCGCGTCGCAGACCTGCAGGAACAGGCGCAGGCGCTCCTCGAGCGTGAGGCGGTGCTCGTCGGCGTAGCGCGTGAGCGGCTGTCCATCGACGCGCTCCATCACGAAGAACGGCCTGCCCCCCGGCGTGGTGCCGGCGGCGAACACCTTCGCGATGTGCGGGTGGTCCATCAGCGCGAGCAGCTGCATCTCCTGGCGGAAGCGCTCGATCACGGAGTTGGTGTCCATCCCCGGCTTCACGACCTTGATCGCGACCATCTGGTCGAAGTCGCACACGCGCTTGGCGAGCCATACGGTGCCGAAGCCGCCGGTCCCGAGCCGCGTGAGCAGCTTGTAGTCGCCCACGAGGTCGCCCTCCGACTCGACGCCGTCGCGCACGGCGTGCTGCCGCTGCGACCAGCTGGTCGGGGTGCTGTGGTGCGACCCGTGCGAATGGCCGTGGGAGTGGCCGTTGGAATGGCCGAGCACCGACGAATGGTCGCCGCCGGACGTCTCGCCCATGGGCAGCGTCTCGTCGCTCGATCCCGAGCGTGCTGGGATGGCACCGTCGCCGAAGGGACGATGGTCGGCTGATGATTCCATGCGGGTCTCCCCCGACGCAATCCTTGCGCGGGCGCCTCTATTTCGACGGTCCGCGCCCCCCACTGAAGACACAACCCGCACCCGCGCGGAGGCGCAGGTGCGGGCTGTGAGGTCTGTGCGGGGTGCTGTGGCTGGGCGGGTTGCGCGCGCGCTACGCGGCGGGCGGTTCCGTTGGGGGGACGGGATCGCAGGTCAGGGCGAGGTCCAGCGTGCGGGGCCCCGAGAGCCAAGAAACTTCGTGTGCGAACGCGAAGCCTCTCGCCGCCGACTTCTCAAACCCGCCTTGGCAAGGCACGGGCGAGCTGAAGACCCTCGCACGAACCTCACGGCACCACGCTTCACCCCGCGGTCCGTACGGATGCCACGTGCTTTCCACTGATCCCGCGCCGTCAAGCACTCCGACATTGTGTGCCGCAACCGCCGCCACGCACAGGTTCCAACAGTTGAGTTTCCAACAGCTAACGGCCCGATAGTACTTGTCGCTCGTTCTCGAATCCAGGAGCTGCAGTCGACTTCCATCGAGCAATGCGCCGTACACCGCCACCATTCCGCTGCCATCACTGGAGATCGCCGACGCCGCGAGGGCGTCGAACTCGGCCGCCATGTCTAGATCTCCCCTCCTGTCGGATTGGTCGTGCCCTGTGAAGGGCACTGGTTCGGTGCTCTCGAGGAAATCCCACGCGAAGCACTGGCTCCCCACGGCTAAGTAGATTCGGTATCCAGCTCGGGAGAACGCGAAGCGAACGACCGGCGATTCACCTCGCGGTGGCTCCTCCGCGCGCGCGGCATCGGCGCAGCTGGCGGCCGGAACCGCGACAAAGGCAATCTCCAACCGCCCAGCCGTCTCGAACACTCGGATGAACGACCCCTGGAGTACCGCGACGAAGCGCCCGCAGCCGCTGACCTTCGCCGCATCATCACCGACATTCGAGGCACGCGGTTTCGAATCGCGGCGTCCGATGTCGATCCAGGCATCCCGTGCGAGAGTCACCTTCGGAGCAAACACCACCCCTACAACGGCGGCATCCTGTTCGACGCAGTCGATTACAAAGGG
>CAMBUI010000120.1 GCA_945870915.1 Candidatus Kuenenia stuttgartensis | reverse complement strand
CCGCCGCGCGCGTCGAGGATCGTGAGCTGTCCCGCGCCGCCGACCTCGACGCGCACCCCGCGCGTCGCGGCGTCGACGGCGCACTGCCACACGGAAGGTGCGCCGGGTGCGGGCGCGGCGGCCGGATCCACGCCTTCGGCGAGCGGCATCCATGCGTGGGCGCCGAGCACCTCGAGCATGGGCGCCGCGAACGCCACCTCGCACGCGGGTCCGCCGTGCACCTGGAACGCGAGCAGTCCCGACACGATCGGATCGAACCACTCCGCGCAGGCGACGCCGTTCACGCGGGTGCGGATGCGCGGACCGATGCACTCGATCTCGTAGCGGTTCCACTCGCCGTGGCGGAACGCGGCGCGCGCGGCGTCGTTGCCCTCGAGGTTCGCGAGCCACGCGCGGCCGCGCTCGTCGTAGATGCCGCCGGACCACGCGCGCTTGGTGGGATCGACCTCGACCTGCAGGCCGGCGACGGTGCCGTCCTTCTCGGCGGAGCGGATCTGGATGCCGGAGTTCATCTTGTCGCCGCGCGGGTTGTCGGGCGACCCGAGCTTGACCGAGACCGCGAGCCGGAAGTCGCCGAACTCGCGCGGACTCGCGAGGAAGCCGTTCGACGGGATCGGACCGCGTCCGACGAGGGTGGGCGACCCGCCGTCGGTCGCGTCGACGAGCTCGAACCGGGCCGGTGCGCCGAGCGGGCGCCAGGTGTCGAAGGGCATGGCGTCGAAGAGCCTTGCTGCGCGGACCGGTGCAGGCTGCTCGGTCGCGCGCGTCTGCGCGGGGGTGCCGTCCGCGCGCGAGGCGCATCCGGGCGTGAACGGCGCCGCGGCGAGCAGCGCCACGAGCGCGAGCGGCGCCACGAGCGCGAGCGGCCCTGCGTACGCGGCGCCCGTGCGCGGAAAGGCGGAGCCGATGAAGTCGTCGTGCGTTCGAAGCGGTTGCGGCATCGGCACATCGGACTCCCTCGGTGCGAAAAGGTCAAGCCGAGGCAATCCCGAGGCGAACTCGGGGCAATCCCGAGGCAATCCCGAGGCGAACCCGCGTGACTCGCCTCGATCCCGCATTAGATTCGAGGGATGACGACCGCGCACGCCTCGCCGTGCCGTGCCCGCGAAGCCAGTCCCCGCCCCGCGGCACATCCCACGCACCCCCCCGGCGCCCCGCATCCGCGGGGCGCTTTCATTCGCCTCATAACCGCGCGCGATCGGCGCGGGGCGCGCCCATTCACGGGGCGCCGCTTGCCTCGCGACCGTCCCGCGCCATGATTCGGCCGACGGACAGGACGACCATGCTTCGACACACAGGGGAAACGAATCGACTCCGCGCGGGGGCGCTGTGCCTCTCGGTGGCCGCATGCACCGCGGGATTCGCTGCGGCGCGGCCGGCGGGCGCCGATGTCGCGACCATCGAGGTCGTGAGCGCGCTCGAGCCCTTCGGCGACGGCGCCGCCGCGGTGCACCGCGTGTACGCGCGCGTGCTGCAGCCGGGCCTTCGGCTCGCCTCGGTGGCGGGCGTGATGCCCGTCGTCGGCAACGCGACCTTCTTCCACAACGACGCCGCGACCGGGTTCACCGACGCGACGGCGTTCGGCAGCTGGAGCGCGACGCACGCGGCCGACGCCGCGGCGGTCGACAGCTTCGTGCTCGCCGGCGGCGACGCGGGCGCGGCCTCCGACGGGCGCACCTCGCCCGACCACTGCTGGGGCGCACCCGGATTCGCGTCGGCGCAGCCCGACTTCCGCGGGACGACCACGCCGGGGCTCGGCTGGTTCCCCACCGACGGACTCGCCTCGCCGCAGACCGCGCCCGACGCGGCGGGCCGCGTGCTCATCGCGCAGTTCGTCACCGATCCGGCGGCCGCGGTCACCTTCCGCGCACGCATCGAGTGCGGCCGCCTCGGCGACGCGGCGCGGTTCGCCGAGACGCACTTCTTCACCCTCACCCTCGACGGTCCGGCCGACGAGTGCGCGGACGACCCGTCGAAGGTCACCGCCGGCCAATGCGGCTGCGGAGCACCCGAGACCGACTCCGACGGCGACGGCGCCTCCGACTGCGTCGACACCGGGGTCGTGCGCGTCGAGACGCTCGCGTGGCTGCCTGCGAAGGGCTTCACGCCGGTCGCCATGGGCGAGGCGATCGCCGCCGACGGCGGCGTCGCGGTCGTCGGCGCGCGGCAGTCGCTGCTCGCGGGACAGGCGACCCCCGGTGCCGCGGTCGTGCTCGAGCGCACCGCGAAGGGCTGGCGCAGCGCGCAGGTGCTGCGCGCGGTGAATCCGCGCTTCGGCGAGCGGTTCGGCAGTTCGGTCGCGGTGTCGGGCACGCGCCTCGCGGTCGGCGCGCCCGATCGCGCGCCCTGCGGCGCGGTCACGCTGTTCCGGCGGGCGAAGTCGTCGTGGGTCGTCGAGCAGGTCATCGCGCCGACGGCGGGCGGCCGCTTCGGCGGCGCCATCGCGCTCGACGGCAGCAGGCTCGCGGTCGGCTCGACCTGGGACTTCGGCATCAGCGGCCCCGAGTCGGGCAGCGTCGCGATCTACGACCTCGACGAGGACGGCCTCTACACGCGCGTGGCCACGCTCGCCGACGACACCCCCTACAGCCAGCACTTCGGCAGCGCGGTCGCGCTGCACGGCGACCTGCTCGTGGTCGGCACGCCCAGTTCGCTCCAGGGCACGGGCCCGCTCGGCGGCGGCTCGGCGAGCGTGTTCCGCCGCAACGCCGCGACCGGCGCGTGGACGCTCGAGCAGGAACTGTGGCCGCCGCAGGCCTACGCGTCGGAACTCTTCGGCACGGCCGTGGCGATCCAGGGCGACACCGTCGTGGTCGGCGCGCCCCGCGCGTTCGGCGCGGACGGCGACCGGATCGGCGCGGCGCATGTCTTCCTGCGCGACGCGCAGGGCGCGTGGCAGCACGATGCCGCGCTGGTTCCGCCCGACCGCGTGGCACCGCTCGCGATCACCGGCGAGATCGGCTTCGGCCGCACGCTCGCGCTCCGAGGCGCGCTGCTCGCCGTCGGCGCGCCCGACCGTATCGACGCCGCGACCGGATCCGACGGCGCGACCTACCTCTTCCGCCGCGACTCGACGCGACGCTGGACGCCCGCCACCCTCGCGGCCTCGGCCGACACCACCGCCGCGGGCGTGCTCCGCGGCACCGGCAGCGCGCTCGCGCTCGCAGGCGACGAGCTGCTCGTCGGCGCGCCGCGCAGCGCGGGGCCGAAGGGCTCCGCATCGCCCGCAGGCGCGGTGGAGGTGCTCCGCGTGCGCGACGAGCCTTCCGCCGACTTCACCGGCGACGGTCATGTCGACGCCCGCGACATCGCCGTCCTCCTGAGCGCGTGGGGCACCGCCGATCCCGTCGCCGACCTGACGCGCGACGGCGTCGTCGGCCCGCAGGACATGGCGATGCTCCTGTCGCAGTGGGGCTGAGCCGGGCGACGCCGGTTCGCGCGACGCCGCGCATCGATCCCCTCGGTGGTAGCCTGCCCCGATGCCGACTCCGTGCACCCGCCGCGACTTCGTCCGCACCGCCACCGCCTCGGCGGCCGCACTCACCGCGCTCGGCGCGGCCGCGCCCACGCCCGTAGCGCCCACGCCCGCCGCACCCACGCCCGCCGCACGCGCGCAGCCGGCCCGTCGCACCGCCGCCAACGAGCGCATGCCGCTCGCCTACATCGGTTTCGGCGTGCGGGCGCGCGAGCTCCACGGCGGATTCCTCGACGACGAGGGCATCGAGATCGTCGCGGTCGCCGATGTGGTGGCCGCCCGCGCGGCCGAGGGCGCGCGCCTGGTCAACGAGCGCCGCAAGAACGGCGCCTGCGCGGTGGTCGGCAGCTGGCGCGAGATCCTCGCCAACCCGGCGATCGACGCCGTCATCGTCGCCACCCCCGACCACTGGCACGCCGAGCCCGCCATCGCCGCCGCGCTCGCGGGCAAGCACGTCTACTGCGAGAAGCCGCTCTCGCTCACCATCGCCGAGGGGCGCGCCATCGCCAACGCCGCCCGCGCGACGCAGATCCGCTTCCAGACCGGCTCGCAGCAGCGCTCGGAGTTCGGCCACCACTTCGTGCGCGCCGCCGAGGCCGTCCGCAACGGCCGCATCGGCAAGGTCTCGCGCGTGACCATCGGCGTCGGCGCGCCGCCGGTCCCGTGCGACCTCCCCGAGCAGCCGCTGCCCGAGGGGATCGACTGGGACGGCTGGCTGGGACAGGCCCCCTTCCGCCCCTTCAACGCCGAGCTCTGCCCGATCGGCATGCACGGCAACTACCCCAACTGGCGCCGCTACCGCGAGTACTGCAACGGCGGCCTCGCCGACATGGGCGCGCACCACTTCGACATCGCGCAGTGGGCGCTCGGCATGGACGAGTCGGGCCCGCGCGAGGTGATCCCGCCCGCCGACGGCGCGAAGACCGGCCTCCGCTTCGTCTACGCCAGCGGCACCGAGATGATCCACGGCGGCCACACCGACTGCACCTTCTACGGCAGCGAGGGCACCATCGAGTGCTCGCGCGGCCATGTGCGCGCCTACCGCGGCGAGGACCGCGCCGCCGCCGACGATCCCACGCTGCTCGAGCCCGTCCGCGCGGGCGAGACCGCCCTGCCGCGCAACGCCTCGCACATCGACGACTTCCTGCGCGCCATCCGCGAGGGACGCGATCCGATCTGCACCGCCGAGACGGGTCACCGCACCGCCACCATCTGCCAGCTGTGCACCATCGGCTACGAGATCGGCAAGCCCCTCGCGTGGAACCCCGCGGCCGAGCGCTTCACCGGCGCCAACGCGGCCGAGGCGAACGCGCTCACGACGCGCGCGGTGCGCCGGCACGCCTGAGTTCCGTCCGACGCACGAGGCCTGCGCGAGGCCTGCATCTGCACGAGTCCTGCAGGAGGCCGCATCTGCGCGCGGCCGCGGCCCGTCACCGCGACCGAGGCTCGGACGATCGCCGCGATGACGACCCGTCGTCCGTCGCACCGAGCAAACCCTCGTCGCGCGCGGCGCGGTCGACCGCCCGCATGGTGGCGATGTAGAAGAACGGCAGCGTCGAGAACACCAGCCCGAGGAAGACGAACACCGGCCACGACGGCAGCATCTTCTCCTGCAGCACCGCGACGCGCGCCGAGCCCTCGAGGATGTACAGGAAGAGCAGCATCACGAGCGCGATCACCCAGGCGAGGAAGACGCGCGTCGGCGCCACCACCGCGAGCCGGCCCGCGGGCGAGAGCTTGAGAAAGAGGTCCTTGCGCGGCACATTCACCAGCGCGGGCGCGTTGCGGACGAGCGCACCGAGCCACAGCGCGATTCCCCCGAGGAACGCGAGCAGCACCAGCGAGATGATGGGCAGCAGGAACCACATCGGTCCCTTGTCCGACCAGCCGTCGGGCGTGCCCGCGGCGTTGAAGTGCATCGGGATCCGCGCGGGCAGCTCGGGATACCACGCGGCGGCGCGCCACCAGAGCGCGCCCTGCGCGAGCGCGATCAGCGCGATGCACGCGGCCAGCAGCGGCGAGATGCGGGCGCGCGGCGGGGCCGCGGATCGGTCGGTGTCGGTCGGCGTGGGGTGCATGGGCGATCTCGTCTTCGGCGTCGTGGGGTCTGCATCGCGCGATGGGCCGCGCGGGGTGCGGTCCGCGCGGCGAGATGGGCAGGATCCGGTTCCCGTCGTCCGCGCGCACGCGCGTCGCCGCGGTCAGTCGCGCGCGCGCAGCCGGTAGACCTCGACCGGCGAACGCGTCTGCCCCGCGCGAAGGAGCGCGTCGGTGCCCTCGCCGAAGTACACGTCGACGCGGCCGGGCCCGACGATCGCGCCGCCGGCATCGTGCACGAACAGGAACCGCGCCGCGCGCCGCGGCGCAGGCGCAGGGTCGCCCGCGGGAACCGCGCCGCCGCCCGACGCATCGCCCGCCGCCGGCTCCTCGCGCTCGACGATCACGAGCACGGTTCCCGCCGGGTACACGCTCTGGTCCGCGGCGCACGAGTACGCCGACATCAGCTTGCCGCCGCGCAGCCCGTACGGCGGCGGGAAGGCCGCCTCGCCCACCCTCTCGAAGTAGACGACGCGCTCGTTGTCGAGCGCCGCCTCGACGGCCTTGCCGGGATTCGCCGCGCACGACGCCGCGACATCCGCGAAGGTGTAGGTCGCGCCGTCGAGCAGCCCGCGGTTCGCGAGCCAGCGGCCGATGCTCGTCCACGGCCGGTCGTTGGTCGCCACCCGCGAGATCACGATGCTGCTCCGCCGTCCGTCCTTCGCGGTGCTCTCGTCGATCGTCAGCCGCGCCGACCCGTTGGTCTCGACGAGCGCCCACGCCAGCGGATCGTCGATCCACGCGATGGCCTCGGCGCGCGCCTCCTTCGACGCCAGCAGCTCGCGCCGCGGGAGCTTCGCCAGCCCGGGATGCTTCGCGCGCAGGTCGCCGAAGATCGGGAAGCGGAACCGCTCGTCCTCCCGCAGCCGGACCGAGACCTCGGGCGTCGCGTACCCGGTCATCATGCCCCGCGCCGCGGCGAGCGCATCGCCCTCGGCCTGCACCTGCACGAGCTCGAAGCGCCCCTGCAGGCTCGCCGCGAACTGCTCGGGGCTGCCCGCGGCGCTCGCGAGCTCGAACAGCAGCGCCGCATCGCGCGCCGCCTGCCGGTCGGGCGACTGCCGCGACATGTCGCACGCCGCGTTGAACGCGACGCGCTGCTCGAGGAAGCGCTTGGGATAGCCGGTCACGAAGTCGAAGCCGTCGAGGTCCCGCACCACCGTCTCGCCCGAGACGCGCGTGGGCGCGCCCGGCGGCCGGAGCGTCGGGTCGGAGGGCGCGGACGCGCAGCCGCCGGCCAGCGCCGACGCCAGCAGCGGGACCAGCGCGAGCGCGCCCCCGCGGATCGCGGCGCGGAGGGCGCCGCTGGTCGGATTGCGCGGTGTGACGGAGGCTTGTGTCTCGCGAAGCATGGAGGTGCATGGTACGCCGCCCTTTGCAGGGGCGACGCGCACGCATGCACGCACACACCCATGCCCCGTGCAAGGCATGGGGCAGGCACCAGCCGCCGGTCGCCGTCGGGTGCCGGGCATGAGACCGGCACAACGCGACGCAACACGGCCCGCACAACGCGCGCAACGATTTCTCCCCTGCCCTGCCCCGATGCATTGCGCGGCGGTCGTCGCCGCGCGACACTCAGCGTATGCCGCACACGCCATCCCGACGCGAGTTCCTCTCCCTCGTTCCCGCGGTCCTGGCCGCGCCGACCCTGATCGGCTGCGCGACCGGCAGGCCCGGGGCGCAGAAGGCGCCCGCCGTGGTGGCTGGCGCGCAGCCCGGTCCCCGGGTGGCGATCATCGGCTGCGCCGGACGCGGCGCCGACAACCTCGGCGACCTCCTCGGCGCCGGAGCCAGCGTGGTGGCGCTGTGCGATGTCGACGCGAACGCCCGCGAGGCGGGGTCGAAGCGGGTCGCGAGCGCCGCGGTCTACTCCGACCTCCGTGCGCTCTTCCGCGACCGGCGCAAGCTCGGGCTCGACGGCGTGCTGGTCTCGACCCCCGACCACACCCACGCCTTCCCGACCGCGCTCGCCCTGCGCGCCGGGCTCGCCGCCTACTGCGAGAAGCCCCTCACCCACACCGTGGAGGAGTCGCACCGCATCCTCGACCTCGCGCGCGCCGCGGGCACGCCCACCCAGATGGGCACCCAGATCCACGCCACCGAGAACTACCGCCGGGTGGTCGAGCTCATCCGGGCGGGCGCGATCGGCCGCGTGACCAGCTGCGACTGCTGGGTGAACAAGGGCTGGTGCTGCGGGCCGACCGGCCCCGTGACCGAGCCGCCCAGGAGCCTCGACTACGACCTCTGGCTCGGACCCGCGCAGGACGATCCCTACATCGCCAACATCCATCCCGCCAACTGGCGCAAGTACTGGGACTACGGCACCGGCACCCTCGGCGACATGGGCTGCCACATGCTCGACCTGCCCGTGTGGGCGCTCGGCCTCGACCGCGCGCGGCTCGGGGCGGTCGAGATCCACGCGTCGGTCGACAAGGTCGACAGCGTCGCCTGCCCCGAGTGGACCGAGGCGTCGTGGGCGATCCCCACCCGCGACGAACAGGGCAAGCCCACCGACCCGCTCGTGCTCCGCTGGTTCGACAACGGCCGCATCTCCCCCACCGCGCAGGAGCTCGGCGCCAAGGACAAGGTCGACTACCACGGCCGCTTCAACATGGTGTTCCAGGGCACGAAGGGTTGGCTCTGGGCGAACTACGGCGAGTTCCTGATCACCCCGGGCGCGCTGGCCGCCGAACCGCGGCCCGCGGTCTCGCCGATCGAGGCGTCGCCCGGGCACCACCGCGAATGGCTCGACGCGATCCGCGCCTGGCGCTCCGGCGACTCGTCCGCCGCCGACCGGCCGCAGTGCGCCTTCGGGCGCTCGTCGGTGCTCAACGAACTCGTCCTGAGCGGCACCGTCGCCGCCCGCGCCCAGCGACCGATCACCTACGACTTCGGCCGCCGCACCTTCGGCGGCGGCAATCCGATCGCGCACTGGCACCCCGCGCCCCGCGCGGGCTGGTCGCTCTCGAACGCCGACCTCGACGCCGTCCTTGAAGGCTGAACTTTGAAGGCTGAGGATCGGGGCTCGGTCCGAACGCCCCGCTGGTCTATACTCGCGTCTCCATGGCCTCCCGCCTGACCGCGCTCCTGCTTGCCGTCGCGGCGCTCCTTGCGCCCGCGTTCGGCGCGCTGACGCAGGCGCAGGCCGACGCGTCGTTCCCCGCGGCTGCGCGCGGTCTCGGCGCCGCGCCAGCCTTCGCACGCGACTCCGCCGCGGCCTCCACCTCCGCCATTCCGCAGCGCTCCGGCTGCTGCGGCGACGCGTGCCGGTGCGACCAGGCCTGTCCCTGCATCGCGCGCGACGAGCGGAACGCGCCGACCCCCGACGCCCCGTCGCTTCCCGCGCCCACGCGCGACCAGCGCACGGTGCTGCTCTCGCTCCC
>CAMBUI010000119.1 GCA_945870915.1 Candidatus Kuenenia stuttgartensis | reverse complement strand
CACCGCCGCCGAGCGCGCGCGCCTCGGCCGCGACTTCACCGACACCGAACGCCTCGCGCGCCTCGCCCCCCGCGACATCGCGTTCCTCGTCGCCGCGGTCGCCCCGCCCGACGCTCCGCTCGCGGCCACCGACTGCGACTGCCCCGACCACGGCGCGCTCCTCGACATGCGCGCCTGGTTCGACGCCGACGCGCTCGCCAAGGCGAACCTCGCGCACGACGCCCTCGCCAAGCGCCGCGATCGCGCCGCCGGCGAAGGCGAAGGCCTGCGCACGATCCCCGGACCGCCCCTCGAGGGCCTCGACGTCGCCGCCCCGTTCGACCTCGACCGCGCGCGCGAATCCGCCCGCACCACCATCGAACGCCTCCAGCGCCTCGCCGCGTGAACCCCACCGTCCCGAGTGCCCCATCGCGAGTGCCCGCAGGCACAGCCTGCGGAACGGATGACCCGACGATCACGCCCACCCGGACGCGCGCAGCTCACCTCAGCGGATGAACCGCAGCTCGCCGAAGTCCGGCATCACCTTGGGCAGGTTCGCCATCGGGCTCACGGGCGCGGGGAAGTACACGCACCACGCCTTCCCGAGCAGCAGCGGACGCGGCACGATGAACGGCGCGTCCTCGCCGAACAGCCTGGTCACGAGCGGGCTCGGCCGACCCCACAGGCGCGAGTCGCGGCTGGCCGCGCTGTTGTCGCCGCACATCATGAACTGGTCGGCCTCGAGCACCGCGGGCTTGCTGAAGTCGGTGCCGAACGCGGCGCCGCCGATCGGCAGGCCGTTCTCCTCGGGCTGGTTGAACTCGTCCTCGCGCAGCGTGGCGGGCCGGTAGTAGAGGTCGCGGTCGACGCGCACGCGGTGCACCGTCAGCGGCGAACCCTCGAAGCGCACGAGCATCCTCGGCGGCGTCGGCTGCTGCACGGTCGCGGTGCGCAGGTAGTCCTCGACGGTGCGTCCGTTGAACGAACTCGTCAGCCGGTCCTCGAGCGAGTCGAAGGCGTACTCGAGCGCCACGACCTCGCGGCCGTTGACCCAGATCGACAGCCGCTGGTCCACATGCCAGAACTCGACGTCGCACTGCACGCCCGCGGGCGGCAGCTCGAACTCCTCCGACGCCTCCGAGAGCACCTCGGTCGCGTCGGTGGCCGACTCCTTCGCGCGCTCGATGCGCAGCGAGGCCTTGCCGCCCGCAAGCGAGAAGTGCATCGCGCGGCGGCGGGTCTCGAGCAGGTAGTTCGCCGCCAGCTTCTCCGGCTGCTCCGCCTCGATCGCCATCGACACGCGGACGTCGCTCACCGGATAGCGCTGCGACAGCGGGATGTCGCGCCACAGGTTGTAGGGCGTGAAGTCGTTGATCTGCATCGCGTCCCAGCGCCAGAACAGGCTCGCCGGACCCGCTCCATCGTGCCGCCACGCGCGCGCGTTGCCCTTCGCGCCGAGGTCGAACCCGGTCGCCTCCCACGGCACGCCCGCCCACGGACGGCCCCACACCTTCGCGACCAGCGCCGGATCGACCGGCGTGTAGTCGGAGCTGTGGACCTCCTGCCAGACGGCGCGCTGCACCATCTCGGGCTTGCGCTGGATGCCGAACTTCGAGCGGTCGGCCCCGAGCGGCGCGGTGAAGATGTCGCCGTCGACCATCAGCAGCTGCTCGTCGGGCAGCCCGACCAGGCGCTTGATGAAGTTCGCGTCGCCGTTCGGATCGGTCGGGTTCTTGAACACGACCACGTCCCAGCGCTTCGGCTCGCTGAACGCGTACAGGTACTTGAGCACCAGCACGCGGTCGCCCATGCGCGCCTCGCGCAGCACGGTCTCGTTGCCGACCTGCCCGAGCGGATCGTTCACCGACAGCATCGGGTCGAACACGCCGCGCCCGAAGTCGCGGTAGTTCGGCCCCAGCTGCCGGCGCGCGTCGGCGGCCGGACCGGCGTCGATCGGATACGAGTAGCCCGTCGCCGGGCTCGTCATGCGCAGGTGCGCGCCCATCAGCGTGGGCGCCATCGAGCCCGTGGGAATCACGAACCCCTCGGTCACGAAGCTGCGCACGCTCATCGCCAGCGCGAACGCGACGATCAGCGACTGCAGCGTCTCGACGACGTTCGTCTCCTCCTCCGGCCTCGCCGCCGCGGTCCTCCCCTTCTCGGGGCTCGCGCCCGACTTGGGCGCCGCCGATGACGGCGTGTACGAGGAGGGCGTGTAGGACGAAGGCGTGTAGGACGAGGGCACGTACTTCGATTCGGAGGACGAATCTGGCGTCGGCTCTGGCGTCGGCTGTGGCGTCGGGTGCGTCATGCGTCGTGCTCGGTCAGGGCCTGTCCATCGGCCAATCAGGCCTGCGGCGTGCTGGAATCGGGGCCGCCGGAGGCTCCCCCGCCGCCGCCCGCACCATCGGGACCGCCGCGCCTGCGCTTGCGCCGACGCTTCTTCCGACGCGGACCATCGCCGGCGGCGCCGGTCGCGCCACCACCCCTGCCTCCAGCCGCGCCTCCAGCCGCGCCTCCAGCCGCGCCGCCGCCGGAATCCGGCGCATCGTCGTCCCCATCGGAGGAGTCGTCGCCGTCGTCGTCGGCATCCGAGTCGCGCGCGCCGGCGGGGTTGCCCGCGGCATCGTCGCGTCCGCCCGGACGGCCACCCGCGCCCGCACGCCCCTCGGGGCCCGCGATGGGAGCGCCGTTCGCGTCGACCGCGCCCGCGCCACCCTTCTTGCGCTTGCGACGGCGCTTCTTCTTGGTGGGCGCATCGCCTCCGGCCGCGGACTGGTCGACGCCCTCGGCGCCGACACCCGCGGTCGCGGCGTCGGCGAGGTCCGCCGCACCATCACCCGGTGCGCTGGGCGCCCCGGGCACGCTGGGCGCCCCGGCCCCGCTCGGCCTACCGCCCCGCGGACCCTTGCGATCGCCACGCGCCTGCCCGCGCTCGCCGCGGGAGTCGTCCTTCCTGCCGCCGGCCTGCTTGTCGCCGTCCTTCGCGATGCTCGCGTCGCGGAAGCGGTCCTGCTTCGCCAGCTTGGTGCTGCGCTCGGCCGCCAGCTTCTCCTTGACCGAACGCGTGCTCATGCCGCGCATCGGGTCGGACGAGGTCACGGTGCCCGGCGCCGGACACTTGTCGGGATCCATCAGCTCCTCGACCGGCACCGCGATCTCGCGGCCGTATCCGAGCTCGCCAGGCGCGGGGTCGAGCCGCACCAGCACCAGCTGCACGAGGATCTTGGTGTCGACCACGGTGCCCGGCCCCTCGGCCGTGCCCACGCGGGACTTGTTCTTGGGAAGCCGCTTGCGGAGCTCCTCGTAGGTCGCGTCCTCGTAGCGCAGGCAGCACATCAGGCGGCCGCAGCGCCCCGAGATCTTCAGCGGATCGAGCGTGGCCTTCTGGATCTTGGCCGCCCGCATCGAGATCGGCTTGAGCACCTTGAGGAAGTTCTTGCAGCAGCAGTGCTGCCCGCAGCGCTCGTAGTCGGCCACCAGCCGCGCCTCGTCGCGCGCGCCCACCTGGCGCATCTCGATCCGGCAGCCGAACTCGCGCGCCAGCGACTGCGCCAGCTCGCGGAAGTCGATCCGCTCGTCGCACAGGTAGTAGACGAGCAGCAGCGACTCGTCGAGCGTGAGCTCGAGGTCCACGATCTTCGCGGGGAACTTCGCCTCGGCCGCCATCTCGCGCACCCGCGCCAGCGACCCGCGCGCCTTGTCGGTGCACGCCGCCGCGCGGTTCAGGTCCTCGACGGTCGCGACCCGGAGGATCTCGCCGTTGGTCTGGAACGGGTAGTCGCGCCCGCCCGAGTTCTCGATGTAGTTCAGCATCTCCGACCGCGACACGCTCTTGCCGCAGCCCGAGTTGGAGCAGGTCGTGGTCAGCATCTCCGCGATCTCGACCGCGCGGAAGGTCCGGATGACGAGCTTCGACCCGCAGCCCGGCTTCGCGTCGCCGCGGTACGGGTACTCGCCCACGAGCTTCATCCGCCCGAACTTCACCACGATCGACGTCGGCGGCTTGAGCCGCGCGTAGATCTCCTCGTCGGAAAGTCCGTCGCGGAACTTCGGGTCCGCATCGCGCTCGAACATCGGCAGTGGGAAGATCGACATCGAGCGCCAAGTGTAGCGGGCGCCCCGACCCGCGGTGCCCCCCGCGGCGATCAGTCGCCGAAGCCGGCGTCCTCGCCGAGCTCGCCGTCGGGGACCTCGACGCCCGCGCGCTTGCGGCTCTTGAGCTCCTCGGGCGTGAGGCGCTTGCGCTCGCTGAAGACCATCTTGATCGGCACTTCCGAGAACGGCAGCATCTCGCGCAGCTGGTTCACCAGGTACCGCTCGTACTGGCCCTCGAAGAGGTCGGGCTTGTTGACCACCATGGCGATGGTCGGCGGCGCGGTCGCGATCTGCGAGACGTAGAAGATCTTGGCCTTGGTGCCCAGCCGCGAGCTCGGGCCGCGCTCGGCCAGGATCGAGCGGATCGCCGAGTTCAGGCGGCCCGTGGTCTCGCGGTGGTTCGCCTGCGCGTAGAGGTTCGAGCACACCTTGACGAGCTCGCCGATCCCCTTGGACCCGGCCGCCGAGATGAACACCAGCGGCGCGAAGTCGAGCGCGAACAGCTCCTGGGTCAGGTAGTCGATGTAGTCGCTCGTCTTGAGCTTGGCCTCGACGAGGTCCCACTTGTTGACCGCGATCACGGTCGGCTTGTGCTCCTCCATCAGCGCGAGCGCGAGCCGCTTCTCGATCTGGGTGACCTCCTCGCGCGCGTCGAGCAGGAGGACGCACACGTCGGCGCGCGAGATCGCCTCCTTGGCGCGCTGGTGCGAGTAGTACTCGATGTCGTCGGCCCAGCTCTTGCGCTTGCGCACGCCCGCGGTGTCGATGGCGATGAACGCGTGCCCGTCGAGCTCGAAGCGCACGTCGATCGAGTCGCGCGTGGTGCCGGCGATCTCGCTCACGATCACCCGCGGCTCGCCCGCGAGCGCGTTGATGAGCGTCGACTTGCCCGCATTGCGGCGGCCGACGATGGCGATCTTCATCTCGGGGTCGACCACCGGCTCGACCCACTCGGGCAGGCGCGTGTAGATCTCCTCGAGGAACGCCCGCTTGCCGAACGCGCTCGACGCGCTGGTCATCACCGGCTCGCCGAACCCGAGGCTGCACGCGTCCTGCGCGGCCGCGATCCAGCTGTCGTCGTCGACCTTGTTGGCCACGAGCATCACGCGGTCGGCCCGGCCGGCCTCGCGCACCAGCCGCGCGATCCGCTCGTCGAGCCCGGTCACGCCCGTCTGCGCGTCGATCACGAACAGGATCAGCTGCGCGCCCTGCACGCCGGCGCGGATCTGCTGCTCGATCTGCGGCGTCAGGGTCGCGAGGTCCGCGCCCGCGTCGTCGAAGCGCCCGCCCTCGGCCATGTAGACGCCGAAGCCGCCGGTGTCGACGAGCTCCGCCAGCTTGGGCGCCGCGTCACGGGCGCGGTCGTACGGCAGGTCGGTCGGCGGGAGGATCTCGACGAGCTGCGTCACGCGGTCGCGCGTCGTGCCCGGAGTCGGGTCGACGATCGACACGCGACGCCCCACGAGCCGGTTGAAGAGGCTCGACTTGCCCACGTTGGGGCGTCCCACGATCGCGATCTGCGGCAATGCCATAAGGGGCGCAGTCTACCCGAGCCCGATCACGCAAGCAGCGAATTGCCCGTCATTTCCGCGGGTTTCGAGAGTCCGATCATCTCGAGCAGCGTGGGCGCGAGGTCGCCGAGGCGTCCGTCCCCGCGCAGGCGCCGGCCGCGGAACGCCTCGCCCACCACCGAGCACGGCACGGTGTAGCTGGTGTGCGCGGTGTGCGGACAGTTCGCGCGCGGGTCCCACATCTCCTCGGCGTTGCCGTGGTCGGCGGTCACGATCGCGCTTCCGCCGCGCGCGAGCACCGCGTCGACGATCGCGCCCACGCATCCGTCGACCACCTCGACCGCGCGCACCGTCGCCTCGAGGCTCCCGGTGTGCCCGACCATGTCGCCGTTGGCGAAGTTCACGATGATCACCGGCTCGCAGTCGGCCGACGCGAGCCGCGCGAGCACCGCGTCGCACACGCCCGCCGCGCTCATCTCGGGCTTCAGGTCGTAGGTCGCGACCTCCTTCGGGCTCGGCACGATCGTGCGCGACTCGCCCTCGAACGGCTCCTCGCGGTAGTCGTTGAAGAAGAAGGTCACGTGCGGGAACTTCTCCGTCTCGGCGCAGCGGAACTGCCGCACGCCGTGGATCGAGAGCCACTCGCCCAGGATGTGCTTCATCCTCGCCGGGCGCCTGAACACCACCTCGACCGGCAGTCCCGTCTCGTACTCGGCGAGCGTGGCGAAGAAGAGGTCGCCGAGCCTCGTGCCGCGGTCGAAGCCGCCGCGCCAGTCCTTCCGCGCGCCCTCCCGCGCACCCTCGACGCGCGCCCACGCCGCATCGTCGAGCACGAAGGCCTTGGTGAGCTCGCGCGGACGATCGCCGCGGAAGTTGAAGAAGAGGACCGCGTCGCCCGGCTTGATCCGCGACCGCGCGACCGACGCCGCGTCGGGCCCGACCATCGTCGGCAGCACGAACTCGTCGCCCCCGCGCGACGGATCGCTCGGCGCCGCGTAGTAGCGCTCCACCGCCTCGAGGGCGGTCGCCGCGGTGCGCGCGGCCGATGCACCGCCGCTGGCGCCGGCGGCGGCGCCGGTGTCAGCGGACGCGGACGCGGCGCGGGACCCGGTCAGCGCCCCGTACGCCGCCTCCACCCGCTCCCAGCGGTGGTCGCGGTCCATCGCGTAGAACCGGCCGACCACGGTCGCGATCGCCCCGACGCCGACCCGGGCGAGGTGCGCCTCGAGCGTGGCCAGATAGCCCGGCGCCGACCGGGGCGCGGTGTCGCGCCCGTCGGTGATCGCATGGATGTGGAGCCGCCCCGCCGCGACCCCCGCCCCCTTGGCGAAGTCGACCAGGGCGAGCAGGTGCGCGAGGTCGCTGTGGACCTGCCCGTCGGAGACGAGGCCGAGGTAGTGCAGGTCGCCGCCCGTCCTGCGGGCGTGCGCCACCGCGGCGAGCAGCACCGGGTGCGACGCCAGGTCGCCGCGGCGGATCGCGTTGGTGATCCGCATCAGCTCCTGGTCGACGATGCGCCCCGCGCCGATGTTCTGGTGCCCGACCTCGGAGTTGCCCATCACCGGCCCGTCCGGTCCGACCGGAAGGCCGACATCCTCGCCGCTCGTCCGGATCAGCGTGCGCGGGAACTCCGCCGCGAGCCGCGCGTCGACCGGAGTCCTCGCGCGCACGATGGCATTCGTCGCGTCGCGGTCGCGGTGCGGCGACTGGCCCCACCCGTCGCGGACGATGAGGACGCAGGGCGTGTTCCGAAGCGCGGGCGCGGTGGTCATGCCGCAAGCCTAGCGCGGATCCCCGCCCTCGCGGGCAGCACGCGTGCTCCCGCGCGGCAGCGGCGCGCATCCTCCCCCGCGCGGCAGCGGCGCGCATGATGCCCCTCGCGCCAGAGGCGCGCATGGTCTCCCTCGCGCCAACGGCGCGGATGGTCCCCCTCGCGCCAACGGCGCGCATGGTGCCCCGCGCGCGAACCGCGCGCGTGCTCTTGTGCGCGGACGGAAGCACCGCTACGCTCCCTCCACCGACATGCCTTCTGCACCGAAAGCAACCTCCACCGCTGTCGTGAGCGAGAAAGCGCCCGTCATGAACGCGCCGGCCACCGACACGCGAACCCTCCGCGAGCGCTACGAGGACGTGCGCGCCCGCGTCGCGCGCGCCGCGGAGAAGTCGGGCCGCCGCCCGAGCGAGGTCGTCCTCGTCGCCGTCACCAAGCACGCCTCGATCGAGGACATCCGCGAGCTCGTCGCCCTCGGCCACGCCGACCTCGGCGAGAACCGCGTCCAGCAGCTGGTCCAGCGCGCCGCCATCATCGACGAGTTCAGCGCCCGCCGCGCCGAGCGCGGCGGCCGCGCCACGCCCGTCCGCTGGCACATGATCGGCTCCCTCCAGCGCAACAAGGTCAAGCAGGCCGTCGACACGGTGCGCCTGATCCACTCCGTCGACTCCCTCCGCCTCGCCGAGGAGCTGCAGGAGTACGCCGAGGAGCGCGGCAGCGCCCCCGGCGGCGAGAAGCACGGCCCCGTCGACGTCCTCATCGAGGTCAACGTCGCCGGCGAGCGCTCCAAGCACGGCTGCGCCCCCGCCGCCGCCCGCCACCTCGTCGACATGATCGACACCATGGTCGCGCTCCGCCCGCGCGGCCTCATGTGCATGGCGCCGAACACCGGCTCCATCGCCGACGCCCGCCGCACCTTCACCCGCTGCAAGGAGCTCTTCGACGAGATCCGCGCCATCGGCTCCGGCGGCGAGCGCTTCGACATCCTCTCCATGGGCATGAGCGGCGACTACGAGGTCGCCATCGAGTGCGGCTCCAACATGGTCCGCGTCGGCAGCGCCATCTTCGGCGAGCCCCAGGCTGCCGACGGCGATGGCGACGACGCGGCCGACGCGCGCGCCGACGGCCGTCCCGAGCCGCGCGGCGACGCATCGCGCGACGCCGAGTAGATCGCCGAGTAGACTGCCCCCTCATCCAAGCGATGTTGTTCCGAACGCGCGCGCTCCCTCCGACAGTGCGCGTGTTCGGTTTTTGGCGCCGGCCACCCGCGGACCCAATCCTCGGGCGATCACATCTTCGACCACCAAAGGAAGCCGCCGCAGCGGCGACCGCCCCAAACATGGGTGCCCGCAGACGCAGTCTGCGGAACGGATGACGCCCGGCGTCGATCAGCCCCACGACACGCAACCCGTAGCATGCGCGCATGCAACCCACTCCCGCGCCCGCCGCAGCCACCGTCGTCGCGCGCTTCAACCCGCTCTATCGGCCGTACCTCGTGATCACGATCGGCCTCACGATGCTGTGCACGGTCATCGGCGCGCCGCTCGCGATCGTGTGGTTCTGCGGCGCCGGCCAGTGGTGGGCGCGGCACTACTTCGACAAGCTCGAGTGCCAGATCACCGACCGCGCGCTGCGGTTCCGCAAGGGCATCATCTTCCAGGTCGAGAAG
>CAMBUI010000118.1 GCA_945870915.1 Candidatus Kuenenia stuttgartensis | reverse complement strand
GCGACCACCGAGCGGCCGCGCGCCTGCGTGGGCGAGTTCGCGTGCATGCACGTGAAGGACATCCACGAGCGCGCCGGTGCGTTCCTCGACTGGGGCCTGGGCAAGGACCTGCTGCTCCCGTACCGCGAGCAGAAGCCCAAGGTCAAGATGGGCGAGAACGTGGTGGTGGCGGTGATCCTCGATCCCGACACCAACCGCATCATCGCCACCACCTTCCTGCGGAAGCACCTGAGCAAGGACTTCCCGCGCTATCCCGACGGGGCGCCGGTCGACCTGCTCGTGTGCGCGGAGACCGACCTCGGCTACAACGCGATCGTCGACGGGAAGTTCCGCGGGCTTCTCTACCGGACGAACCTCGCCGGACCGCTCAAGATCGGCGCCCGCATGGGCGGCTTCGTGAAGACGGTGCGCGAGGACGGCAAGATCGACCTGAGCCTCGACGCCGCGGGCTACGCGCGCGTGGCGCCGCTTTCGGAGCAGATCCTCGCCGAGCTCGAGCGCGTCGGCGGCCGGCTCAACTTCGACGACTCGACCGATCCCGAGGCGATCCGCGCCCGGTTCGGGGTGAGCAAGAAGGCGTTCAAGCAGGCGCTGGGCGCGCTGTTCCGCGCGCGGCGCATCGCGTTCCTCGAGCCCGGCATCCAGCTCGTCGAGCCGATGCAGCGCGGGGGCGGCCGGTGAACGCGCCCGCGCGCCTTCGCCGCGCCGAGGACAACCTCGAACACTGGCGTGCGCAGGCCGCGCAGGTCGAGCGCGAGCGGCGCGGAATGGTGTGGGTGCTGCGCGTCGGGTTGCCCGCGGGTGTCGCGCTCCTCGTCCACGGCTGAATCGGCGTCGGCGTGGTGGCGATGAGCCTCCTCACCTACGTCATGGGGATCTACATGACCACCGTGCGGCGCGGCGAGTTCGCCCAGCATGTGCGCGACGCCGAGGCCGAGCTGGACGCGGCGCGCAGGCTATCCTGAGCGCCCCGCGTCCAGCCGCACCGCCGTGCCGGCAGGCGCATCCGAGGAGCCGCCATGGTCGAGATCACCGCCCGCTACGAAGGTCAACTCCGCTGCAACGCCACCCATGGTCCGTCGGGGGCGCACGTGCTCACCGATGCGCCGGTCGACAACCACGGCAAGGGCGAGGCCTTCTCGCCGACCGACCTCGTGGCGACCGCGCTCCCGACCTGCATGATGACCATCATGGGGATCTACGCCGAGCGCCACGGGATCAGCCTCGCCGGCATGTCGGCGCGCACCGAGAAGGAGATGACGAAGGTGCCGCCGCGCCGCATCGCGGGCCTGCGCACGGTGATCACCGTCCCGATCGCGGCCGACCATCCGCAGCGCGAGGCGCTCGAGAACGCGGCCCACACCTGCCCGGTGCACAGGAGCCTGCACCCCGACATCGCGGCGCCGATCGAGTTCGTCTACACGGGTTGAGGCCCGGCGCCGGGCGTCGGCGGGGCGCCGCTCGGCACGGCGCTCGCGACGACCGAGGGGCATTTCCCGCTTCGTCGGGCGTTTGGCTTGATCGCGGCGGTCCGTGCGGTAGGGTCTCGGGATGCGCCTGCCAGCCGCCTCGACGATGTCCGTGTCCCGTGGTTCTCTCCTTGGTTCTCTCCTCGGTTCTCTCCTCGGTTCTCTCCTCGGTTCTCTCCTCGGTTCTCTCCCCGGTTCGCCCGCCGCGGCCGTTCTCGCCGTGAGCGTGCTCGCGGCGCAGACGGCGTCCGCCGGCGGCGTGGCCGTCGAGTTCGTGGGCAACTTCGCGCCCGCGGTCACGCAGCGCGTCAACTCGGCCGGCGTGATCGCCGGCGACTTCCAGTTCAACGCCATCACCACGGCGATGCGCTACACGCCCGGCGTCGGGCGCATGCCGCTGCCCGGTCCGGCGGGGACCTCGCAGAGCATCTCCACCGGCATCAACGAGTCGGGTGTGATCGTCGGCCGCTACAGCGCCGGGTCAGGCACCTTCGGGGCGATCTGGGGCACCGGCGACGCGCTCACCACGCTGCCCGCGCCTCCGGGCGTCTGGTCGTACAGCACCCCGGCCAACATCAGCGACAGCGGCGTCGTGTGCGGGTTCGCCACCCTCGCGCAGGTCGGGGTCGATCCCGAGCAGGCCTGGCGCTGGACGCCCGCGGGCAAGGGCGGGAGCGGCGGCTACCAGATGCTGCCGCGCCTCGGCGGCGTGGTCGCGGTGTGCCGCGACATCAACTCGGCGGGGCAGGTCATCGGTCACGGCAGCCTCGCGAACGGGCTCTTCCGCGCCTGCGTGTGGGGCGCCGACGGCACGCCGCTGCAGCTGCCGCTCCCGACGGGCGCGACGCAGTCCTACGGCTACGCGATCAACGAGTCGGGCGCCGCGTGCGGCACGACCCCCGGCAACGAGATCCCCTGGGTCTGGACGCCGGGGCAGGGCACGCGCGTGCTTCCCGACTTCGGCTTCAAGGCCGCCGCGTACGACATCAACGCCAGCGGCTGGATCCTGGGCTGGGCCGACAAGGCGCCCTTCGAGACCGTGCCCGTGGTCTGGGATCCGCAGGGCAACCTGCACGACATCTCGGCGCTCGTCGACCCGGCGCGCTTCTACTTTCCCGGCGACTTCGCGGTGCCGATCGCGATCAGCGACACCAACCTGATCGTGGTGCGCGGCTACGACTTCACGGCCAGCGGCGATCCGCTGGTGCTCATGTTCCGCGTGCTCGGCCCGGGCGCCTGCCCGACCGATCTCGGCGGCGACGGCGTGACCGGTCCGCAGGACCTCGCGCAGCTGCTGTCGGCGTGGGGTGGCACGGGCGCGGGCGGCGAGGACCTCGACGGGAACGGATCGGTCGGCGCGCAGGACATCGCCATCATGCTGTCGTCGTGGGGCGTGTGTCCCTGATGCGCGGATCGGCGATACTGGGCGCATGATGCGCCGCGCGTCCATCGTCCTCGCCCTGGCCGCGATGCTCGCCGCCTTCGCCGCGCCGCGCGACGACGCGGGCGCGTTCTTCCGCGTTGGGCGCATCCCGCGCATCACCATCGAGCTCTCGGCCGAGGCCGAGGCGAGCCTGCGCGCGGAGCCGCGCTCGTACGCGCGGTGCGCCGTGCGCGATGGGGACCGCGAGGTCGCCGCCAAGGCCGGCGTGAAGCTCAAGGGTGCCGCAGGCAGCTTCCAGGAGTTCGACGCGCGACCGGCCTTCACCGTGAACCTCGACAAGTTCGGCGCGGCCGAGCCGTGGCACGGACTCGCCAAGTTCCACCTCAACAACTCGGTGCAGGACGAATCGCTCCTGAGCGAGTGGATGTGCTCCGAGATCCTGCGCGCGGCGGGGCAGCCCGCGACCCGCGTGCAGCATGCGCGCGTCGCGGTCAACGGACGCGACCTCGGCCTCTATGTGCTGAAGGAGTCGTTCGACCGCGACTTCCTCGAACGCAACTTCCGCAATCCGCGGGGCAGCCTCTACGACGGTGGCTTCTGCCAGGACATCGACGGCGAACTCGAACTCGACGAGCGCGCGAAGCCAGCCGGCGCCGCGAAGCCGAGCCAGGGCGCCGCCAAGCCGAGCCAGGGCGCCGCGAAGCCGAGTCAGGGCGCCGCCGAGCCGAGTCAGGGCGCCGCCGCCGCGGCCGACGAACGCGCCGACCTCCGCGCGCTCGCGGAGGCCTGCGCCGATCCCGACATGAAGCAGCGCTGGTCGCGGATCGAGAAGCTCGTCGACATCGACGACTTCATCCGCTTCATGGCGCTCGAGGCGATGCTCGGCCACTGGGACGGCTACTCGTTCAACTCCAACAACTACCGCCTGTACTTCGAGCCGGGTCGCAAGGCGCGCTTCCTGCCGCACGGCATGGACCAGTGCTTCCAGGATCCGGGTGCGTCGGTGCTCGACGCGCCGCACGCGCTGGTGGCGCGGTCGGTCATGCGCAGGCCCGAGTGGAGGACGCAGTACCGTCGCCAGATCGTGCGGCTTCTCGACGAGTTCGATGCGACGCGCCTGGCGAAGCGCGTCGAGCCGGTGCAGCGCCGCATCCAGGAGGCGCTGCGCGAGATCGGCGAGGAGCCTGCGCGCCTCCAGGCGGAGCGTGCGGCCGAGTTCCTGCGGCGCGTCGCCGAGCGCGAGCGCAGCCTGCGCGAGCAGTCGGCCGCGCCCGAGCCGAAGCCGCTCGTCTTCCGCAAGGGCGTGCCGGTCGCCGTGACCGGCTGGCACCCGATGTCGGAGGTCGAGGACGCCGTGCTCGAGGAGGTCGAGATCGGCGGAGCACCGTGGTACCGCGTCGCCTGCGGCGAGAGCCGGCGGTGCGTGGCCGGGTGGCGGCGCAGCGTGCTGCTCGGCAAGGGGCGCTACCGGTTCGAGGCCGACCTGCGGCTGGAGGGCGTCGAGCGGCTCGCCGACGACGACGCCGCCCGGCCTGGCGCCGGCGGCGGCATCCGGGCCGGCGCGGGCGCGCGGACCGAGGACGGCCTCGGCAGCGGCGAGCGCAAGGTCGCCTTCGCGTTCGAGGTGGTCGAGGAGATCGCCGACGTCGAGCTCGAGATCGCGCTGCGCGCCTCGCGCGGATCGGCGGCCTTCCGCATCGATTCGCTGCGGCTCACGCGGGAGTGAGTCCGGCGCGCTACCTGTCCGGCCGGGACGACTTCGCCTCGCGGAGCGTGACATCGGGGAAATGGTAGAGCAGCACGTTGGTTCGCCGTCCGCTGCGCGAGGCGCGACCGGCCTGGATCACCTCGCGGATGCGCGCGAAGAGGCCGTTGAGCTCGCGCCGCCGTTCGTCGTCGATCCAGGTGAGCTCGGAGTACATCCGGTGCGATGCGTCGATGCCGGCCTGCGTGGGCACGCCTTCGGTCGTCTGGCCGTACCGGCGGATTCGCGCGGCGGCGTCATGCAGCATGAGCGCGCCCATGTCGGCCATGTTGCCGTTGCCAGCACCGGTCGCGGGAGCGACGGGCGGCACCGAGAGCGCGGGGCCGCGCGCGTAGACGCGGGAGCGCTTTCCCGTCTCGGTCGGCTCGCGAAGCAGCAGGAACCCCGCGGACACCAGCGCGTCGAGATGGGGGTAGAGCGACTGCGCCGTGCGGCCGCTGAGCTCGGCGAGTTCGGTCACCGTGGCCTCGCCGAGCCCGTCGAGAAGCGCGAGAAGCTGGACGCGGTGCGGAGACGAGACAGCAAGCCACTGCTGTGGCGTCCAACCGTGGCCCGGAGACGGTTCAGACGAGGTCGTTGACATGGGACGAACGGGAACGTTAACGCGATGTGGATCCGACCACAACGTCTCTGGCGACGCGGATGCCCCGAAACACGCGGCTTTTGAAAGAGGTTCGAATCGGAATGCGGATGTTTCCGCGCGTTACGCTGCGCCGCGTGCAGCACGACCACATCTCGATCAACCGCGCGAACTGGGACAGCCGCGTTCCCGTGCATCTCAAGGGTTACGACCTGGCGCGGTTCCGCGCGGATCCGTCGTTCCTTTCGGCCGTCGTGCGCTACGACCTGCCGCGACTCGGCGAGATTCGGGGCCAGCACGGGGTGCACCTGCAGTGCCACATCGGCACCGACACCATCTCGCTCGCCCGCCTCGGCGCCTCGATGTGCGGACTCGACCTGTCCCCGGCGTCGGTCGAGGCCGCGCGCGCACTCGCACGCGAACTCGGACACGACATCGCGTTCGTCGAAGCCGATGTCTCCGACGCCGTCGCGGCGCTCGGCGCGGGGCGCTTCGACTTCGTCTACACCGGCATCGGCGCGCTGTGCTGGATTCCCGATGTCCGGCGGTGGGCGCAGGTCGTCGCTGCGCTGCTCCGGCCCGGCGGGAGGCTGTTCATCCGCGACGGCCATCCCGCGCTGTACATGCTCTCCGACCCGCGGCCCGACGGGCTGATCACGGTCCAGTTCCCGTACTTCGAGTCCGAGGGCACCCGCTACCGCGAGGAAACCACCTACGAGGGCGACGGGACGGCCGTCGCGTCGCCCGACATGGTGTTCTTCAACCACGGAATCGCAGAGATGCTCGACGCCATCCGCGCGGCGGGCCTCGGGCTCGAGTCGTTCGAGGAGCACGAGTCGGTGCCGTGGAACCCGCTCGGCGACGCCTGCGAGCGGTTCGGCGAGCTCGGCGAGTGGCGCATGCGGGCGGGCATGCCGCGCATCCCGATGAGCTTCACCCTGCGCGCGCGAAGGCCGGGATAGCGGCGGCGTGCCGTGCGCGGAAGGGCGCTCCCCGCGGCCGTGCGCCCTTGCGGCGGCCGCTGCTTGCGCGGAACATGCGCCGCAACCCGACGGCGTCGCCCGCAGCGTCGCCCGCAGCACCCGAAGGAATTCCGCCTTGTCCATCAACAACCGCATGCTGCGCCCATCCGCGATGTCCGCGTCGCTTCGTCCGAACATCGCCGCGCTGCCGCTCCTCATGATGCTCGGGATCGCGACGGTGCCGGCGGCGTTGTCCGGCTGCTCCGCGGGGCGCGCCGAGCGCGGGCCGCTCAAGGTCTCGCTCTGGACCATCGATCCCGACGCCACGCGCTCGGCGGCGGTGGACCGCGTGATGGCGTCGCTGCCCGCCGAGTCGCGCGTCGACGCCGCACGCGACGCCGCCGAGAAGCAGGTGGCCGTGGCCGACTCCTATGCCTTCCTCGAGCTCTGGAGCGACGGCTCGTACCGGTGGCAGGGCGGGACGGGCGCGCGCAAGCTCCGCAGCGAAGGAGCGTGGGAGCAGGGGGTGACCGAGTCCGGTTTCCGCGTGCGGCTCGAGCCCGGGACCGTCGCGGGCGAGGGGATCGAGACCAAGGCCCGCGACTGGATCATCATCGTCGACCGCGAGCGGCGCACGATGCGCATCGTCGTCGACGGCCAGGCGCCGATCTGCCTCAAGCGGGCCGACTGAGGTCGCGCAGGGCGTCCTCGCCGATCCAGCGCGCCGTGGCGTCCTCATGCGCGGCCGGCTCGGTGGCGAACGCGTGATCGGGACCGATCGCGGAAAGTTGCGGATGGAACTCTCACGCTGCGTGGCAAGACTGCTGCCTCGGAAACGTGGCGCCAGGGTTGGGCGCCGCGCTCCCGCAACATCCGGGTCCGGGCCGCGCCGCGCGGCCGGTCCCCGCCGTTCACGCACGAGAGACCCCAATGAAAGCGAGCAATGTCCATGCTTCCGATGCCAGTCCGAGCTTCGTCGTCTACGTGGTCCGCCGCAACGGTGATCAGCGGATTCCTCGTCCTGTCGAGCTTCAGCGCGTGCCAGTCGGGTCCACGGGAGCGGTCCGAGCCGTCAAGTCCCGGCGCCGTGGCCGCAAGTGAACGCTTCTTCCCCACGGGCGAGTTCACCACGAGCGCGATCCTCCTCCGCCAGTACAGCCCCAGCGAGGTGCGCGTCGGACAGGAGTACGAGGGTTCGATCGATGTCAAGAACCTCACCGACGTCGACCTGCAGAACGTGGCGGTCGACCTCGACAACCTGTCGAACATCGAGTTCATCAGCGCGATCCCGGAATGGTCGCGCAAGAACGGCGAGGTCACCTGGATCCTGCCCGTGCTTCCCGCGTCGGGCACGCAGGTGATCCGCTTCCGCGCCAAGGCCACCGCGGCGGGCTGGGCCTCGAACTGCCTGAGCGTGACCTACGCCAACAAGCTGTGCGCCTCCACCAGCGTGGTCGAGCCCGTGCTGCAGCTCACCAAGACCGCCACGCCCGAGGTCTGCGGCACCTGCTCGGAGATCCTGCTCACCTACGCGGTGCGCAACGCGGGCACCGGCACCGCCGAAGGCGTGGTGATCAAGGACGCGCTGCCCGAGGGGCTGTCGTTGCGCGACGGCCGCACCGCGGTCGAGCTGAAGGCCGGCGACCTCTCGGCGGGCATCGAGAAGATCTTCAATGTGACCGCCACCGCGGAGCGGCGGGGCACCTTCGCGTCGTCGGCCTACGCCCAGGGCGGGCAGGGCCTCTCGGCGCACTCGGAGAGCCCGACGACCACCGTCCGGCAGCCGGTGCTTGCGTTCAGCTGCGATGCCAACAACCGCGTGTTCCTCGGGCGCAACCTCGACTACCGCATCACGGTGCGCAACATCGGCGAGTGCGATGCGACCGGGGTCGTGATCAAGGCGCCCGTCCCCGCGGGGTCTTCGTTCATCTCCGCCGACGCGTCCGGTCGGATCGAGAACGGCGGCGTCGTGTGGCGGATGGACAACCTTCCCGCCGGGCGCTCCGCCACGGTGACGATGGCGATCCATCCCTCGGCGGTCGGCACGGCGCGTACGACCGCGACGGCGTCGGCGAGCTGCGTTCCGCCCGCGAGCACCGAATGCGCCACCGAGATCGCGGGCATCCCGGCGATCCTGCTCGAGGTCGTCGACACCGTCGATCCGGTCGAGGTCGGCAGCGACACGACCTTCGTGGTGACGGCGACCAACCAGGGCTCCAGTGCCGACGCCAATGTCCGGGTCGTCGCCACGCTCCCGTCCTCGATGCAGTTCGTCTCGGGCGCGGGTGCGACCCCGGTGACCGCGGCAGGGCAGGTCGTCACCATGACTTCGCTCGCCTCGCTTGCTCCGGGCGCGAAGGCGGAGTGGCGGATCGTGGTCAAGGCGAAGTCGGCGCAGGATGCGCGCAGCCGCTGGGAGATGACCAGCGACCAGTTCCGGACGCCGATCATCGAGACCGAGTCGAGCAACCTCTACGAGTGAGTCCTCTCCGCGTGCGCCCCGACGATCGGGGCGCCGATCGATCACCCGGGGGCGGCCGCCGGACGCACGCAGCGCGTCGTCCGACCCGCCCCCGGGAATCCAGGCGGGGCGCGCCCGCGCGCGGTGGCGGGGCGTCTTCTCGGTCAACCCGGCGAATCGCCGTCGGGCCGCTTGGATCGGGCTCGGGGTGCGGTAGTCTCCGTGCATGACCCGTTCCGTTGCCGCGCGTTCGAGTTCCGCATTCCGTCTGGCCGTCGGGGCCTTCGCGGGCCTCCTGGCCGTCGGATCCCTCGCGGGCGATGCATGCGCGCAGGCGCCCATCGTGCGGCCGCACGCCGACGAGGTGATCTACCAGATCATGCCCATCGCCTGGCGCGACTCGAACCTCGACACCACGGGCGCGGTGCAGACGCGCTTCGGCGACTTCGGCGGACTCGCCGCGGCCGAGAGCCTCGACTA
>CAMBUI010000117.1 GCA_945870915.1 Candidatus Kuenenia stuttgartensis | reverse complement strand
GTTCCCGCGCGAGCCGGCGGACCAGCTCGATCCGGGTCCCGCGGTCGGGGCGGTCGACCTTGACCACCATGCCCGAGAGGAAGCGGCTGACCAGCGACTGGCTGAAGCGGCGGATGTGGCGCGGGTGCTCGTCCGACACCAGGGCGATGCGGGCGCCCGAGAGGTCGATGGCGTCGATCGTGTGGAGGAACTCCGCCTGGGTGGCGGTCTTGTTGGCCAGGAAGTGGACATCGTCGATCGCGAGGAGATCGACCCGGCGCAGGCGCTTGCGGAACTCGTCGAGCGAGCCGTCGCGGACGGAGGCGATGTACTCGTTGGTGAACTGCTCGGCGGTGACGTACTTGATGACCTGCCGCGGGGCGCGCTCGGCCCGGCGGCGGCAGAGGCCCTGGATGAGGTGGGTCTTGCCGACGCCGCACTCGCCGTGGAGGAAGAGGATCGGGGGTGCCTCGGCCGCGCCGTCGCCGACCTGCTGGCTGGCCGCGAAGGCGAGCCGATTGGACTCGCCGATCACGAAGTCCTCGAGCCGGCGGAAGGTCTGGGTGCGCGCCACCCGGTTGCCGTGACCGCCGTGCGGGGTCGAACCGCCAGGCGTCGGCCGGCGGCGGGGGTCGTCGGTGGCGGCACGGAGGCCCGACTCCTCGGCCGGCTCCACCCGAACGACGGGAGCCGACGAACCGCGGTGGGTGCCCGCGGGGGCCGTCGTCTCACCGGCCACGGCGAGTTCGACCTCGAACGACGCGCCGTCGCCGAGCACCGAGGCGGTGACCGCGGTCAGCTGCGGGCCGAAGTGACGCAGGATCCACTCGCGCACGTACGAGTTGGCGGCGCGGATCACGGCCGAGTTGTCCGTGACCTCGATCGTGGTGCCGTGCTCGAACCACAGTCCGAAGCGATGTGCGCCGACGGCGTCGGCCAACTGGCTGCGGAAGCGCTCGCCGAGCGCCTTGGTGGCGCGGGCGGGGGCCGCAGTGGACGGTGTTGCGGTGATCGGGGACATCGGACGACTCGGTCTGGCTCGTGGCGGCGGGGCACTGGGTGCGCGCATGCGTCGGGTGTCGCGCGGGGACGGGGCGTCCTGGCGCGACACGGAAAGACACAGCGTGCGGAACTGGTGGGAGTCCGCCGGTCACGGGTGGTTCGGAAAGTTGAGGAGCCTCCACCGACGCTGGGCGCGAAGCGCGCGGGCGGTTCCACGGGGGTGTGGGGGTCGCACGGGCGGTCGGAGCGCTTGGTCGGCTCCGCGCGAAAAGCTCCGCGGAGACCCGCGTCCCTGCGGGAAGTCGGCAATCTAGCGAAAGGTCCGTTCGCCGCAAGCCGCCGAGGCGGTCGTGAAGGCCTCGGATATGCGGAAACGCTGCAAAACAAGCGGTTTGCGCGATCTTTGCCGCGGTGCGGCGACCCGCGCGGGAAGTCTGTGGATAAATCGCGGAAGACACGCACGCGACGATCCGACTTGCGAAAACATTTTGGTTGGTGTCGCACGCGAAACGACTTGACAGGTTGCCGAGGGGGGCTCGCGCGAGTCGTCGAGCGGGTCGTGCGGAGGCGTTGGCGCGGGTTCATCCGTCGCTGCGCGACAGCCGCAGCACCAGTGCGATCCGCGACGAGGTCCGTCGGAATCCCTGCGATTCGTAGAGTCGGCGCGCGGGTTCGTTGCCCGCATCGACCGCGAGCGAGACCGTCGAGACGCGCGCGAGCGAGCAGGCGCGGAGTCCCGCCGCGAGCAGCGCGCGGGCGATCCCGGTGCCGCGCGCGTCGCGCGCGAGGCCGAGGTAGACGAGTTCCGCGCTGCCGCCGTCGGTCGAGGCGTTCATGAGGCAGACGCCGCGCGTGATTCCCCCGCGGCGCGCGGCCAGCCAGAAGCGCGGCTTCGCTCCGAGGCCGAAGTGCCCGTCGAGGACATCGGATGTCCGACGCATTCCCGCGAGGCCGGGGCAGTCGCGCGTGTCGGCATAGCTTTCGTCGAGCACGCCCGCGATCTCCGCGCGGCACGCGGGTTCGAGCGCGCGCGGGTCGCCTCCCGAGAGGACGGCGGCATCGGCGAGCGGCTCGATCGTCCAGCCGGCGGGTACAGGCGACTCCTCGAGGACGCCGGCGCGGGGCAGGTGGCGCTCGAGATAGTCGAGCGTCGCCATCCGGTGGAGGCCGCCCGCCTCGAATGCCTCGAGATCGAGGGTCCGGCTCGGCTCGAGCAGCGCCTGCGCGATGTCGCAGGCATCGCTGCAGCCCTCGGCCGCGGCGGCGATCGCGCGTCCGAGCGCCCGGGCCTCGTCGGAGGTCCTCGGGTGCGATGCCAGCAGCATGGCTGTCCTGCCGAGCGAGGGGACGGCGAGCACCGCCATCCGGTAGCGGCCGAAGTCGTCGGCGAGGCACCACATGCGGTCGAGCGCGATGCGCGCCGACTCGGCCTGCCGGGCGAATCGGGACGATGCGGCGGGGCCGGCCGCGAGCAGGGCGGACAGCGCCTCCTCGACCCGTTCCGGGGTCGCGCGCACCACATGTCGGAGTCGGTCGGCGGTGGTCATGGCAGGCGGGGGCGGTCCGGACCGGACGCCCGCCGCTACCGTAGCAAACCATCGCGTTCCTCCACCCGCGCAACGGACGCGGTTCGGGCGGGATTTCGTTACAATCGCGGATCCCCGCGCGGTGTCCGCCGAACGGGCGACCCCCGGAGCGATCCACGATGCCCTCCATGATTTCCGCGACGCCGACCTCCTCGACGCCTCTTTCGAAGCGCCTCCCGTGCACGACCTCCCGCAGCGTCCTTTCGGCGCTCGCGTCGTCGGCGTGCATCGTCGGCGCCGTGCTGACCGTTTCGGCCGCGATCGCGCCGGCGGCCCACGCGGTGGCGGTCGCACCCGCGAAGGAGCTCGACTTCGCGCCGTCCGAGCTGCGCCTCTTCAAGGACGCCGACACCGGCAAGCACTACTGGTACATGACCTACGACGTGGTCAACAACACGGGCAAGGAAGTGCGGTTCGCCCCGCGCATCGACCTCGTGGTGGACGACGGCCGCATCCTCGCGCAGGGCGAGGGGGTCTCGAGCGGCGTGGTGCGCCAGATCAAGGCGTTCCTCAAGAACGAGCTCCTCGAGGACCAGTTCGAGATCCTCGGCGAGGTCCTCCCGGGCAAGGAGCACGCGAAGACCGGCCTGGTGGTCTTCCGCGCCGACGACCTCGAACCCACCGAACTCACCGTCATGGTGCAGGGACTCTCGCGTGAGACCGAGAAGAAGCCCCATCCGAAGTCGGGGGAGCTCGTCACCCTCCGCAAGACCGTCCGTCTCGATTATCTGGTCCCGGGCGATCCGAAGCCCCGCGGCAGCACGACCTACCCGATCGTGAACCGCGAGTGGATTTTCCGCTGAGCCTTCGGTATCTTCTCCCGACTCAGCACCTTTTGGAGATTCTGTCGTGGCACACAAGAAGGGTCAGGGCTCAACCAAGAACGGACGCGATTCAAACCCGCAGTTCCGTGGCATCAAGCTTTACGGTGGCGAAGTCGCCAAGGCTGGCGCGATCATCGTGCGGCAGTGCGGCACGCGCTGGAAGCCCGGCTACCTCGTGCACCAGGGCAAGGACGACACGCTGATGGCGCTCGCCGCCGGCACCGTCCGCTTCCGCGGCTCGCATGTGGACATCATTCCGGCCGATCCGAGCGTGCCCGCGTATGCGGCCGTCGGTTCGTCCCGCTGATGCCTGCACGGTGGTCCGCGCGGTGGCCTGCACTGGGACCTCCGCGAACCTCTCTCGATCGAACGGCCGCACGCGCAAGCGTGCGGCTTTCTTTGCGGCTTTCCTTCTCGCGTCACCTGACACGGACCGGTTCGAACCATGCTCGTCGATGAAGTCGTCATTCATGTGCGCAGCGGCAAGGGCGGCAACGGCGTCGCCAGTTTCCGCCGCGAGAAGTCGATCATGAAGGGTGGACCCGACGGCGGCGACGGCGGTCGCGGCGGCCATGTCTTCCTCGTGGGCGACCTCCATCTCGACACGCTCGTCGAGTACCACCACCGGCCGCACCGCTTCGCGACGCCCGGTGAGAACGGCGCCAACAAGAAGTGCCACGGCAAGGACGGCGTCGACCTGTTCGTGAAGGTGCCGCTCGGGACCGTGGTGCGCGAGTTCGAGTCGGGCGAGTTCATCGCCGACATCACCGAGGACGGCCAGTCGGTGCTGGTCGCCGAGGGCGGCCAGGGCGGACTCGGCAACGACCAGTTCAAGACCTCGACGCACCAGTCGCCCACCGAGTGCACGCCGGGCGGCGAGGCGATCGAGCGCTCGCTGCACCTCGAGCTCAAGCTCATCGCCGATGTCGGCTTCGTCGGGCTGCCCAACGCGGGCAAATCGACGCTGCTCAACGCGACGAGCCGCGCGACCGCGAAGGTCGGCGCGTATCCGTTCACCACCAAGAAGCCGCAGCTCGGGATCGCCGAGCTTCCCGGCGACCGCCGCATCGTGCTCGCCGACATCCCCGGCCTGATCGAGGGTGCGAGCGATGGCGCGGGCCTGGGGCACGACTTCCTGCGGCACATCGAGCGCACCAAGGCGATCGTGCACCTCGTCGACCTCGCGCCGCTCGACGGATCGAAGCCGGCCGACAACTACCGCACCATCCGCGGCGAGCTCCATGCGTTCTCCCCGGTGCTCGCGGAGAAGCCGGAACTGGTCGTGTTCTCGAAGATCGACCTCGTGCCCGAGGAGGAGCGTGCCAAGCGCATCCGCCGCCTCGCGACCGAGATCGGGCTCGCGAAGGACGAGCCGCCGGTGGTCATCTCCGCCGCGACCGGCGAGGGCGTGCGCGAGCTGCTCGAGCGCGCCTACGCGATGGTGAAGGGCGAGGCGATGCCGACCGAGTGGCGCCGCTGACGCGACCGGCGTCGTGTGCCGCTAGCGGCACAGCAGGCGGAACGCCGCGAAGAAATCGGCGAACTCGGCGCGGTACTTGTCGGCGACGGTGAGCTCGGCGATCTCGGCGATGAGCGAGTCCTTGTCCTTGAGGATCTCGGCGCGGCCGCCTCCGGCCTCGGCGATCTCGGGGAACCAGGTGTAGCTCGTCTTCTTCTTCATCGTGGGCGGCGGGGGCTTCGGCGGCGCGACCTGGCCCGGCTTCGCGCCGCGGGGGCGCTTCGCGGGTGCGACGCCGTCCTCTGCATCGCCGCCCGTGCCACCGCCCGCATCACCGCCATCGCCCGCCTCGCCTTCCGATGATCCGCGCGTCGGACGCGGTGGTGCGTCGTCGGCGTCCTCGGTCTTGAGGTTCGACTCGCTGTCGCGCGCGACGATGCCGTAGAAGCGGACGCCGCGCGCGAAGGCGCGCTTGGCGAGGTCGATGCACAACCCGCCCTCGCCCGCGTGCGGCGGCGCGTCGCCCACGATGACGCAGGCGCGGATCGGCTGCGGCGCCGAGGTCGCGGCGGGGGCGTCGGGCAGCCAGCTGAACTTGGTGAGCGCGAGCTTCATCGCGGCGTGGACGCTCTCGGGTGCGTCGCCGCCGCCGTCGGCCGAGAGCGACCAGAGCCGCGTGCGCGCCTCGTCGAGGCTCGCGGTGAAGTCCCAGCCCTTCGTTTCCCAGTCGTCGCTCTTGTCGCGGTATCCGACGATGCCGATGCGCACGCCCTTGGTCACGCTGCCGAGGAAGTCGACGAGGTCGTCGATGCCGCCCTGGGCGTCGGCGAGCTCGCGCGACATGCTGGCGGTGCAGTCGATCATGATCGCGAGGTCCATCGGCCGGTCGGCGACCGAGGCGAGGTAGCGCTCGAAGGCCGTGAATCGCTCGCCGTCGAGGTCGGCGACCTGGTTGCGCGCCACGAGTCGGGTGCCGGCGGGCGCGGCCGGGACGATGTCGGCGGGCTCGTAGCCGGGACGCGACTTGTGCTTGCGGTACCACTCGCGCCAGCGGTAGTTCCGACCGGAGTCGTCGCCGGAGGTGATGGCCGCGAGGCGCGGCGAGAGGGTGCCGCCCTGGGCGCGGTCCATGCGGAGCACGATGCGGGAGAGCAGTTCGTCCATGCGTTCGCGCCGCGAGGTGCGGTCGGCGGCGCGCGCGGGCGCGGCGGAGTCGGTCGATGCGGCCACGCGGTCGGGGGCGACGAGGCACTCGAGGGCGACGAGACACTCGAGGGCGACGACCGCCTCGAAGAGGTTCTGCGATTCCTCGCACCGGGCGATGCGGGAGTCGACGGTCGCGGGCGGGAGCGCGTAGCGCGCGCGCAGGATGGTGCGGAGGACGCGCGGATCCGATTCCTCGGCCAGGCGCGCGGGGTCGACGGCGATGCCGCGGCGCGCGAGGCAGGCGAAGGCGTACGCGCGCACGCGCCAGGAGCTGTCGCCGGCCATGGCGAGGAGCCGTCCGGCGCTCGCCTCGCAGTCGAAGCGCTCGAGGCGCATCACGGCGAGTGCCCGTTGCGGCCAGGTGCGCGCGTTCGCGAGGCGGTTGAGCGCCTCCGACTCCTCGGCGGTGATCGCGGCGAGTTCGAGGCCCGGCGCGGGGGTGTGGTCCGGGGGAGTCGTCGGCGGGGGTGCATCGACAGGGGGTGCATCCGCGGGGGTTGCATCCACGGGGGTTGCATCCGAAGGGGGCGTGTCCGCCGACTGGCCCTCGTGCACCGTGTCGTCGCCCGCGGGGGCATCCAGTGCGGGCGCGGCCGCCGCGAGGGGCAGCGCGCAGCACGTGGCGACGAGGATGGCCTGCAGGACGCGCATCGCCGCGCGAGTGTACGCTCGCCGGACGCCCGCTCCAAGAAAGGCCGACCTGTGATCGAACGAAGTGTCGTCGAGAGTGTCTTCGCCCGCGCCCTGCCCTACGACCGCTATCTCGCGACCGATCCCGGGCGCGCGGGCGGCTGGCAGGCGGTGTACGACCGTGTCCGGCTGACCGAGCCGCAGCGCGCGGAGGTCGCGAGCTTCGGCCGCGACATGAAGGTGCTGGTCGTGAGCGGCATCTGGTGCGGCGACTGCGTGCAGCAGGGGCCGCTGCTGGCGCGGATCGCCGAGGCGAACCCGCGGGTCGACCTGCGCTGGGTCGATCGCGATGTCGAGGCCGCCTTCTCGTCGCGGCTCACCATCTGCGGCGGCGGGCGGGTGCCCGTGGTCGTGTTTGCGGCGGAGGACTTCGAGGTCTGCGCGATCGCAGGCGACCGGACGCTGTCGCGCTACCGCGGGCTGGCGCGCCGCCAGCTCGGTGCGGCGTGCGAACTGCCGTGGGCGGAGATTCCCGCCGACGAGACCGCCGCGGTGCTGCAGGAGTGGCTCGACGAATTCGAGCGCGTGCAGTGGATGCTGCGGCTGTCGCCGAGGCTGCGCCAGCGTCACGGGGATTGAGCGGGAGGTCGTGGGCTCGCGCGGTGCACGCGCCGCGGCTGGCATCACGCGCGGCTGGCATCACGCGCCGCGGGTTGCATCACGCGCGGCGGGTTGCATCACGCGCGGCGGGTTGCATCACGCGCCGCGGGCCGACTCCGCGAGCCGGCGCAGCAGGTCGAACGCCGCGAGCGGCGTGAGCGCGTTGAGGTCGACGGCGCGCAGCTCGGCGACCGCGGGGTGCTCGACATACTCGGTGAACAGCGAGAGTTGCGGCGAAGAGGCGGTCTTCCGCGGCGCGGCGGCGGGCGCGCCCAGACCCGTGGAGTTGGTGGGCAGGGTGCTTGTGGGCGGGGTGCCTGTGGGCGCGGTGGTTTCGGGCACGGCGCTCGTGGTCGCAGGAGTCGCCCCTGCCGACGCCCCGCCAGCGACGATCTCGCGGACCCGTCCCGACAACGCGTCCGCGACCTCGACCTTGCCGAGCAGTTCGAGCACCTCCTTGGCGCGCGCGACCGTCTCGCGGGGCAGGCCCGCGAGCCGCGCGACATGGATGCCGTAGCTCCGGTCGGTGCGGCCCGGCACGATGCGATGGAGGAAGACGACCTCGTCGTTCCACTCGCGCACGCTGACATGCAGGTTGGTGACCGCGGGAAGCGTGTCGGCGAGCTGGGTGAGCTCGTGGTAGTGCGTCGCGAACAGCGTCGCGGAGCCGCGCGCGGCGAGCGTCTCGGTGATCGCCCACGCGAGCGAGAGGCCGTCGAGCGTGCTGGTGCCGCGGCCGATCTCGTCGAGGACCACCAGGCTGCGCGCGCTCGCGTGGTGGAGGATGTTCGCGGTCTCGGTCATCTCGACCATGAAGGTCGACTGGCCGGAGTGGATCTCGTCGGCGCTGCCGATCCGGGTGAGGATCGCGTCGAGCACGCCGATCTCGGCCTTGTCGGCGGGCACGAACGATCCGACATGCGCGAGCAGCGCGATCAGCGCGACCTGCCTGATGTAGGTGCTCTTGCCCGCCATGTTGGGGCCGGTGATGAGCGCGAGCGTCGGCCGCTGCGCGCCGCCGCCGAGGGCGGTGTCGTTGGGCACGAAGCTCGAGGCGAGCGTGCGGTCGAGCACGGGGTGCCGTCCGCCCTCGATCGTGATGCCCGGCGCCGCGCTGATCAGGGGCCTGGTCCAGCGCTGCCGGCGCGCGACCGAGGCGAGGCACGAGAGGGCGTCGAGCTCGGCGGCGCGCTCTCCGTAGGCGACGATCTCGTGGATGTGGCGGGCCACTTCGGCGAGGAGCGCGGTCCAGAGGTCCTTCTCGCGGGCGATGCCGTTGGCCTCGGCGCGCAGGACCTTGTCCTCGAACTCCTTGAGCTCGGGGGTGATGTAGCGCTCGGCGTTGCGCAGCGTCTGCTTGCGGGTGAAGGTGGCGGGGGCCTTGGCCGCGTTGACCGCCGAGAGCTCGATGTAGTAGCCGAACACCGAGTTGAAGCCGACCTTGAGCGACGCGATGCCGCTCGAGGCGACGAGCTCCTCCTGGTACCGCGCGAGCCAGGCGTTCGAGTCGCGCTGGAGGAGGCGCGTCTCGTCGAGTTCGAGATCGAAGCCGTCGGCGAAGACGCCGCCCTCGCGGAGATGGGTGGGCGCGTCGGGGCGGATGGCGCGCGCGAGCCGCTCCGCCAGCGGCGCGAGCAGCGGGCCGACTCGCGCGAGTTCGGCGCAGTCGGCGGTGAACGCGGCGCTCGGTGCGAGGGTCGCGGCGAGCGGCTGCATCGCGGCGAGCGAGCGCGCGAGGGCGAGGAAGTCGCGGGGCGTCGCGCGCCCGAGGGCGGCGCGTCCCGCGATGCGCGCGACATCCTGCAGCGTCGCGAGCT
>CAMBUI010000116.1 GCA_945870915.1 Candidatus Kuenenia stuttgartensis | reverse complement strand
GGCGGATCGAACAAGGACCTCTTCGTGCCGCGCCGGCCGATGACCCTCATCGAGACCCGCCTGATCCAGCGCATCCTGCACCGCGCGATGGCGGCCCTGACCGAGGCCTGGCAGGGCATCCGCAAAATCGAGTTCGCGCTGGGCGAGATGGAGTCCAACGCGCAGCTCGTCCAGATCGTGCCTCCCAACGAGGTCGTGGTGGTGGTCGAGTTCGAGGTCAAGCTGATGAACCGCGGCGGCCGCATGCGGCTCTGCATCCCGTACAACTCCATCGAGCCGCTGGTCGAGGACCTCTCGGCGCAGAGCTGGTTCGTGTCGGGCAAGGGCTCGGCCGAGTCGGGCGCTGCGGACCGCATCGCGAGCGGTCTGTCGGGCGCCCGCGTGGAGCTCGAGGCGACGCTCGCCACGACGAGCATCTCGATCTCGGAACTGCGCGGCCTCGAGGTGGGGGACCTGATCGTGACCCAGCGACCGGCGTCTGCGCCGGCCGTCCTCGGGGTCGAAGGGCGCCCGAAGTTCCTGGCCGAGCTCGGTCAGCTCCGCGGAAACCGGGCGCTGCGGGTGGTTCGGGCGGTTGCGCCCACCGAGCGCATTGACCTTGGCGGCGCGTCGGCCTAGAGTCGCGCCCGTCGAGGAGTATCCATCCTGTAATGCCTGTGGGAGAACGGACTTGAGCGTCCTGAAGTGGCTGCTCGTGCCGGGCGCGATGTCATCCATCGGGTCGCGGCGCGCGTGCGTTCGCCAGCGTCCAAAGACACGTCCATCGTGACTTCGGCGTAAAGAGTCGCCGTGACGATTGACCCAGGACGCCGGGTGCGATATCTTCCAAGGCTCGTCAGGCGCGACCGTTGCGCCTGATGTGTTTGTTTCCCGGTCTGCGACCGAGCGGTGTGTCCAATGCTTCAGATCCCTGGTGTTTCATACCCCCGTGATCAGTCAAGCTGCCGGACCGTTCGGGTCGGATTCCTGCGATGAGGCCTGTCGGGTCTCATTTCCGGTCCGCCCCGAGCGAGTCGCGAGGAAGCGAGGCGCGCGATTTGGCGCCGGGTGTGTCGTTCGGGTTGGCGCATGGTTCGTGCGCGTCGAGGTGGTTCTCGTGTCCGTCTGGCGGTTGTTCCGCTGCGGGCGCAACCGCAACGCGCACGCCAGCGTGCTTCCCGTCCCGCCGCATCCAGCGTTCGTGCTGGAGGTGCCCCTGATCCACCCGGATCACGCACCCTGACCGCGCCTCTGGCGCGCCAGCCTCGCTCGCCGACCGGCCACGGACTCGTTCCGTGGTCGTTTCGTTTTCCCCTCCCTGGTTTCGCGCCAGGGACACATCTCAACGCCACGCACCCCGTGGCGACATCCAATCCCGGGATCCGCTCCCGGGGCGACCACCGCGTCGCCTGCCTGCCAGAGGTCCATCAACCATGAATTCCGAAACGCTCCGCATCCTCGACTCCATCGCCCGCGACCGCAACGTCGACCGGGAGCATCTCATTCGCGACCTCGAGATGGCGATGATCAGCGCTGCCCGCAAGCACTTCGACTCGCTCGACAACGAGGAGTTCGGCTGCGAGATGGACCGTCTGAGCGGCAAGATCAGCATCTGGCGCAACCTCATCGACGACGACGGCAACCCCGCCGGCCGCGAGAACATCCCGATCGAGAGCCTCGGACGCATCCCCGCGCAGACCGCGAAGCAGGTGATGATCCAGAAGTTCCGCGAGGACGAGCGCAACTCGCTCCTGGAGGAGTTCGCCAAGCGCCAGGGTGAGATCGTGACCGGCACCATCGTCCGCCAGGAAGGTCCCGCGCTGATCGTGCAGGTCGACCGCGCCGAGGCGTTCATGCCCAAGTCCGAGCAGATCCCGGGCGAGATGTTCAAGCCGGGCGACCGCATCCGCTGCCTCGTGCTCGATGTCCGCGACGCCGGCGCGCAGGTCAAGATCATCCTCTCCCGCGCCAATCCCGACTTCATCCGCCGCCTCTTCGAGGCCGAGGTCCCCGAGGTCGCCGAGCGCGTCATCGAGATCAAGGCGCTCGCCCGCGAGCCCGGACAGCGCTGCAAGGTCGCCGTCGCCTCGGTCGACTCCAAGGTCGACGCCAAGGGCGCCTGCATCGGCGTGCGCGGCAGCCGCATCCGCAACATCGTCGACGAGGTCAACGGCGAGAAGATCGACATCGTGCTGTGGAACGAGTCCAGCCAGGTGCTCATCTCGAACGCCGTCCGCCCGGCGGCGGTCGACGAGGTCAGCCTGTGCTTCGAGCTCGGTCGCGCCACGATCATCGTGCGCGAGGACCAGCTCTCGCTCGCCATCGGCAAGCGCGGCCAGAACGTGCGCCTCGCGGCGCGCCTGACCGGCTGGGACATCGACATCCTCACCCCGGTCGAGTTCGCGAAGGGTCTCGAGATCCTCGGCGAGACGCTGCGTCCGATCGAGGGCGTGACCGACGAGATGCTCGACAAGATCGGCGCGCTGGGCATGATCAGCGTGTTCGACGTCGAGGAGATCGGGCCGCAGATCCTCGTCGAGGAGCTGGGCATCACCGACGAACTGGCCGAGACCATGGTCGTGGCGTCGGGCAACCGCGCCCGCGAGGTCGAGGTCGAGCGCGAGCGCGAGGCGGCCGAGGCCGCGGCGCGCGCGGCGGAGGACGCCGCTGCAACCGACGCCATCCTTGGCGGCGGTGGTGGCGGCGAGGCGGCGGGCGCAGCGCCCGACGCCGATGCGGAGAGTGCCGCGGATTCGATCCTCGGCATGGGCAGCAGTTTCGGTCGTTCCGCCCGTGCGGACGGATGACCGCGGAGTTCGGTGGAAGAGATCGCTGCCGCTGCGATGGTCGTAGGCGGAGCGTGAGTTGATCAGGAGGAACGCTTGTCGAAGAAACCCGCGTCGCTGAAGGTTCACCAGCTTGCCAAGGAACTCGGAGTGAGTTCCAAGGACATCGTTGCGCGATGCCAGGCCGAGGAAATCCCTGACATCGTGAACCATCTCTCGCCCGTATCCGTCGGCCTCGCGCTGACGGTGCGCGAGTGGTTCGCCGGCGCCGCACAGTCGGACGCCGCGACCGCGACCGCGACGCTCGAGCCGCCGGCCGAGGCGGAGCATGAGGAGACCGCGAAGGCGTCCGATGCTTCGAAGGCGTCGAAGCCGAAGTCGGCCGAGAAGTCCGCGACCGAGCGGTCCACGGCGACCCCGTCGGAAGCCTCCTCGTCGGAAGCCTCCTCCGACACCACCGATGACGGCGGCGCACCGCGCGCCGTCGCGAAGCGCGCGACCAAGAAGGTCGCCGCTCCAGCGGAAGAGGCTGCGAAGCCCGCCGTGAAGGCACCGCCAGCCGCCGAGGTCGCGGCCGCCGCAGAGCCAGCATCCGTCAAGGCCGCGTCGGCCGTGACCACCGATTCCGAGACCCTCAAGCCTGCCGCGACCGCAGCCGCTGCTGCGGCGACCGAGGTCAACGCCGGTTCGGCGCCGTCGGCCACCGCGGGCGCGAAGGAAGTGCCCGCCGCCGCGGCCCCAGCGACGGCCACGGCGACAACCGCTGCAGCAACCACGGCAGCAACCACGGCAGCGGCTTCCGCTCCCGCATCCGCTTCCGCATCCCGCCAGGAGACCACTCCGGCCGCCGCTCCCGCGTCGCCCGTCGCGGCGAAGCCTGCAGCGCCCCGCATGATCGCGGGACTCTCGACCCGACTCGGTCCGCGCATGGACGGTGCGAAGTCGTCCGATGGCGGCGCGTCCGCAGCGCCCCGCACCCCGGGCTCCGCTCCCCGCGGCCCGGGCTCGGCCCCGCAGGCTCCCGAGGCTCCGGCCGCGCGTCGCGTGATCACCGCGCCGCCGCCGCCGCCGGCATCGATGACCAAGCTCCCCGAGTCGTCGCCGATCATGAACGTGCCGACGCGCCCGAGCGTCGTCGGCCCCGTCGGGCCGCAGATCGGTCCGCGCGAGAAGACGAAGCTCTCCGGTCCGCAGGTCATCCGCGTCGAGCAGGCCGACAACCTTCCTACGCCGCCGCCCATGAGGCGCCCCGGCACGGGAATCGGTGGTCCCGGCACGATGGGTCCCGGTGGCCGCACCGGTCGACCGGGCGTGGGAACCGGCGGCGCCGGTCGTCCCGAGGTCCGTGGCCGCGGTGGCATCGGAGCCTCCCGCATGGGTCGCGCCGGCGAAGCCGCACGCACGGGCTTCGGCGCGCAGGATCTCCGTGACCGCCAGGCGCGCGTCGATGGCGCGCGCGGCTTCATGACGTCGCATCGTCCGACCGGAGGCGGCAGGATGGGTGGCGGCGCGCTCCCCGGGCAGCCGGGTGGCCGGAGCCCCGAGCGCAAGCCGGGCGAGATCCAGCAGATCCACGTCGCCGAGCCGCTCACCATCAAGGAACTCTCGGCGGCCACCGGCATCAAGGCCGTCGACATCATCAAGAAGCTCTTCCTCGGCGGCACGATGGCGACCATCAACAGCGCCATCGACCGCGAGAAGGCGATCGAACTGATGATGGACTTCGAGATCGACCTCATCGTCGACGAGGCGAAGTCGGCCGCCGACATCATCGAGGAGCGCTTCAAGGACCGCGAGCGGCTCGACGAGCGCCGCCGCGCGCCCATCGTGACCATCCTCGGACATGTCGACCACGGCAAGACCAGCCTGCTCGACCGGATCCGCAGCACCAACATCGCCGCGGGCGAGGCCGGCGGCATCACCCAGTCGACGCGCGCGTTCACCGTGCCGGTCAAGGCCGGCGACGTCGACCGCGTCGTCACCTTCATCGACACCCCGGGCCACGAGGCGTTCACCAACATGCGCGCCCGCGGCGCGAAGGTGACCGACATCGTCGTGCTCGTCGTGTCGGCGGTCGACGGCGTCATGCCGCAGACCATCGAGTCGATCAACCATGCGAAGGCGGCGGGCGTGCCCATCGTCGTCGCGATGAACAAGATCGACCGTCCCGACGCGACCGAGGCGACGATCCGCCGCACGCTCGGCCAGCTGGCCGAGCACGAGCTCAACCCCGTCGAGTGGGGCGGCACGACCGAAGTGATCAAGACCAGCGCCACCCGTGGCGACGGCATCCAGGAGCTCCTCGAGATCCTCGACTACCAGGCCGAGCTCCTCGAGCTCAAGGCCGACTTCAAGGGCAGCGCGCGCGGCACCGTGCTCGAGGCCTCGGTCGAGGAGGGTCGCGGCCCCGTGGCGCGCGTCCTCATCCAGGAAGGCTCGCTCAAGAAGGGCGACTTCATCGTCATCGGCCGCGGCTACGGCCGCGTCCGCGACATCGTCAACGACAAGGGCGAGCGCATCACCGAGGCGCTGCCGTCCACGCCGGTGGCGATCTCGGGCATCGACGAACTCCCCGACGCGGGCGACAAGGCCTTCGTGGTCGCGTCGCTGCGCGCCGCCGAGGAGGCCGCCGAGGAGCGCCGCCGCATCGACCGCGAGCGCGAGCTCGCCGCGCCGAAGATCACCCTCGACAACATCTTCAAGCACCTCGAGAAGCAGGGCAAGAAGGAGCTCGCGCTCGTCGTCAAGGGCGACGTGCAGGGCTCGGTCGAGGCCCTCAAGGGCATGCTCGCCAAGCTGCCCGCCGAGGAGGTCACCATCTCCGTCAAGAGCGCGTCGGCCGGCGGCATCAACGAGGGCGATGTCACCCTCGCCGCCGCCACCAACGCGATCATCGTGGGCTTCAACGTCACCTCCAGCGGAAAGGCGCGCCAGGTCGCCGAGGCGAAGGGCGTCGAGATCCGTCTCTACGAAGTCATCTACGACCTCATCGACGATGTCATGAAGGCCGCGCAGGGCATGCTCGAGCCCGAGCTCAAGCTCGAGGTCCTCGGACACGCCGAGGTGCGCCAGGTGTTCAAGATCTCGAAGGTGGGCGCCATCGCGGGCTGCTACGTCACCGACGGCGTGGTCGAGCGCAACGCGCAGATCCGCGTCACGCGCAACGGCATCGTCATCGAGAAGGACCGCCGGCTCGAGCAGCTCAAGCGCTTCAAGGACGACGCGAAGGAAGTGCGCGCGGGCCAGGAGTGCGGCATGAAGATCGTCGGCTACGACGACATCAAGGCCGGCGACGTGCTCGAGTGCTACAAGACGGTCGAGGTCCGCCGCGGCGGAGCGTGATGCGGATGGAGATGCGCGATGCGAAGTGAAGGTCCATCCCCGCGACCGAAGAAGCCGTCACCGCGCGGCCGCGCAGGCGGTCCGCTCGGGCCGTCGGCGGTGCCGTCGGACCGTCCGGCCCAGATCGGCGGCGAGATCCGCCGTGCGCTCCAGGCCGAGTTCGGTCGCGGGCTCAACGATCCGCGAGTGCAGGGCATGATCTCGATCACCGAGGTCCTGATCAGCCCCGATCTCGCCGAGGCGAAGGTGCGCGTGTCGGTGCTTCCCGAGGACCGTGGCTCGCTCACGCTCTCCGGGTTGCGCGCGGCCGCGGGCTTTCTCCGCCGCCGGGTGATGGACACCACGCGGATCCACCGCGTCCCGCGCATCGACTTCGAACTCGATGAGCGGCTCAAGCGCCAGGCGGCGCTCGACGAGGCGCTCCGCGGGAGCACGGGCGGGCAGTCGGAGTCGGGGTCGGAGTCGGAGTCGGGGTCGGAGGTTGGGGCAGCGGCAGCGGCAGGAGTTTCCGGCACCGCCACCCCCGGCGACCAAACCCCGGGCGACCAAACCCCGGGCGATCAACCGGGCGATCAAACCCCCGGATCAACGGAGAGCAAGACGCGATGAAGGTCGAACCCGTTCGCGGTCCCAAGTTCGCAGCGCTCGTCAAGAAGTACGGCAACGGCACGCCGTCCTTCGCCACGCCCGTCCTCAACGGGTGCGAGCCGAACGATCCGCTGGCGATCCTCCTCGCGAACTACCTGCTGTGGGAGAGCACGCCCGCGCTCGTCGAAGAGGCGCTGGGCCGCATCGCGCGCACCGTCGTCGATGTCAACGATCTCCGCGTGATGCTCGAGCGCGAGGTCGTCGAGGTGATCGGCGAGAAGTACCCGTTCGTCGAGGAGCGCGCGCTCCGGCTGCGGGCCACGCTCAACGACATCTTCCGCCGCCAGCACCGCACCTCGCTCGACCATCTCCGCAACGCGTCGCGCAAGGACCAGCGCGCCTACCTCGAGGGGCTCTCCGAGATCCCGCCGTTCGTCGCGGGACGCACGCTTCTCGTGGCCTTCGAGCTTCCGGCGCCCATCGTCGACGACACCGCGGTCGAGCTCCTGCACCAGCAGGGCGCGGTCGAGCCGACGGCGACCACCGTCGATGTCGTCCAGTGGATCGGCCGCACCCACCGCGTCGAGGAGCTTCCCAAGGTGCACCACGCGCTGTCGCAGCTCGCGACCGAGGCGTGGACCGCGGCTGGAAAGAACGGTCACAAGATCCGCGGCGCATACCTCGGGCGGCACGCGGGCTTCCGCGCCGCAGAGGAGTCGGAGCGCCGCCGCGTCGAGGAGGAGAAGCTCGCGAAGGTCCGCGAGGCCGAGCGGATCGCCGAGGAGAAGCGCCTCGCCGAGGTCGCGCGCGAGCAGGAGCGCCAGCGCCTGAAGCTCGAGGCCGAGCAGGCGAAGGTCCGCGCCCGCGCCGAGCGCGAAGCCGCGCGGGTTGCCGCCATCGCCGAGCGCGAGCGCAAGATCGCCGCGCGCGAGGCCGAGCGCATCGCCCGCGAGGCGCAGCGCGCCAAGGAAGAGGCGCGCCGCCAGAAGGAAGCCGAGAAGCTGCGTCTCCGCGAGGAGGCTGCGGCGCAGAAGGCCGCGGCCGTGCGCGCCCAGCGCGAGCGGAAGGCCGCCGAGCAGAAGGCCAAGCGCGAGAAGCAGGAGCTCGCCCTCCGCCTGAAGCGCGAGAAGGCCGCCGCCGCGAAGCAGAAGCTGCTCGCCGCGCGCGAGAAGGCGCGGCAGGCGAAGGAACTGGCGAAGCAGGCTGCCGCCAAGAAGGCGGCGCTGAAGAAGTCCGCGCTTGAGAAGGCCGCGCAGAAGAAGGCGGGCGCGAAGAAGTCGGCGGCCAAGAAGTCGGCGGCCAAGAAGTCGGCCCCCCAAAAGGCAGCCTCAAAGAAGGCAGCGACCAAGAAGCCGACCCCGAAGAAGGCTGCTGCGAAGTCCGCCGCGGCGAGCAAGGCCGCGTCGAGCGCGGGCAAGGCGTCGGCGAAGAAGACTGCGGCGAAGCCTGTTGCCAAGAAGTCCGCGACCAAGTCCGCGACCAAGTCCGCGACTTCAAAGTCCACGACTTCCAAGTCCACGACTTCCAAGTCCACGACTTCCAAGTCCGTTTCGCGCCGAAGGTGACGCCGCCGGAACGTCGCATCGCGCGACACCGGCGCGGCCGAGTCCAGCCGCATGCGCCCGAACCCGAACATCCGCGCGTTCCAGCCGCATACGCAGGGTGCGCCGGGTGGTGCGTCGCGCGATCTCTCCGCGCAGTCGGGCCGCCACTCCGTACCTCGGACCACCATCCTGCTGCCGCTGCTGTGCGCGGCGCTGCTTGCGTCCTGTCGCGCCGAACAGGGGACTGCGCTGCGCCCGCGGTCCGTGATCGAGGGTGTCGATGGATCCGCCCGTGGTTCGGCAGACGGCGCTGCGGGAGCATCCACCGACGCATCCACCGACCCATCTACCGACCCATCTACCGACCCATCTACCGACACGGGCTTCCGCGCAGCCTTCCTCCGGCGCGATCGCGCGACGCCCGCGCACCTGCTGCTCAGCGCGCTCGCCGGACCCGCAGGGGCGGTCGATGCGGAGATGCGTGCGGCGCCCATCGCGCGCTTCCGCAGGCCGCTCGACGCCCGCGCGCCGAACGCGCCGTCGGCGGAGTTGCGGCGCGAGCTCGCGCGCATCGCGGAGGCCCTCGAGCAGGATGATGTCGCGGTGGCGCGCGGCTTGTGCGAGGCGGCGGCACGCGCGCATCCCGATTCGGTCGAGCCGCTCGAGCTTGCACTGCTCGTGGCGATGCGGACCGACGATGCGCGGACCGTGACCGACCTGATCGACCGGATCGGCCGCATCGACGGCGGGAGTCCATTCGTGGCGGCGCTCGGCGGAATGCGCGCCGCGGGCGTCGGCGACGCCGCGTCGACCCTCGCGTGGCTCTCCTGGTTCGTGGGGCCCGACGCGCTGCCGCGCAAGGGCGCGCTGGCACCGCTGTTCACCGCGCCGGGCGAACTGGAGGAGCAGGCCGCCTTCGCGGCGCTGCGGCTCGGACACGCGCAGGCGGCGCTGGACGCGCT
>CAMBUI010000115.1 GCA_945870915.1 Candidatus Kuenenia stuttgartensis | reverse complement strand
AGACACCGCCGCGAGAACCAACGAGTCCAAAGTGACTTGCGCGCCCGAACCGAGGCCGCGAAGGGTGCGAATCCGTACGCTCGGGCTGGAGGCGCGCGCCACCGCGGCGCCGACCCCCGCGTGCGCCGCACTCCGCGAACGCCCGCCTTCTCGGTAGGATTCCCCTCTATGACCGCACAGCCGTCCGCCCGCCGCGCCTTCACGCTGACCGAGATGCTCGTCGTCATCGGCATCATCGCACTGCTCATCGGCATCCTCCTGCCTGCGCTCAGCCGCGTGCAGGAGCGCGCCCGCAAGACGCAGACCGAGAGCCTGCTCACCGAGTTCATCAAGGCCTGCGAGACCTTCCAGCAGCAGACCGGCTTCTACCCGGGCATCGTGCCCGAGGCGATCCTCGCGATCGATCCGCAGATCTCGTCGACCGAGAACGCGATCCTGCACCTCTGCGGTGGCGCGGTCCCGCAGGACGACCCCAACTACAACTCGACCACCTACAACGGCTGGACCGTCGTCACCTTCAACGGCGGCCCGACCTACGGCACCTTCCAGATCAAGGTGAACCCGCTCAAGGTCGGCGAGGGTCCGCGCATCCGCGGCGTGCAGTACAAGTCGTTCTTCTCGCCCAAGGCGAGCGACCTCATCGCCGCGCCCGGACAGAACCTCACGACGGCGAACGTCGACGACCCGTACCAGAACGATCCCCTGCGCATCCCCGACCTCGTCGATGCATGGGGCCAGCCGGTGCTCTACCTGCGCCAGCTCCGCCCGAACGCCTCGAACATGGTCGCCGGCGCGCAGCCCTCCGATGCGATGGGCGACTGCATGTTCGCGTTCCAGGGCATCAAGCCGTACCTGAACTCGAACCAGCTCGGCGACCTCGGCGCGACGCAGGCCGACAGCATCCTGCGCGCCGCGGCGGTGGCGAACCAGAACGCGACGCTCGCGCAGATCATCCGCAACGTGAGCTACGGCAAGCCCAACGAGCCGCAGCAGGGCTCGCCGCGCGGCGCGGTGGTGGCGATCTCCGCGGGCCGCGACGGCGTGTACTTCTCGCGCTTCGACGGCCGCGGCGCTCCGGGCGCCCCGCAGTTCGACATCATCTCGACCGCGAACGCGACCGGCCCGTACATCGTGTCGGAATACGATGACGTGCGCGTGTTCGGCGGCGGCTGAGCACGGGCTGCCTGATCAGTCCTTCTTCTTCCCGCCGCCTGGCTTCCCGTCAGCCGGCTTCCCGTTCTCCGGTGGCGCATCGCCGGGAGCTCCAGAGGGCTGCGTGCCGCGCTCCTCGGCCGCCTTGCGACGCTGCTCGGCGACCTTCTTGCGCTCCTCCTCGGCCCGGCGAGTGAGTTCGGCGCGGGCGCGCTTGAGACCATCCTCGTAGGCCACGCGGAGCTGCTCCATCTCCTCCTTGGAGAGGACACCCGCGAGACGCGACTTGACCGCGTCGAGCTTGGGGCGCTTGGCGTCGAGCTCCTCCATCGCCTTCTTGAACCCGTCGCTGGGCGGCTTGCCCGGCTCGGCTTCCTTGCGGCGCTTCTCGAAGATCTCCTTGCGCTTGACCGCGGCCTCCTTCTCGTAGGCGACGACCGACGCCGCGAACTCGTCGCGGATCGCGTTCACCTTCGCGCGCGCGTCGGCCCCGAGCGCAAGCGAGTCGAGCGCTGCGAACAGCACACGCTGCTCGAGCACGGGGCGCGCGACCTTGCCGTCGGGGACCTTGCCGTCGGCGGCCTTCTTGTCGGCCACCTTGCGGGCGCGATCGGGCGTGAGCGAGTCCGACGGCACCTCCGGCCCGCGCAGGATGTCGCCCTCCGACGGCGGCGGTTCGCCGGGACCGAACAGGAGCGTGGAGGCGATGAGGAGCGGAAGCATCGGCATGGGAGTCCTTTCTGCGAACGCGCAGGCGTGGCCTGTGCTACCGCCAGTTTCGGCGTTTCGCTGCGCCTTTCCGCTGAGAAATCGCTGCTACCATCGCCGCCCCGCCGCGCGGCGGGCCCAGCCGCGAAGGAACCCCATGCCGCTCACCCCCGCCGACCTCACCGACGCCCTCCGCACCGTCCTCGACCCGGACATCCGCAAGGACCTGGTCACGCTCGGGATGGTCAAGGAGACCCGCATGGACGGCGACCGCGCCGCGGTCACCATCGAGCTCACCACGCCGGCCTGTCCCATGAAGGACAAGATCCGCGGCGACATCGAGGATGCGGTGCGGGCGAAGGCCGCCGAGCGCGGCGCCGCCTACGCGGGGGTCGAGGTCACCTTCACCGCCGATGTGCGCCGGGCGAACGAGAAGACCCGCGACGGCTCGAACCCGCTGCCGGGCGTGCGCCAGGTGATCGCCGTCGGCGCGGGCAAGGGCGGCGTGGGCAAGTCGACCGTCGCGGTGAACCTCGCCGTCGCGCTCGCGCGCATGGGCGCGCGGACCGGCTACCTCGACGGCGACATCTACGGTCCCAGCGCACCCACCATGCTCGGGCTCGAGGACGAGGCGACGCAGGCACGCGGCAACATGCTGCTCCCGTTCGAGGTGCACGGCATCAAGGCGATGACGATCGGCAAGCTGGTCGACGCCGAGAAGCCGCTCATCTGGCGCGGTCCGATGGCGCACGGCGCGTTCAAGCAGCTCGCCACGCAGACCGAGTGGGGCGAGCTCGACTACCTGATCATCGACCTGCCGCCGGGCACGGGCGACGTGCCGCTCACGCTCTCGCAGCTCCTCCCGCTCTCGGGCGCGGTGATCGTGTGCACGCCGCAGCAGGTCGCGCAGGACGACGCCCGCCGCGCCGCCAAGATGTTCGAGCAGCTCGGCGTGCCGGTCCTCGGCGTGGTCGAGAACATGAGCTCGTTCATCGACGACGCCGGCCGCGAGCACGACATCTTCGGCAAGGGCGGCGCCGAGATCATGGCGCAGACCATGGGGCTCCACTTCCTCGGCTCGATCGCGATCCGCACCGCGCTGCGCGTGCACAGCGACCGCGGAACGCCGCTGGCCAACTGGAACGACGCGCGCCTCGGCGCCGAGCTCGACACCGTGGCCAGGGGCGTGGCGCAGCGCATCTCGACCCTCTCGATGCTGGGACAGTTCAAGACGCCGTCGATCAGCGTGCACTGAGATGCCCGCTGCGGCGGAATGCGCACACCGCTGCGGCGGAATGCGCACACCGCTGCGGCGGAATGCGCGCATCGCTGCGGCGGAATGCGCGCACCGCTGCGGCGGAATTCGCACCTCGCTGCGGCGGAATGCGCACCTCGCTGCGGCGGAATGCGCACGCCGCCGCGGCGTGGTCAGCGCGCCCCGCCGCGGGCGGCCAGGCTCGCCTGCAGTGTTTCGTACGCGCCGTCGCCGACATAGTGGCGCACGATGCGCTCGTCGATCTGCGTGAGGTCGACGAGCATGAGCGCGTCGATCACCTCGCCGAAGTCCGGGTCGACGTTGAACGCGAGCAGACGCGCGTTCAGCCGCAGGTACTGCCGGAGCAGCACCGGCACCGCACGCTGGCCGCGCTCGATCTCCTCGAGCAGGCGCTCGACATGGAGCAGGTCCGCGGTCGCCTCGGCGCGCTCGCGGTCGGTCCAGCAGGCGATCCCGCGGCGCTCGGGTGGATTGCGCGGGGTGACCAGCTTGGCGAACGGCGTCGACAGCCGGTGCCGCTCGAGGAACTCCATGATGAGCTCCTTCGACATCGAGTTGTAGTCGTTCGAGATGCTGACCGGCCCGAACATGCGGCTGCGGCCGCGGGCCATCATGAAGGCGCCGATCCCCTTCCACAGCAGCGAGAGCGGCAGCGGCTGGCGCTGGTACTCGACGCGCACATAGGACCGGCCGAGCTCGACGGCGTCGCCGAGCTCCTCGACGAGCCGCGGCGAGAACTCGAACAGCGTGCTGGTGTAGAGCCCCTCGACGCCGGGCTGCCCCGCCGCGACCGCGGACTGGACGAGCTCCGCGACCACGCCCGCGCGGTAACCGCCCACGATCTCGCGCCGCGCGCGGTTCCACACGATGAGCTGGTGGTAGTGCTCGTCGAAGCGGTCGACATCGAACGGCTTGCCGCTGCCCTCGCCGACCGCGCGGAACGCGATCTCGCGGAGGCGGCCGATCTCGTGCATCGCCTTCGGGATGCGGGTCGACCGGACCGCGAGGACGTCGTAGTCGCCCTCGCGCAGCAGCAGCGCATCGGGCGGCAGCGAGGCGAACTCCGCGGCCAGTTCCTCACCCGTCGCCGCGGGCGCGGCGATCGGCTGCGACTCCTGCGGCGCCCGCACCGGCACCGGGGCCGCGCGGCGCAGCAGCTCGGAACGACCGCGGACGAGGCGCGTGAGCGATTCCGCGTCGGTGCCGCTGCCCTCGGTGACGATGGCGCGCCCGAACCGCATCTCCACCGCGGTGTTGCAGCGGGCGATGAACTCGTTGGGCAGCAAGGCGGTGCGCAGTCGCGGATGGATGAGCCCCGCCGCGTGGAACATCGGACGGTTGGTGCCCTCGAACCACGAGGGCACGACCTTGGCGCCGCTCTTGAGCGCGAGGCGGGCGGGAATCGTCGACCACGGCGGGTCGGTCGGGTTCCAGTCGCCCCAGTGGACCGCGGCGACCTCGCCGGCCGGGAAGCACGCGACCAGGTGGCCCGCCTTGAGCCAGTCGAGCGCCTCGCGCAGCGACTTGGCGTTGCGGCGGGCCGCGTCGGCGCCGCCGAACGGGTCGACCAGGATGAGCTTGTCGGCGATGAACGGAAAGCGCGAGAGCACGCCGTTGCTGAGCACCTTGGTGTCGGGCCGGTGGCGGAGCATCGTCACCAGCATCGCGACACCGTCGGCGCCGCCATAGGGGTGGTTGGCGCACACCACGACCGGACCGCTGCGCGGCACGCGCTCGAGTTCACCCGGCGCGATCTGCAGGTCCAGTCCCGTCGCGCGAAGGATGCGCTCGTGGACGGAAACCGCAGGGTCGCCCTCCCACACCTCGCGCGACATCGCGTCGATGCGGTCGAGCCCGAAGGCGCGCTCGGCCAGGCGGAGCGGCGCGTCCACCATGTGGCGCACCCACTGCGTCTTCGGGCGCGGGATGCCGATCTTGGGTCGTGTGGATTGCTCCGCAGACATGGGGGGCATTGTCACGCGCGGCGGTGGGCGCGCAACCAGTGCGGCCGCCGATTCATCGGTTTGAACGAAAAACAAGCGTGGCGCGAGCATGTGTCCCCGGTTCCGGAACGGTGCGACCGGGTGAAAAACAGCGCCGCGGCCCTGCTGTTCGCAAGGGCCGCGGCGTGTGGACAGATTGTCGGGGGATCAGCGGCGGCGACGCACGCAGAGTCCGGCGAGACCGAGCAGCGCGATCGAGCCGGGCGACGGCACGAGGCGGAACTGGTCCTGCACCGTGGGGCTGTTCCAGCCCTCGGCGGAGACGCCCTGGAAGCCGCCCTGACCGAGCGAGTTCACCATGGCCGTGAAGATGGCAGCGGCCTCGCCGGTGAGTCCAGCGCGAAACGCGCCCGACTGAAGCGAGATCCTGCCCTTGCCAACCATCGCGTCGGTCGTCTGGAGGTTCTCGTGGATGATCTCCCACGCGAGGGCGCAGAAGGCCGCGGTGCGCGCGTCGGCGGTGCCGGCGGAGGCCACCACGCGACCGTCGGAGTCGAGCCAGCGCGACATCGCGTCGCGGAGGATGGTCGCCTTCGCGGCGCCCATCGGGCCCGGCGCAGGCGGGGTCTGCGGCGCCAACTCGAGGGCGACCGCCTGGTACTGGTAGGCGTTGCCGGCGGTGACGCCCTGGTAGAGCTGGGCGCACCAGGTGTAGACGGTCTCGCCGCCCACTTCCCAGCGGTGCTCCGCCAGCTTGAGGTTGAACATCGAGACCGAGGCGACCGAGTTCCAGGCCAGCGCGGTCGAGTAGCCGACCGAGTGCGACTGGAAGTTTCCGTAGCCCATGTAGTTGGCGGTGAAGCTCGCCGAGGCGGCCGAAGCGGCCAGGCCAGTGGCGAGGAATGCGGTGCCGAAGGTGATGAAACGACCCATGATCTCTCTCCCGAGGACGCGAGGTCCTGCAGTTCGGACGGACGACGACCGCAGCAGCAGGCGCTCCACACAGCGCCCACGCGGTCGAGAGGGAAGAGAGTCGATCGAACTCGATTTGCGCAAACGGCAGACGGTTTGCCTCCGAATTGCAAGTTGCCGCAAATGCAGCACTTACGATCGCCTGGCACACCGTTATTAGTGGACGTAAGTCCTGATCAGCCCCAAGGGGCGAATAAGCACTTACGCGAACTCGCGCCGGAGGACCTTGAGCCCTTCCACGAGCTGCCGGATGTGGGACGCCTCGTGGGCGGCCGAGATCTGGACCCGCAGCCGGGCGTGCCCTTCCGGCACGACGGGGAATCCGAACCCGATCACGAAGACCCCGAGCTCGAGCAGCCGCTTCGACATCGCGATCGCCTTGGCGGTGTCGTGCACGATGATCGGGCAGATCGCGGTCGGGCTCTTGAGGACCTCGAAGCCCGCCTCGCGGATGCCCTCGCGCGCCGCCTCGACGTTGGCGCGCAGCTTGGCCACCCGCTGCGGCTCGCGCATGAGGACCTCGATCGCCTTGTCGGCGCTGCACGCGATCGTGCACGGAAGCGCGTTCGAGAACAGGGTCGGACGGCCCCGCTGCAGCAGCAGGTCGATCGCACGCCGCGAACCCGCGATGTAGCCGCCGGCGCCGCCGCCGAGGGCCTTGCCCAGCGTGCCGGTGATGTAGTCGATCTGCGTGCCGGCCATCCCCTGCGCTTCGTGGGTGCCGCGTCCGGTCGCGCCCATCACGCCGGTGCCGTGCGAGTCGTCGACCACGAGGTAGGCGCCGAACTCGTCGCAGAGCTTCCGCATCGCGGGCAGGTCGGCGATGTCGCCCTCCATCGAGAACACGCCGTCGGTGACGACCCAGATGGTGCCGGTGAGCTCGGGATTCGCCCGCGCCTCGGTGAGCTTCGCGCGCAGCGAGCCAAGGTCGTTGTGGCGGTAGACCGTCTTCAGCAGGCCCTTCTTGATCACGGCCGCGAGGCGGATGCCGTCGATGATCGAGGCGTGGTTGAGCTCGTCGGAGATGATCATGTCGCCCGGCTCGCAGAGCGTGGGGAAGATCGCCTCGTTGGCGTTCCAGCAGCTGGTGAAGGTGTACGACGCCTCGACGCCGTAGAACTCGGCGATGCGGGCCTCGAGCGTGTGGTGACAGTCGAAGGTGCCGCAGATGAAGCGCACGCTGGCCGTGCCGGCGCCGTACCGGCGGAGGCCCGCGATGCCCGCCTCGACGACCTCGGGGTGGTTCGCGAGGCCCAGGTAGTTGTTCGAGCAGAAGCACGCGACCTCGCCGTAGCCCTTGAGCCTGACGGTGGCGTCCATCGGACCCTCGATGGTCTGGAGGTGCTTCAGCTGACCGCTCTGGCGAAGGCTGTCGAGGATCTGCTGGGTGCGCGACGGGAAGGTCGGGACGGCGTGGTGCGGTGCGGGAGCGGTCTGCATCGGCGCAGTCTAGCGCAAGCCGCGGCGCCTTCCCCGCCACCGGACGAGCGCGTCTCCCCGCGACGGCGCCGCGGTTCAGGACCCGGCGAACCGCACCTGCGGCACCTCGCGCTCGAGGTCGGTCGCGTTGAAGAGGTCGAAGGGCCGCAGCCGCGCGGCGAGCGCGAGGAACCGGTCGGGCACCACCAGCAGCCGCGCGTTGAAGGCGGTCGCGATGCCGTTGTAGTAGCTCCGCGCGATCGCGATCCTCGCCTCGGTGTTCGAGAGCTCGCGCTGGAGCGCCAGGAAGTTCGACTGCGCCGCGATGGACGGGTACGCCTCGGCGATCGCGGTCATCGCGCGGCCAACCCCCTGCACCTTGGCCTCCGCGTCCCGCGCGCGCTGCGGGGCGATCGCCGCCTGCGCGCGCAGCACGGCGAGCACCTGCTGCGTGTCGCGCTCGTGCATCGCCGAGGCCTTGACCGCCGCCGCGATGTTCGGGAGCAGCTCGGCGCGACGCGTGAGCTCGACCTCGATGTTGGCCCACGCGCGCCGCACGCGCTGGCGCAGCGTGACGATCGAGTTGAACGCCATCCACGCCCACGCCGCGCCCACGAGCGCCAGGTAGCAGGCCGCGCCCGCGAGCGGCGGAAGCACGCCGATCCCGCCGCGCGCGTCGGTCGCGTGCCCGACGAGGGCTCCGGCGACGACCGCGATCAGTGCGCCGAGGATCGCCCACACCCACGACGCGATGGCGTAGCCCCTGCCGACCGACTTCTCCTCGCGCACGGTCACGACGAACAGCCGCGCGTCGGGATCGGCGGCGATCTCGGCGGCGACCATGTCGGAGCGCTCGCGTGCGCGCCCGACGACGAACACCGACCGGTGCAGCGGGATCATCTCCTCGCTGAATGTGCGCTGGCGCGTCGAGTCGGCGATGGCGCCCGAGGGCCCCTTGCCGTAGTACGACGGATGGTCGGCACCGCAGGTGAACAGCACCGACTGCACCGGCTCGATCCGCGCACCCTCCGGTCGCACGAGCACGACGCCCGACGCATCCTGCACGTAGAACGGGATCTGCTCGCCGCCGGAAGCGATCACCGTCGAGCCGGTCTCGAGGCGCTGCCGCGTGCGCGTGTTGCCCTTCGAATCGCGGTAGGTCTCGGTCACCCAGCGCTGCCAGTGCTCGCTGATCGACCACGCATGGTGGACGCACGGGCCTTCCGACAGGAAGGAAACGATGGGCTGGTCGCACTCGGCGGTGCCGCGGACCTCGACATCGCCGACGAAGACTCCGGCCGCGGGCGAGGTGGGCATGTCGTGGAGGAAGCGCCGGAGCCGCGACGCACGCACCGCCAGTGCGACCGCGCCGAGCGCGAGGACCGAAAGGATCCCCACGCCGGCCATGACGGGGGCGGTGAGGCCGGACGCGTCCATGTCGGCACGGTAGCGGACGGCCGCGGCGGCGGAAACGGTGCGACTTCCGAACCGATCCGCGTTGGTGCAGCGGCGCGCATGCGGTAGTTTGCACCGATGCCGCGAGAGACCCGTCGTTCCCCGTTCCAGCCGTCGCGCCCCGCCGTGCTCGCCTGCGTCGCTCCGGGGGCGCGCGGCGTCGGCGTCGGAGGCCTCGTGCGTGGTCTTGCGGGAGGCCGCGCGGGAGGTCTTGCGGGAGGTCTTGCGCGACGCCTCGCGGGAGGTCTCACGGCAATCCTCGCGGCTGGCCTCGCGGGCTGCGCGGGAAG
>CAMBUI010000114.1 GCA_945870915.1 Candidatus Kuenenia stuttgartensis | reverse complement strand
AAGCGCCGTACGGGGGCGGCGCGGCCGGATTGCGTGGATCGGTCGGACGGGGGGCGATTCTGGAAAGCTGGACGCCCGAGAGCCTGAGGCTCGCCCGCGGGGTCAAGGTGCCCACCAGAGCGGGGCTCGGCGCCTGCTACGGACGGCGGCGAGCCGGGCGCACCAGCTACGCCGCACGCGAACGACGGATGCCCCCCGGCGCCTGCTGGCGTGGGCGTGCCGACGCGGCGCGGAGCGCGTCCAGCATCTCGAAGGGCGAGTCTGCGGCGAAGTCCGCCCCGATCTCGTCGGCGAGGCCGGGAACCCGCTCGAACACGCCCCCGCCCACGCCGATCTGGAGCCCAGGAACCGGGTTCTGCCGGCGCACCGCGTCGATCACGCGCCGAAGCCGCGGTGCGTCCGCACCAGAGGCCGAGAAGCTGACGAGGAACTCCGGGCGCCGGCGACCGAGCTCGGCGTAGAGGTCGTCCGACTCGACCCCCCCGCCGAGGAACAGCACATCGAAACCGTCGGCCTCGGCGATGCCGGCGAAGATCTCGCCTGCGAGCTCCTCGCTCTGCGATCGGCCACTCGCCACCACGACATGCCGGCATCGCGCCGGGTGCTTGGCCAGCCCGCATTCGAGGCGCTGGACGAGCTGTGCGAGCAGCACCAGCGCGCCATGCTCGTGGACCGCCGCGATCTGGTCGCGGCGACCGAGGAGATCGATCGCATGGCAGGCGGGCCAGGCGAGCTCGCGCATGGCGTCGAGCGAGTCGTGCCCATCGGCGATGTACTCGCGGAGGGCGTCGCGACATCCGACGCGGTCGCCGGCGATGAGCCGCTCGGTGAAGCGCTCGAGCGCCGGCGAGGTGCGCGCAGCCCGCGATCCGTGCGGGAATGAACCGTTGCTGTCGTGGAAGGCCTGAGGCATGGCCGAACTCCAGATCCGAAATGGAACCGATGATCCTCATCGCCCGATTTCAAAATGGTGTCGGCCGAATCCTCCGGCCAGATGGGGTGCGTCCCCTGCGGGACCGCGAGGACAAGCCCGCCGCGCATCCGCCGTTTCGCATGCAGCCCGTCACCCGCGAAAGTCTGCGGCACCGCGGCCAGAACGCGCAAAGCATGCGCGGTCGGATGCGCCGGCGCGTCAGCGGGCGACGGTCGCGCAGCTCACCACGCAGGTCCCGAAGGTGAGCGGCACCTGCTCGACCGATGCAAAGCCCGACTCGAGCATCGCCGCGCGCAGACGGTCGCGGTCGAGGAAGGTCTCGACCGACCTCGGGAGGTAGCGGTACGCCCCCGATCCGTCGCGGGCGATGAGCGACGCGGTGAAGGGCATGATCCGATGCGTGTAGAGTCGGTTCATGGCGCGGATGAGCCCGTTCCGCGGCTCGTCGAACTCCAGCACGACCAGCCGTCCGCCCGGACGGAGCACGCGGCGGAACTCGCGGAGCGCCTTCAGCGGGTCCCCGACGTTGCGAAGCCCGAACGCGATCGACACCACATCCGCGCTGGCATCGCCCAGCGAGAGCGCGGTGGCGTCGCCGTGCTCGTAGCGCGGCACCGCGCGGGCGTGGCGCCTGCGGGCGCTCTTCTGCCGCGCGATGTCGAGCATCGGCGGCGTGAAGTCGAGTCCGAGCACGCTGCGTGCGGGCGATGCCGCGAACAGCTCGGTGAGGTCGCCGGTTCCGCAGGCGACATCGACGACATCGTCCTCTGCGCCGACCTTCGCGACGCGAACGGCGGCGCGGCGCCAGGCCTGGTCGAGTCCGAACGAGTGGAGGCGGTTGTTGAGGTCGTAGGCCCCCGCGATGGCGGAGAACATCGCGCGCACCTTCTGCGGCTTGTCGCCGCGCCCATGGGGGTCGCTCTCGAGTTCATCCTGTTTCCAGACGGCCTTCGACATAGGTCGCGAGTATAGGGATCCTCCCCCCGCGGCCCCGCGCTCGGGTACATTTCGCGACGATGATCGTCGATCTGGACATGCGAATCTGGCCCCGCACCGAGGAGCTCGGCGACGAACTCGCTGCGGCGGTGCGCCGACTGGGCTCCACCCGCTGGGTGCAGCCCGATGCGAGTCCGGATGCGTTTGCGGTCGCAGCGCGGGGCGTCGACGCCGGCCTGGTGCTCGGATTCGAGAGCGGTCTGCTGCGCGCCGGGATCTCCGACACGCTCATGCGTGCGGCCGCGGAACGATCGGCGGGCAGGGTGTTCCTCGGTCTCGCGGTCGATCCGCTGTCCGCGTCGGCCTCCGCTCGGGTCGAATCCGCCCGCAAGGACGGCTACAGCGCGATCTGGATGGACTGCGCGCTGCAGGGATTCAACCCGACCGACACGCGCGCGATGCGGGTCTTCGATCGCGCCGAGGCGCAGCAGCTGCCCGTGATGCTCGGGTGGAGCGGTCCGGTGCCCGCGTCGGCGAGGCTCGAGTTCGGCCGTCCCTACCTGCTCGACGAGGTGGCGCGCGCCTTCCCCCGACTGTCGATCGTGGTCTCCGGATTCGGAGCGCCCTTCCACTCGGAGACGATCGCCCTGCTCGCGAAGCACGACCGCGTGTTCACCACCACCGCGGGCGTCGCCGCGCGGCCGTGGGAGCTGATGCAGACGCTGCAGTCCTGCCGCGACCACGGCGTCGAGCACAAGGTGCTGTTCGCCTCGGGCTTTCCCTTCGATCTGCCCACGCGCGCGATCGAGGCGATCTACAGCGTGAACAGCATGCTCTCGGCGAGCTCGCTCCCCAACATCGCCCGTTCGGTGCTGCGCGAGATCGTCGAGCGCGACTCGATCAGCCTGCTCGGGCTCGGCGTGCCGCCTGCGGCAGGAGAACGCTCGCTGACCCGGACACTCGCGTCCGATGGCCCGCTTCGACTCACGGGAGATTCCGCATGAACTGTTCGCGCCTCTCGGTTGCCTGCGGCATTCCCGTACTCCTTTCCGCACTCCTCCCCGCACTCGGCCTCGCGGTCCTCGCCCCGCTGACGGCCTGCTCGACCCACGACCGCGCGGGAACGCTCCGCATGGAGTCGCTTGGTGCCCATCGGATGACGCTTGAGCGCGGCTTCGCCAACGGCGCGTACGCCGAACTGGAGTCGGAGCACAGCTTCTGGTTCTCCGATGTCGGACTCGAGCAGCTCGCCGCCGGCACCGAGGACCATCCTGTCGCCGAGGCGATCATCCTCCATGCGCAACTGGTTTGGCTGCCCGAGCCGGGGCGCACGCCGCTCGCCGACACCGCGACCAACGCGGTCACGCGGGTGGTGGTCGTCTCGGGCGGCGAGGTCGGTCTCTACGGCGGTGCGGCCTTCGCACGCCCCAAGGGCGAACTCGGTTCCGACGAGGTGGAGATCTCGCTCCGCGGCGGCACCATGAAGCTGCTGGCGAAGACCGAGGGCTTCCATGACCTGCTCGGCCCAGTGGGTCTCTCGGGGACCTTCACCGCGAAACTCGCCCCGGCGGACGCGGCCCTCTGGCGTCGCGGGGTCTCGCAGTTCGTGACCAACGCGCTCGGTCGTTCGATGTGGGTGCAGGCTGCGCCGGGAACCGACCCGCGGGCGGAGCCGCTCGCGGAGCATCGGGCGCTCGCGGCGCATTGAGCCTCGACGTCGAGCCCCGACGTCCAGCCCTACGCCCCCGCGCGCACGTCGCCGAGGATCTCCGCCGTCAACGCGGCATCGATCGCAGGCGAGACGCCCTGTCGGTCGCGGTGCGCGGCGAGCCGGTAGAAGCGCGTGGCGCCGTCGCGAACGATCCGGAGCGCGATCGACTCGAGGTCGATGTCGGGATAGCCCGCGTCGCGACCGCCGGAGCGCCCAGTTCCGCCGTACGGCAGGTCGCCGACGAGCGGGTGCCCGAGATGCGCCAGCATCACGCGGATCTGGTGGAATCGGCCGGTGCCGAGGCGGATGAGCGCGTGGTGTTCGCCGCGCGCGTCGGTGGCGCCGGACACGGCGACCACCGTCAACCGCGCCGGATCCCCCCCCGAACGGACGACGCGCGCCACGCGCCCCTCGCGGCGCACGTAGCACTTGTGCTCGCCCACCAGCGCGGCCACCGCGGTATCGGTGCCGCGGATGCGCGCGATGTACCACTTGGTCCACGCGCCGGCGCGCACCTCGGCGCCCTGCCGCGCGGCAGCGGCCTTCGAGCCGGCGAGCATCATGATGCCGCGCGTCGGTCGGTCGAGGCGATGCGGAAGCCAGCACTGCGGCCAGCCGAACTGCGTTGCGGCGCGCACCACGACCGCGTCGCCGGGATCGCCGGGACCTCGCTCGGAGGACAGTCCGGCGGGCTTGTAGACCGCGACTTCGTCGTCAGGCGACGCAGCGCCTGAAGCCACGCACTCCGCAGCCACAACCTCGAGCGATGCGTCGTGGCGCGAGGGCATCGGTCGGTCAGGCCGTGATGAACTTCTCGCGCACCGCGTAGAGCGCGAGCTCGACGCGGTCGTGGATGTCGAGCTTCTCCATCACGCTCGTGACATGCTTGTCGACGGTCTTGACGGAGATGCCGAGCATCTCGGCGATCTGCTTCTTCGCGTAGCCCTTGCCGACGTAGCGGAGCACCTCGACCTCGCGCTCGGAGAGCGTCGCGCCGCGGGTGCCGGTCACCTTCCGCTTGCGGATGTCGGCGAGGCTGCCCTTCACGCGCTCGGCGACGGTCGGCGAGAAGTACTGCTCGCCGCGCGCGATCGCGCGGATCGCGTTGGGGATGGCGCTCGGGTCGTCGCCCTTCACCACGAATCCGAGCGCACCGACCTTGATCGCCTGCTCGATGGCACGGTCGTGCGCATGCCCTGTGAGGAACATGATCGCGGTGTTCGGCTTGAGCTGGAGGATGTGGCTCGCGGCGTGGAAGGCGTCCACGCCGGGCATCTCGACGTCGAGCACGACGACGGCGGGACTGTGCTTGTGGGCGAGCTCTACGGCGTCCGCCCCATTCGAGGCCTCCGCGACGACGCGAAGGTCGTCGGTCGAGTTCAGGACGGTGACGAGCGCGGCTCGGATGAGCGCATGGTCGTCGACCACGAGGACGGAGATGGTCTTCAGGGCGGCCATGTCGGCGATTGCAGCAGAAAACACGGGATTTGACAACACCTCTGCGGGCATAAACGGCTCCAATTCCCGAGCCGCGGGATCGCGGCGTCAGTCCCCACAGTGTCGGTTCTTTCCGCGGTGTGCGAGCACTCCAAACGCGATCCGCAGGGCGTTTGGGGAGTTGTCCCGATGGAAGGAATTCCCGACGTGCGTATCTTCGTTGCGGAGAGTTCAGGAGGGCCCGCAGTGGATGGCTGCGGCTCCTGAGAAGAACAGCCCGAGTCCCGAGAGGCGCGGGGCGAGTCCGTTGGATCTCGCCCGAGAGGAGTCCGCCGATGGCTGCAACGACCGAGAGGGCGACGCTCGTCCTTGACCTGTTCGATCGGTACTACGAGCGCGTCTACGCGTTCCTACGCAAGTCGACGACGCCCGATGTGGCCGAAGACCTGGCGCAGGAGGTCTTCCTCCGGTTGCTCCAGCACCCGGATCTCGAGCGGCTGACGATCTCGATCAGCTACCTCCTCAAGATCGCGCACAACCTGCTCCGGCGCCGGTACGCGCGCGCGGCGCGGCTGCGCGAACTGCTGGAGGAACGGGCGCAGGCCGACGATTCCCTCGACGCCTACACCCCGGGCGCGCGGCGCACGCCGGAGAAGTCCGAGGTCACGCCGGACATCCTGGAGACCGCCCTCGGTCTCCTCGGGAAGGACGAGCAGGACGCGATCCGCCTGATCGTGTGCGAGGGCAAGAGCTACCAGCACGCGGCGGAGGCGCTCGGCGTCTCGGTCACCACGATCAACAACTGGAAGCACCGCGGCATCGTGAAGCTCCGGGGCATGGTCTCGGGCGAGCATGCCACGCTCCCGCAGCGGTCGTTCGCCGAGAACGGCCTCGCCGCGGTCGATGTGGCGACCGAACCTGCGGCACCGACCGCACGGCCGAACAAGCGCCGACCGGGAAGAAGCAACGACGGTGGCGGCTACCTGGGCAAGATCGATCGCGAAGGCGACGCGCGGCGCGATTCCCCTGCGCCGGCACGCGGCCTCTTCACCTGGCGCGCGGCGAAGGACGACGTCGCATAAGGTCGCGCGACGATCGAGGCCTGCCTAGAGCGCGAGCATGCCGAACAGACCAGCGCCGACCACGATCGCGGCGATCAGGATCCACGCGACCAGCTTGATCCAGCGGTCCTTCGCCCGACCCCGCCGCGGCGGGTGGCGCGTGGTTTCGCCGTCGATCCAGGTGTAGCACTTCGGGCACACGTCGGCGGCGTCGAAGATCTCCGCGCCGCACTCGGGACAGAACGCCGTGTCGGCGGAGCCATCCGCGGCGCCGCCGCCGGAGTAGTCCGAGTCGTCGTCGTCGTCCTGCGCCGGATCCCATTCCGGATCTCGGTCGGGATCGTCGGGGCTTGGGTCATGGTCGAAGGTCCGTCGTGCCACAGCGCGCTCCACGCGTACGATAGCGCCCCATGCCGCCGCTCCAAAGCTCCTCGACCGCACTCGGAACGCCCTGCCCCGCCTTCGACCTCGCCGATCCGCGTGGATTCCGCATGTCCGATCGGGATGTCGCGGGCAGACCCCTGCTCGTGCTCTTCATCTGCAACCACTGTCCGTTCGTGAAGCACATCCGCCACGAGCTGGCGGCGATCGGGCGGGCGTACATGCCGCGGGGCGTGGCGATCGCGGCGATCAGCGCGAACGATCCGGCGACGCATCCGGCCGACGGGCCGGCCGAGATGGTCAAGGAGGCCTGCGACGCGGGATACTGCTTCCCGTACCTGTTCGACGAGCGCCAGTCGGTCGCGCGGGCGTTCGACGCGCAGTGCACGCCCGACATCTACCTCTTCGACGCGTCGCACCGCCTTGTGTACCGCGGGCAGCTCGATGACAGCCGTCCGAAGAGCGACGTTCCGGTCACCGGGCGGGATCTCCGTGCCGCGCTCGATGCCGTACTCGGAGGCCGACCGCCGCTGCCCTCGCAGACGCCCTCGATCGGCTGCTCGATCAAGTGGCGGGCGTGACGCGCTCCACCGTGACGAAGTCTGCACGCGGGACGACCGCACGAGCGACGACCGCAGGAATGAAGAGCGCAAGAATGAAGAAAGCCTCCAGTCGAACTGGAGGCTTTCGTCGTGTAGGCGAGGCGGACGGGAATCGAACCCGCAACCACCGGCGTGACAAGCCGGTACTCTAACCAATTGAGCTACCGCCCCAAACACCCTCGAGGTGACCCGCGAGGGATGGGAAGAATAGCAAAAGTTCCATGCTCGTCAAGCGGGTGAAACGCAGGGTTTGCCGTGGGTTCCGTCCGGGCGTCGGTCTGTGCGGCCTGTATCAGACATCCGACCAACGGCGCCCCGTGGCGCTTGAAACCTCGAGGGGTACGCGCAGGCTCATGGCGCCCCGCATGGTGTCGGCGAGGATACCCGCGACGCGGTCGGCATCGGCCTCGGGAGCCTCGACCAGGAGTTCGTCGTGGATCTGGAGGAGCAGCCGCGCCGAGGGGCACTCGGCCCGGAGGCGGGCGTCGAGCCGGACCATCGCGATCTTGATCAGGTCTGCGGCGGACCCCTGCACCACCGTGTTCACCGCGATGCGCTCGCCGAACGCGCGTTCGGCCGGGTTGCGCGAGTCGATCTGTGGGATGGGCCGCCAGCGACCGGTGATGGTGGTGGCGTGACCGGTGCGCTTGGCGGCGTCGACGCTGCCGGTGAGGAAGGCGTCGATGCCGCGGAAGCGGGCGCGATAGCTCTCGATGATCTCCTTCGCGCGTGCGATCGTGTAGCCCGGCCCGAGGCGACGCGCGAGACCGCTCGCGGTGATGCCGTAGACGATGCCGAAGTTCACCATCTTGGCCGCCGAGCGTTGCGCGTCGGAGACCGCGTCGGGCGCGACGGCGAAGACCTGCGCCGCGACCGCGCGGTGGATGTCCTCGCCGCGCGCGAAGGCCTCGCACAGCCCGGGATCCTGCGAGAAGTGCGCGAGGAAGCGGAGCTCGATCTGCGAGTAGTCGGCGCTGACGAAGGTCATGCCCTCGCCCGCGATGAAGGCGCGCCGGATGGCGGCGCCGACCTCGGTCCGGATCGGGATGTTCTGCAGGTTGGGATCGCTGGAGGAGAGCCGGCCCGTCGCCGTGCCGGTCTGGTGGAACGAGCAGTGGATGCGGCCCGTCTCGGGGAGGACCGCCGCATCGAGCGCCTTGAGGTAGGTCCCGACGAGCTTGGCGAACTGGCGGTACTCGAGGATCTGCTCGGGCAGGCGCGACTGGCAGGCCGGATCCTCGGCGAGCTTCTCGAGGACCTCGCTGTCGGTGCTCGCGCCGGTGGTGGTCTTCTTGACGACCCGCAGTCCGAGCCCCGGCGGATCATGGTCGGGGGCGTTGAAGAGCACCTGCGACAGCTGCTTCGGGCTGTCGGGGTTGAAGGGCCACGGCGCCGCGGTCGCGATCTCCTCGCGCAGCTTCGCGAGGCGCACCTCGAGCCCCCGCCGCTGCATCGCGAGCTCCTCGCGGTCGATGCGGATGCCCGCGCGCTCCATCCGCGCGAGCACGGGGACCAGCGGGACCTCGATGTCGGCGTAGATGCGCCATTGGTCGCGGTCACGGACGGTGGCCTCGAGCCGGGAGGCGAGGGCCAGCGCGATCTCGGCGTCCTCGGCGGCGTAGGGCGCGGCGAGCGCGAGCGGTGCCTCGTCGAAGCGCCGCTGGCCTTCGCCGCGGGCACCGATCACGGCCTCGATCGGAATGGGACGGACCCCGAGGACATGCTCGCTCGTCGCGTCGAGTCCATGCGAAGGACGCGTGGGATCGACGAGCCAGCTCGCGATCATGGTGTCGCCGTCGATCCCGCGGAGCTCGACGCCGTGGTTCGCGAGCACCGCGCAGTCGTACTTCAGGTTGTGGCCGGTCTTGCGGACAGCGGGATCCTCGAGCAACGGCTTCAGGATGGCGAGCGCCGCCGCGGTGTCGAGGTGTGCCGACGGATCGGGCGAGCGCACGGGCACGTAGACGCCCTCGCCCTCCGAGACCGCGAAGGAGAAGCCGACGAGCCGCGCAACCGGAATCACGAGCGAATCGGTCTCGGTGTCGAAGGCACATCGCCCGGCGGCGCGGATGCGTGCCACGAGCCCGGCAAGCGCCTCGGCGGTGGTGACGGTCACGACCGTCATCGGGCGCTGCGAAACGGGTGGAGCGTCGCTCGCGGCGACACCGTCGAACAGGGTGCCGAAGCTCGCAGCCTCGTGACGCGCGCCGTCGCGCTGCACGGGCGCGGAGTCGCCATCGGGGCCCGCCG
>CAMBUI010000113.1 GCA_945870915.1 Candidatus Kuenenia stuttgartensis | reverse complement strand
GTGCCCGCGAGCGCGCCCGCGGCCGCGGCCAGCGGTGGCCCGTCGAGCGACTGCACGCCGGAGGCGAGGCGATGGAGCGCCGCGGCGGTCGCACCCGCCACCAGCGCCGCGAGCGGAAGCGCGAGCCGCCGCGGCCAGGTGCCGGCGATCTGCACGGCCTCGAGCGCGGCGGCGGCGTTCATCGCGCGCACGCCGGGCTGGTCGGGATCGGGCGCGCTTCCGTGGGCGAACGGCGTGAAGCGCCGCTCGACGCCTGCGACATCCTCGGTCCAGGCTGCGAGCGGCGGAATGCGGTCGATCGGCGCGTTCATCTCTTCTCCGTGTGTGGCGCCGGGAACGGCGCGCGCTCCTGCCGCCGATCAGTCGAGCGGGCGGCCGTCCCAGCGGACGAACGCCTCGATCGCCTCGTACTCGGCGAGGCCGAGCGCGTCGTAGAGCCTCGCGGTCGCGGCGTTGCGCTGCTCGGCGCGCTCCCAGAACTCGCGCTCGTCGGCGCCCGGGAAGAGCGCGCGGTCCTTCTGCGACTGGTGCTTGAAGATCGCCGTGCGCTTGCGCGCGACCTCGTCGGGCGAGAGCGGCACGGCCATCTCGGTCTGCTCGACATCCCACTCCTGCCACGCGCCGCGGTAGAGCCAGGTGGTGCAGGACTGCATCCAGTCGTCGTGCTGGCACTCGCGCAGCGCGCGGAAGATCGCCGAGAGGCACACGCGGTGCGTGCCGTGCGGATCGCTGAGGTCGCCGGCGGCGTACACCTGGTGCGGCTTCACGGCGCGCAGCAGCGCCTTGACGATCTCGATGTCCTCGGTGCCGAGCGGCTTCTTGCGCACGCGGCCGGTCTCGTAGAACGGCATGTCGAGGAAGTGCAGGCGTTCCTCGGGAACGCCGCAGTAGATGCCCGCGGCCTTGGCCTCGCCGCGGCGGATCAGGCCCTTGAGCTTCTGCAGCTCGGGCGGGTCGACCTCGCCGGGACGCTTGGCCTTGAGCTTGCGCGCGATGTCGTGCTCCATGCGCTCGGTCCTGGCGCCCTCGAAGCCGAACATGCCGTTGAATTCGCTGGCGAAGTCGAGGAAGCGGAGCGCTTCGGCGTCGAAGACAGCGATGTTGCCCGAGGTCTGGTAGGCGACGTGGACCTGGTGCCCCTGGTCGACGAGGCGGATGAAGGTGCCGCCCATCGAGATCACGTCGTCGTCGGGATGCGGCGAGAAGATCAGCACGCGCTTGGGGAAGATGTCGTCGCCGGGGCGGTTGATGTCGCCGGCCTGCTTGCGGTCGGCCGGCTTGCCGCCGGGCCAGCCGGTGATCGAGCGCTGCAGGTCGCGGAAGACGGAGATGTTGAGGTCGTACGCCTTGCCGCGGCCCGCGAGGAGATCCTGCAGGTGGTGCTCGTTGTAGTCCTCGGCGGTGAGCTTGAGGATCGCCTTCTTGGTGGTGCGCGCGAGCCAGATGACGGCCTTGCGCGCGAGCGCGTCGGTCCACTCGAGGTCGTGGGCGGCGCTGCACCACGGCGCCTTGCAGCGCTCGAGCTCGGCGGCGGCGGCGAGGTCGAGGTAGACCTGCGCGTTGGCGTGCTCCTGGAGGAAGCTCGCGGCGATCGAGTTGGTGACCGCGCCTTCGATCGCACGCGCGACGACGGGGGCCTTGCCCTCGCCGAAGGCGATCATCACGACGCGCTTGGCCTCGAGGATCGTGCCGACGCCCATCGTGACGGCGCGGGTGGGGACATTCTCCTCGCCGAAGAAGTCGCTGGCGGCGTCCTTGCGGGTGACGCGGTCGAGCGTGATCAACCGCGTGCGGCTGCTGCGGCCCGAGCCCGGCTCGTTGAAGCCGATGTGGCCGGTGCGGCCGATGCCGAGGATCTGCAGGTCGATGCCGCCGGCGGCCTTGATCTCGCGCTCGTAGCGGTCGCACATGGCGCGGACATCGTCCTCGCCGCAGGTGCCGTCGGGGATGTGCGTGTGCTTCTGGTCGATGTCGATGCGGTCGAACAGGTGCTCGCGCATGAAGCGGTGGTAGCTCTGCAGCTCGTGCGGCTGCATGGGCCAGTACTCGTCGAGGTTGAAGGTGACGACATTCGCGAAGCTGAGGCCATCCTCGCGGTGCAGGCGGACGAGCTCGTCGTAGACGCCGGTGGGCGTGGAGCCGGTGGCGAGGCCGAGGACGCACTTCTCTCCCGCCTTGGCCTTCGCGCGGATGAGGTCGGCGATCTCGCGCGCGACGGTGGCGCTGACATCCTTGGCGCGCTCGAACACGCGCGTGGGCGTGCGCTCGGCGGGCGAGGCGGTCTCCCAGTAGGCGGGGGCGACCGGGGTCGCGGGATGGTGTGGCTTGCCGGTCACGGTCGGAGTCGATGCGAGTGTGGCCATGGTGCGGAGCCGATGCTATCGGAAGTCGAGGCGTCGATGCGCTTCGGACGCGTGGGGAAAACGCGCGACCGCGCCGATTCCCTTCGCCGGATCCGCGCGTTGCCTGCGGCGAGCGGGGCGACGGTTGTGGCGGCGGCCGTGGCGACGACCGCGGCCGTCCGGCTCAAACCGTTCGCGCCGCCTCGAGATACGCCGCGTGCGCCGCCCGCACCTCGCGCATCGAGTCGCCGCCGAACTTGTCGAGGAAGGCCCGCGCGATCTCGAAGGCGACCACGTTCTCCATCACCACGCTCGCGGCGGCGACCGCGCTCACATCGCTGCGCTCGTAGGCGCTCTGCACCGGCTCGTGGGTCCCGAACTCCACGCTCGGCATGCCGCGGAGCAGCGTCGAGATGGGCTTCATCGTGCCGCGGACCACGACGGGCATGCCGTTGGTCATGCCGCCCTCGAGTCCGCCGGCGTTGTTGGTCGGACGCTCGAAGCCGAGGCTGGACGAGCCCTTGCGCGCGTCGTCGTACGCGATCGGATCGTGCACCGCGCTGCCGAAGCGGGCGCCGCACTCGCGGCCGAGGCCGATCTCGACCGACTTGAACGCCTGGATGCCCATCACGGCGAACGCGAGGCGCGCGTCGAGGCGGTCGTCCCAGTTCATGCACGAGCCGAGGCCGGGTGGGCAGCCGAAGACATGCACCTCGCACCAGCCGCCGACCGTGTCCTTCTCGGCCTTGGCGCGGTGGATGAGCTCGACGAGACGCGCGTCGACCGCGGGATCGGGGCAGTAGACCTCGCTGGCGTCGCGCGCGGCGACGAGCGCGTCGAGGTCGGCCTCGCGCACCGCGAGCCCGCTCCAGGCGTCGCAGGCGCCGCGCACGAAGCCGAACACGCGGATGCCGAAGGCGTCGAGCACGCTGCGCGCGACGGCGCCGGCGGCCACCCGCGCGGCGGTCTCGCGCGCGCTCGCGCGCTCGAGGGTGCCGCGGCAGTCGGGTGTGAGGGACTGCAGGCTTCCCGCGAGGTCGGCGTGGCCGGGGCGCGGGCGCGTCACCGGCGGGGTGCGCGCGGGGTCGTCGAGGCGGTTGTCCTTGTTGGCGATGCGCAGGGCGACGGGCGAGCCGATGGTGACCCCCTGCCGCAGGCCGGCGAGGAACTCCGCCGCATCGGTCTCGATCCGCTGGCGGGCGCCGCGCCCGTAGCCGCCCTGGCGCCGCGACAGCTCGGCGTTCACCCGTGCTGCGTCGACGGCGAGGTCCGACGGCAGCCCGTCCACGATCGCGACGAGCGCGGGGCCGTGCGATTCGCCGGCGGTCTGGTAGCGGAGCGGCTTACCCATGCGACATCACCATGGCGGGTTGATCGGCGCGATTACTTCGGCGCCTCGACAAGCTTCCACAGCGTGCCGGGGTTGCCCTTCTCCTGGCCGCCGGTGAAGGCGCTGACCACGAGCGAGCCGTCGTGCATCGCGTCGATCGAGGCGATGAGCTCGCCGCGCTTCTGCGCGATGATCGCGGGCTTGGTCGGCTTGCCGTCGACCATCCGGATGCCCCAGACGTTCGACGAGACGAAGTCGGCGTAGATGTAGACGCCGTCGAGCGCGGGGATCGCGGTGCCGCGGTAGACCTGGCCGCCCGTGATCGACATGCCCTCGCGGTGGTGGTACTCGACGACCGGCTCCTCGAACGGACCCTCGCCCTTGCCGCCCTTGAACTCGTGGAAGCCCTCGCGCGCGTTCCAGCCGTAGTTCGCGCCCTTGCGGATCAGGCTGACCTCCTCCCAGATGTTCTGGCCGACATCGCCGGCCCAGAGGTCGCCCGTCTTCGGATCGAACGCCATGCGCCAGATGTTGCGCGTTCCGTAGGCCCAGATCTCGGGCTTGGCGCCCTCCTTGCCCACGAACGGGTTGTCGGCGGGCACCGCGTAGGGGTCGCCCGCCTCGCCCGCCTTCGCGACATCGATGCGCAGGACCTTGCCCAGGAAGGTGTCCATGCTCTGCGCGTAGTGGTGCGGATCGTTGGCCGCGCCGCCGTCGCCGAGCGAGAGGTAGAGGTAGCCGTCGGGGCCGAACAGCACGGTGCCGCCGTTGTGGTTCGAGTAGGGCTGCGGCTGGACGAGCAGCACCTGCTCGCTCGCGGGGTCGGCGCTGCGGCCGTCCTCCGACACGGTGAAGCGCGACAGGATCGAGCGGCGCGGCTTCGACGCGGTGTAGTAGCAGTAGAGCTCGCGCTTGCGCGGGAAGTCGGGGTGGAACGCGATCGAGAGCAGGCCCTCCTCGTTGCCACCGTCGTTCACGCGCTCGCGGATGTCGAGGAACACCGCGGCCTCCTTGGTGTCGCGCTTCGACGGGTCGGCGATGAGGATCCGCCCCGGCTGCTCGAGGATGAAGAGGCTGGCCGCGTCGCCCGGCTGCTGGATCGCCTGCACGGGGCGCACCAGCGGAAGCTCGGGCAGGATGCGCTCGAAGCGCAGCTTCGGGATCGCGTCGCCCTTCGCGAACTCCTGCGCGGGGGTCTCCTCCGCGGGCGCGGCGCGCTTGCGGGCGCCGGCGGCGCCGTCGTTCGGCTTCACCGAGTCCTGCGGAATGAGGGCGAGTGCGGTGGCGGCGACGATTGCGGCGAGCATGGGCGGGCTCCAGTGCGTTGAGGCGAGCGAGGCTGATCGAGGCGAAGTCTGTTTCGCGGAAGTCGGTGGCGTTGCGGCGGGACGATCCGCGGGAGCGGCGCGCCCGTCGACCGTGCGGCCCGCGATGGTATCGCGGCGGGCCGCGCTCCCGCGAACGCAATCCCGTCGCGCGCAAATCCCATCGGCTTCGCCGTACACTTTCGCGCATGCACACCCCGACGATCGCCGTCATCGCCCTGCTCGCCGCCTGCGCACCCGCGACGCTGCCGCCGCCGGCCGCCGAGCCGAAGCCGGTCGCGGTCGACGCGGCCAAGGAGAAGAGCGACGGGTTCACCCCACTCTTCAACGGCAAGGACCTCGACGGCTGGGTCGGCGACACCAAGGGCTACAAGGTCGAGGACATCGGCGGAACCGCGGCGATCGTCTGCCAGCCCGGCGGCACGAACCTGTTCACGGGCGGCGAGTACGCCGACTTCGAGTTCCGCTTCGAGTTCATGCTCACCCCCGGCGCCAACAACGGCATCGCGCTGCGCGCGCCGGCCGAGGGCGACCCCGCGTACGCCGGCTTCGAGTCGCAGATCCTCGACAACACGGCCGACATGTACAAGGGCCTCAAGGAGTGGCAGTACCACGGCTCGATCTACGGCATCGCGCCCGCGACCGCGACCGCGCTCCGCAAGGTCGGCGAGTGGAACAGCGAGACGATCACCATGAAGGGCCGCACCATCAAGGTCGAGCTCAACGGCGTCGTGATCATCGACATCGACCTCGACAAGGTCGCCCCCGGCGGCAAGACCGTGAGCGGCAACAAGGTCGAGGGCCTCGCGCGCGCGAAGGGCCACATCGGCTTCTGCGGCCACGGCGACCGCGTCGCCTACCGCAACCTGCGCGTGCGGAAGTTCTGAGCGCGAGCGAAAGCCCGTGGCCGCGACACCAGAAGTGGTGAGTGCCCGCGGATGGCGGCGAAGCCGGAATCCGCGGAGCGGGTCACGCTGGGAGTCAACTCCCCCGCTCGCAGGGCACCAGAGCGAGCCGCCGCAGCGGCGAGCGCTCAAGCAACGGGCACCCACGTCTTCCGCGGTCGCTGGTTCAGACCGCGTACTCGCGGCCAAAGCGGTTCTGGATGAAGGCGTCGTAGTCGACGTCCTCCATCTTCACGAAGCCCTTCTGCGGGACCTTGCCGTCCTTGAGCATGTCGAGCACCGCGCACACGCCGGCGGCGGTGGTGATCTGGATGCCGGTCCAGTGCTTGCCGTTGATCTGCTTGGCGGGCACGCGGCGCGAGTCGATCTTCTCGACGAGCCTGCCGTTCTCGATGCCGATGGCGACGCAGAGGATCACGATCACATCGTCGCTGGTCGCGGGGATCGAGCGGTCGAAGATGTCGCACAGCTGCTGGCGGTGGTCGATGAACCCGAGGTCGTTGAGCAGGAACTTGATGAGCCTGCAGTGGCCCGGGTAGCGGATCGTCTTGTAGTTGACGTTGCGCGCGCGGCCGGCGAGCGACTCGCCGAGCGAGCCGAGGCCGCCCGAGGTGTTGAACGCCTCGTACTCGATGCCGTCGAGGGTGAACTCCTCGAGGTTCTCCATCGGGGCGAGCAGCGTCATCTTGCCGTCGACGAGCGCCTCGCAGGGATTGCAGTACTCGTTGACGAGGCCGTTGGTCGACCAGGTCATGTTGTACTTGAGCTGGTTGGTGGGATTGCGCGGCAGCGCGCCCACGCGGCAGCGGAGCTCGTGGATCTGGCTCATCGGCTTCGCGAGGTGGTTCGCGGCGATGGTGATGTAGCCGGGCGCGAGGCCGCACTGCGGGATGAACGCGGTCGAGGCGCCCTGCGCGAGGGCCTGCACCTTCTTGGTGACGGCGACATCCTCGGTGAGGTCGAGGTAGTGCACGCCGTGCGCCTTGGCGCGCTCGGCGATGAGCGGGTTGCAGAAGAACGGCGCGCAGGAGATGAGGCCCCACTGGCCCTTGAGCGCGGCGTCGAGGTCGGCCTGGCTCGCGAAGTCGGCGGTCGCGCCCGAGGCGTTGGGAAGTCCGGCGACGGCCGAGCGCCACGAGGGCTCGTGCGAGTCGACGACATGCACCTTGTAGTCGCCGGTGTGCGCGAGGAAATGGGCGGCCATGCGGCCGATCTTGCCGGCTCCGATGATGAGGACGTTCTTCATGTGCGCGGGACCTGTTCGTGCGGCGTCTGCGGTCTTCGTGTCGGCCTGCGGCGGCGCCGCGGGGGGCGACAGAATAGGCGGGGTGATCGGCACGCGCGCGCGGGTCAGTTGAACCGCAGTTCGATGAGGGAGAAATCGTCGTCCCAGGTGACGCCGGTGGCCGCGGGAATATCGGTCGCGTCGTCGCCGCGGCCCTCGAGCATCACGCGGGTGGTCTCGCGGACGACCGCGTCGAGCACGCCGTCCGCGGGCGCCGCGCGCACGAACGCCTCGAGCCGGTCGAGGCCCCAGATGCCGCCGTCGCGCAGATGCAGCTCGAACACGCCGTCCGAGAAGAGGTAGAGCCGGTCGCCGGGCGCGAGCGTGGTGCGCAGCGTGGGCGCGTCGTAGTCGTCCATCGCGCCGACCATGAAGGTGGTCGAGTCGAGCGAGCGGAGTTCGCCGCCGCGCAGCAGGAACGCGGGAGGATGGCCGCCGCCCGCCCACGCGAGCTCGCGGGTGCGGCGGTCGTAGACGCCGTACCAGATGGTGAAGTACATGCCGTCGTGGCGCGACATCTGGAACGCGGCGTTGAGCGCCTGCAGCGTGCGCGTCGGGTCGAGCACCTGCTCGCGCTCGAGCGATCCCGAGCGGATGAGGTTCATCGCGGAGACGCCCATGAGCGCGGGGCCGACGCCGTGGCCGCTCACGTCGATCACGTAGGCGGCGAGGTGGTCGTCGTCGATCCAGTGGTAGCCGAAGACATCGCCGCCGAGCGCCTCGCACGGGACGAAGCGCCAGTCGGCGAGCACGCTGCCCGACTCGAGCGGCGCATCGAGGAGCGAGCGCACGTAGGCGGCGGCGCGGTTGATCTCGGCCTTCATGTGCGCCTCGCTCGCGCGGAGCGCCTCGTACGCCGCGTTGCGCTCGAGCTGGAAGCGGTATCCGCGCGAGTGGTGGCGGATGCGCGCGACGAGCTCGACCGGATGCGGGAGCTTGACGAGGTAGTCGCTCGCGCCGCGCGCGAACGCGTCGGCCTTGACCGCGGGGTCCTCCTTGCCGGTGAGCATGACGACCGGGACCTCGCGCAGCGCCTCGTGCGCGCGGTACTGCGGCAGCAGGTCGAGCCCGTTGATCGCGGGCATCTCGATGTCCTGCAGGATCACGGTGGGGCGGAACTCGAGCGCGACGGCGATCGCCTGCGTCGGATCCTGCACGCTGCGGTACTCGCAGGCGCCCTGCGAGGCGATCATGCGGCGCACCGCCTCGCCGACGATGGCCTGGTCGTCGATCAGCAGCACGCGGTCGGTGGTCTCGATGGTGTCCATGATGGGAATCGGTCCTTCTCGGGGCGCCGGAGGGGACGGGCGGCGCATTCGGTCGGTGGTTCGGGCGGTGTGATGCAGGCGGGGTGATCCGATCGCGCGTTCAGTCGGTCGGCCGGTGCGCGGGCCGGTGTGCATGCGGCTGCGTCGCAAGGGCGTTCGCGACCGCGTCGGCGATGCGCCCGACGGGGAGCGTCTCGACGGCGGCGCCGAGGCGGTGCGCCTCGCCCGGCATGCCCCAGACGACGCTCGTGCGCTCGTCCTGCGCGATGGTGTGCCATCCGGCGCGGCGGAGGCGCAGCAGCCCGTCGGCGCCGTCGCGGCCCATGCCGGTGAGGATCACGCCGACGCCCGGCCGCGCGTGCTGTGCGAGCGAGGCGAAGAGTTCGTCGACCGACGGCCGGTGCGGATGCGCGCGCGGTTCGTCGCGGTAGGCGAGGCGTCCGTCGGCGCCGATCGCGAGGTGGCGCTCCTCGCCGGCAACGAGCGTCTCGCCCGCGGCAGGTGCGTGCCCGGCGCGCGCGAGGGTGACGCGGCGGCCGGTCTCGGCGCCGAGCCAGTCGGCGTATCCCTGCATGAACGGCTGCGAGACATGCTGCACCACGAGCACGGCCGCAGGCAGGCCGCGCGGAAGCGCGCGCAGCACATCGGCCACGGCGCCCGGTCCTCCCGTCGACGCGCCGATCGCGACGATCGCGGGCGCGGCGGGCTCGACGCCGGCGGGCGTGGTCGCCTGCGCGGAGAACTGCGGGGGGAACTGCGCGGGGAATTGCGTGGGGAATTGCGCGGGAAACCGCGCGGAGGTCGGCGCGCTCGCGGGGGCGACGACGGGCGCGCTGCCGGTCGACGCCGTCGCGTGCTGCGCGGCCGAACGCT
>CAMBUI010000112.1 GCA_945870915.1 Candidatus Kuenenia stuttgartensis | reverse complement strand
TCGCGCCGTCGGCCGCGCGCACGCGACCGTCCTCGCCGAGCGTCGCCACCGCACCCGTGCCCGACTCCGCGGCCTCGCGCACCCGCAGCAGCTTGACCTGCAGCCCGCCGATGTCGACGGCGCATCCCGGCCAGGAGTTCAGTCCGTTGATCCACGCCCGCGCCGAGCGCGCGTCGCGCAGCGCGAGGTCGACCGTGCCGTCCGCCTTGGCGAGCTTGCGCGCGCGCGTCGCCCTCGACTCGTCCTGCGCCGCGCCGACCAGCGTTCCCGCCGCGTGGCGCGCGAGGACATCGCCGATCACCTCGGGCCCAAGCAGCGCCAGCGCGTCGTGCACCTCGTCGGAGGTCTCGTCGGCGCCGACCGCGCGCGAGCGCGTCGCGTACACAAGGCCCGCGTCCATCCGCTCGGCCAGCGAGATCACGCTCACGCCGGTCTCGGCGCAGCCGTCCATCACCGCGCGCTGGATCGGCGCGGCGCCGCGGTAGGCCGGCAGCAGCGATCCGTGCAGGTTCACCGCGAACACGCCGTCGAGCAGCTCGCGCGAGAGCTTCTGCCCGAACGCGATCACCACCCACGCGTCGGCCGCATGCGCGCGCACCGCCTCGCGCACGCCCGCCTCGTTGATGTCGGCCGGCTTGGTCACCGGGATGCCGAGTTCACCGGCGCGCAGCGCGATCGGCGTCGGCGTGAGCACCTTGCCGCGGCCGGCGGGCTTGTCGGGTTGCGACACCACCGCCACGACCTCGTGGCGCCCCGCGAGCGCCTCGAGCGTCGGCACTCCGAACGCGCCCGAGCCAAGGAACACGATCCGCACGGCTCAGCGGCCTCCCGACCGCTCGACCGAACGCTCGAGGTCGCGCAGCGCGCGCCGGTTGGCCAGCTTGTCGAGCGGCCGCATGCGGTCGATGATCATCACGCCCTCGAGGTGGTCGTACTCGTGCTGCCAAACCCGGGCCCAGATCCCCTCGCGCTCGAGGGTGAACTCGTTGCCCTCGAGGTCGAGCGCCGTGATCTTCGCCACCGGCGGACGCATGATCTCGGCGCGGATCTCCGGCAGGCTCAGGCAGCCCTCGTCGTCGCCCACGATCGCGCCCGAAAGCTCGATCCTCGGATTGATGAAGGCCCGCTCGGGCTCGCCGTACAGCGCGCAGGTGACGAACACCCTCAGGCTCTCGCCGACCTGCGGCGCGGCCAGACCGATGCCGTCGTACTCCTTGGCCAGCCGGTGCATGTCGCGGACGAGCTCCACGACGAACCCGTCGACCTTGGCCACGGGCTTCGCCTTCTGGCGCAAAACCGCTGCGGGATGGAAAACGATGCCTCGTTCACTCGCCATTCCGCGAATAGTACCCGCGACGGCCGTTCCCGCCGTCCCGTGTTTGACCGAAACCCCGCCGAGGAGGTACCCTGCGGAGTCCCTCCCCGAGTCCGCTCGGGGGTTCAAGCCACCCGCAGCGCAGGAGCCAGGATTGGGTCTCTTTTCCTTCGGTAAGAAGAAGCCAGCCGACACCCCGACCGAGAGCGGCTCCCCTGCCCCCTCGGGCGGTGCGACCGGCGGTGGCTTCATCGCCCAGCCTGACAAGGCACGCAAGTTCTTCGACCACGCCCGCACGATCGCCGCGACCGGGAACCTCGAGTACGCGCTCATGCTGTACGCGAAGGGCTTCCGCTTCGACCCGAGCTCGGTCGAGCACCACAAGGCGATGTACCAGTGCGCGCTGCAGTTCATCTCGTCGGGCGGCAAGCCGGCCGGCCGCGACCAGATGAAGGAGCTCGACGGCCCCAGCCCGATCGACAAGTTCGCGCTCGCCGAATACGTGTGGATGCGCGACATCCTCAACGCCGACAACCTGTTCCGCCTGCTCGAGGCGACCGCCAAGGCGAGCCAGCTCGACTACGCGCCGTTCATCGCCCCCAAGGCGCTCGAGGTGCTCCGCAAGCAGAAGAAGCAGTCGAAGTCGGCCTGGATGAAGCTCAAGGCCCTCCTCGCCTCCATCGAGGCGACCGGCGAGGCCCTGGCGTGCGTCGAGGAAGCCCTCAAGGCCGACCCGAGCGACACCCAGCTCGCCGCCGATCTCAAGGAAACGACCGCCCGCCACGCCCTCAAGCAGGGCGGCTACGACAAGACCGACGGCACCCAGGCCGGCGGCTTCCGCTCCAACATCCGCGACGCCGCCAAGCAGCAGCAGCTGCAGGACGCGAACTCGATCGTGCAGAGCGAGGAGACCGAGGCCCGCATCCTCGAGCGCGCGCGCAAGGACTTCGAGGAGAACCCGCTCTCCGGCGACGCCGCGCAGAAGCTCGGCACCCTGCTCCGCAAGCAGGCCACGCCCGAGAGCGAGGAGGAGGCGATCTCCGTCTTCATGGCCGGATACGAGCGCACCAGCGAGTACCGCTTCAAGATGGCCGCCGGCGAGATCCGCCTCAACCAGCTGCGCCGCAAGGTCTCCGCCGCCGCGAAGGCCGTCGAGGCCAATCCCGACAGCGCCGAGCACAAGGCCGCGCACGCCGAGCTCAAGTCGCAGCTCCTCGACATCGAGGCGCGCGAGCTGCGCGAGCGGCAGAAGGCGTATCCGACCGACCGCTCGATCAAGGCCGAACTCGGCCGCATCGAGTTCGAGCTCGGCAACTTCGAGGACGCGATGGCGGCCTTCCAGTCCTGCAAGGACGAGGCCAAGCTCCGCATCTTCGCCACCCACATGCTCGGCAAGTGCTTCTCCGCCGAGGGCTGGCACGGCGAGGCCGTGGGCGAGTACCGCGAGGCCCTGCAGGGCCTCGGCGCCGGCGAAGGCGACCGCGAGCTGCCCATCAAGTACGACCTCATGGTCGCGCTCATGGAGCTCGCCCGCGCCGAGAAGAACGGCGCCTACGCCCGCGAGGCCGGCGAGATCTGCTCCGCCATCGTGCGCCGCGACATCTCCTACCGCGACATCCGCGTGAAGCGCAAGGAGATCGACACGCTCATGAAGGAAATGCCCACCTGACGGGCGTGCCGCGATGAGCCTGCAACGCCCCCGCACCGTCGGCGTGATCCCCGCCCGGCTCGCCTCGAGCCGCTTTCCCGAGAAGGTCCTCGCCGCCGAGACCGGCAAGCCGCTGGTCGTGCATGTGCTCGAGCAGGCCCGCAAGGCGCGCGCGCTCGACGCCATCGTGGTCGCCGCCGACCATCCGCGCATCGTGGCCGCCGTCGAGGCCGCGGGCGGCACCGCCGTGCTCACCCGCGACGACCACCCCAACGGCACCAGCCGGCTCGCCGAGGTCGCCACCAGGATCAGCGCCGATGTCTTCGTGAACATCCAGGGCGACGAACCCGAGATCGAGCCCGAGGTGATCGACGCCGCGGTCGAGCTGCTGCACGCCTCGCCGTGGGCCGATGTCGCGACGGTGGCCACCCCCTTCGCCGCCGGCGAGGATCCTGCCAACCCGAATCTGGTCAAGGTCGTCCTCGGCCTCGGCGGCCGCGCGCTCTACTTCAGCCGCGCGCCGATCCCGTTCCACCGCGACGCCGCGCGCGATGCCGCCAACGGCACCGCCCCGCGCGCCACGCCGCTGCGTCACGTGGGTCTGTACGTCTACCGCACCAGCTTCCTCCCGACCTTCGTCTCGTGGCCGCCGTCGGCGCTCGAGGAGACGGAGAGCCTCGAGCAGCTGCGCGTCCTCGAGCACGGCCACGGGATCGCGGTCGCCGTCCGCACCGTCACCAGCCAGGGCATCGACACCCCCGAGCAGTACGCGGAGTTCGTCCGCCGCCAGCGCCGCTGAGTCCGGAGCCCTCGACCGCGCGCCCGGACCCCGCGGTCGCCGCCGGCGCACCCCGGCAACCGCCGGATCGCCACGCGCACCGTCCGGCCGCTGCGCGCGCCGCCCGATCGCCAAGATTCCCGCTTGCATTTCAGACCCATTCCTGACTACATTCGGGAATGCCCCACTCGGATCCTCACGCTCACGAAACCCCCGACAGCTGCGGCTTCCTTTCCCAGTTCGGCAGGAGTGAAGAGAGCACCGAGTGGCATTCGCCCGCCCCCGCCGGCTACCAGCGCGGTCGCACCAAGTTCGTGGTCGTGATCGGCACGGTCATGAGCGGCCTCGGCAAGGGCATCTTCGCGAGCTCGCTCGCCAAGCTCATCAAGGACAAGGGTCTCTCCGTCGCCCCCATCAAGATGGAGGGCTACCTCAACATCGACTCGGGCACCCTGAACCCCTACCGCCACGGCGAGGTGTTCGTGCTCAACGACGGGTGCGAGACCGACATGGACCTCGGCACCTACGAGCGCATCCTCAACCAGGACCTCACCCGCAGGAACTTCGTGACCGCGGGCCAGATCTACACCGAGGTGCTCGAGCGCGAGCGCCGCGGCGGCTACCTCGGCCGCGACGTGCAGATGATCCCGCATGTGACCGGCGTGGTGAAGATGCGCCTGCGCGAGCTCGCGATGACCGGCAACAACGGCAAGCAGGCCGATGTCGTCTTCGTCGAGGTCGGCGGCACCGCGGGCGACTACGAGAACGGCTTCTACATCGAGGCGCTGCGCGAGCTCGCCTTCGAGGAGGGCGCCGAGAGCACCTGCTTCGTCGCGCTCACCTACATCCTCGAGCCGTCCATCCTGGGCGAGCAGAAGTCGAAGGCCGCGCAGCTCGGCATCAAGCGCCTCATGGAGGCGGGCATCCAGCCGAACATCGTGGCCTGCCGCGCCAAGAACCCCGTCACCGACAAGGTGATGGAGAAGATCGCGATGTTCTCCAACGTGCCGCTCAAGCGCATCTTCTCGATGCACGACCGCGAGAGCGTGTACGCCATCCCCGAGGCCATGCGCGCCGCGGGCCTCGACCGCGAGATCCTCTCGATCCTCAACCTGCACGACCGCACCAATCCGGCCAGGGAGGATGTCGCCCGCGTCGAGTGGCTCGACTTCTCGCACCGCATCTTCGCGCCCAAGAAGCACCGCATCGAGCTCGGCATCACCGGCAAGTACGCGGCGCTGCGCGACGCCTACGCCTCGATCGACAAGGCGGTGGAGCACTGCTCCAACCAGCTCTCGTGCGAGATCCGCACCCGCTGGATCGACACCAGCGACCTCACCGACGACGCGCTCACCGCCAAGGCGCTCGACGGCGTGCAGGCGGTGATCGTGCCGGGCGGCTTCGGCCAGCGCGGCGTCGAGGGAAAGATCCGCTGCGTCAAGTGGGCGCGCACCAACAAGGTGCCGTTCCTCGGCATCTGCCTCGGATTCCAGATGGCGGTCATCGAGTTCGGCCGCAACGTGCTCGGCCTCGCGGGCGCCAACTCCACCGAGTTCGAGCCGAACTGCGCGCATCCGCTCATCTCCGAGCTTCCCGACCAGAAGAAGCTCGAGGGCATCATGGGCGGCACCATGCGCCTCGGCGGGCAGGATGTGCAGCTCGACCATGGCTCGCTCGCGAGCTTCCTGTACGGCAACAAGACCGAGATGCGCGAGCGCTTCCGCCACCGCTACGAGGTCGAGCCCGCCTACATCTCGCAGCTCAACGAGGCGGGCCTCCGCTTCAGCGGACGCCATCCCAAGTTCCCGATCATGCAGATGCTCGAGCTCCCGCAGTCGATGCATCCGTACTTCGTCGGCGGACAGTTCCACCCCGAGCTCACCAGCCGGCCGCTCTCGCCGAACCCGATGTTCATGGGCCTCGTCGCCGCGGCGATCGCGAGCCGCGAGCCCGAGTTCGCGGCGACCGAGCTCGGCCGCCGCTGGGTGCGCAGTGCGCCCAAGCCGGTGACGGCGTGATCGGCTGACGGCGTGGCCGACACGCTCTCACCCACCGAGCGCAGCGCGCTCATGTCGAGGATCCGCGGCACCGACACCAGGCCCGAGCTCCTCGTGCGCTCGGCGCTGCATCGCGCGGGGTTCCGCTTTCGCCTCCACACCAAGGGGCTGCCTGGGCGGCCCGACATCGTGCTCGCCAGGCACGGCGTGGTCATCTTCATCCACGGCTGCTTCTGGCATCGCCACGGCTGCACGCTCTCGAGCGAGCCCGCAACGCGGCGGAGATTCTGGCAGGCGAAATTCGACGCCAACGTCGCCCGCGACGCGCGCAACGCCCGCGCGCTGCGCAAGCTCGGCTGGCGCGTGCTCACGGTGTGGGAGTGCGCGCTGCGGACCCATGCCGGGCGCGAGCGGGCGATCGCGGCGCTGGTCCGCAAGATCGAGCGGTGAGCGGGGCGGTCCATCCTTCCCGCGCAGTTCTCGGGCGGCGCGATGCGCCCATTTCCGCAGGCTTCGCGGCGGCTTGAGCGCAGGGCGAGTTCCGCTATACTCCCCGACCCTTCGCCGATGTAGCTCAGCTGGTTTAGAGCGTTGGATTCATAACCCGAAGGTCGGCGGTTCGAGTCCGCCCATCGGCACTGCGAGAGGTCCGCGCGGACAACGCGCGAGAACGAAGCGCGAGAACGAAGCGCAAGAACAGAGCGCAAGAACAGAGCGCAAGTATCAAGCAAACGAGCGGTCGCGCACAGCGGCCGCTCGGTGCGTTTTGGCGGCGCCGGGATGCGGAACCGCCCGCGGCGCGCCCGGCACCCCTCGCGCCCCCGCCGTCTCAGAGCAGCGGCGACAGCAGCCCCACCGCGTTCTCGATCAGACGCCGCCAGGCGGGCCGCGCGTACCAGGCGCGCGGGTCGAGGCGCGTCGACCGCGCGAGGTACCGCTCCTGCACCGCGCGCAGGCGTCGGCTCGCCTCGGCGTCGTACACCACCAGGCTCGCCTCGAGGTTGAGCTCGAAGCTGCGGCGGTCGAGGTTGGCGCTGGTCATCAGGCAGGTCTTCCCGTCGGCCACGATCGTCTTCGCGTGCAGCAGGCCGCCGCGGTAGTGCCAGATCTCCACGCCCGCCTCCAGAAGCCGCTGGTAGAACTTGCGGCTCGCCAGCTTGACCAGCAGCGAGTCGTTGTGCTCGGGCACCACCAGCACCGTGCGCACGCCACGCCGCGCCGCGGTGAGCAGCGCGGTGAGCGATGGCTCGTCTGGAACGAAGTAGGGCGTCGTGAGCACGACCTCCTCCTCGGCCAGGTGCACCAGCGACAGGATCAGCTGCGGCATCGCGTTCTCGTAGGTCGCGGGCCCCGTGCCGAGCACCTGCGCCATCGCGGGCGTGCTGCCGTCGCGCACGCTGTCGCCCACGAAGTGCAGCAGCGACTCGTCGGTCTCGAGGTACCAGTCCTCGACGAAGATCTTCTGCAGGTCGTTGGCCACCGCGCCGCGCACCCGCATGGTGGCGTCGATCCAGGGGGCGTACTTCTCCTTGACCTTGAAGTCCTTGGCGGCGAGGTTGTGGCTGCCGATGTAGCCGATGGCGCGGTCGATCACGACGATCTTGCGGTGGTTGCGCAGGTCGATGCGGCCGAAGCTGCGCCGCACGAAGCCGACCGGCAGCGCCTCCACCACCTGCACGCCCGCCGCGCGGAGCTGGTCGTGGCGCTCGCCGCCGAGGAATCCCCACGATCCGAGCCCGTCGAGCAGCAGGCGGCACTCGACGCCGCGCTGCGCCGCGCGCTCGAGCGCCGCGAACACCCGCTCGCTGGTCGGGTCGTCGAGCGCGATGTAGAACTCGATGTGCACATGCTGCTGCGCCGCGTCGATGTCGTCGGCCATCCGGTCGAAGAGGTCGTCGGCCTCCTCGAAGATCTCGATGTCGTTGCCGCCGACCGGGAAGTCGCCCGAGATCGACGCGGCCTGCACCGCGAGATGGCGCTGGTCGGGGTCGAGCGCCTCGAGCACCGACTCGCGCGCGGCGCGCATCGCGCCGGCCGATCCGCCCGCCTCGCCACGCAGCCGCACCTCGCGCCGCGCCTCGGCCACCGCGAGGTAGGACCGCTCGCGCTTGGCGCTCAGCCAGGCCTTGCCGAAGATCCAGTAGACGATCGGACCGACCAACGGCGCCACGATCACGAGCAGCACCCACGACACCGCGCTTTGCGAACGGCAGCGCCGGTCGAGCAGCACCGCCACCACGGTCGTGACCGAGAGCCCCACCGCCAGCAGGACGAGCAGCGGCGCCGCGATGGGCCAGTCGGACAGGAGCTTCTGCAGGAGGGGCAGCACGGCGGCCGTACTGTACGGCGGGTACGCTACGGCCCATGCAACACCGGACCGATCACCGCTCCGATCACGCGCCCGATGCCTTCGGACCACTGCTCTCCGCGGCGATCTTCGGCTACTACGGCTTCCTCAACGGGACGGTGTCCCAGACCACCGGCAACCAGGGCGAGACGGTCGCGCTCTGGGTCGGCACGCTCTGGATCCTCCGCCTGGCGGCGGTGCTGTTCGCGGTCTGCGCGGTGCTCGCCCTGCGGGGCGACCGCCGCACCAACCTCATCTACGGCGCCGGCGGGCTGGCCGCGACCGCCGGCCTCGCGGCGATCCTGGTCTGGGACCAGCTCGACAGCAACTACCAGACCGCCTTCAGCCCCCTGCTGCTGGTGATCTTCGTCGCCTGGAATGCCTACGCCTCGGGCTCGACGCTGCGGGACGCGCTCCGCTGAAACCGTATACTGCCGGTCCGGCTGCCCTCCTAGCTCAGCTGGATAGAGCAGCGCTTTCCTAAAGCGCAGGTCGCAGGTTCGAATCCCGCGGGGGGCGCTTCCAATTCAGCCGATAGACCGCGGACCGACCGGCCTCGGTCCGATTTCAGGGTCGGATTTCAGGACACCCAACGCCATGATGCCTGTGCTCTTCTCCAACGCCCTCTGGCTCACCGTGTGCACCATCTACTGCCTGCTGCTCGTCGGCCAGGCGAAGGCGGACCGCGCGAAGGGCTCCGGCTTCCAGCGCCCGCTCTCCAAGGACGAGCTCGATCGCTGAGTGGCGGATCTCGGCCACCAGCCCCTCTTCCACATCGTGCTGCTCAACCCCGAGATCCCGAACAACACGGGAAACATCGGGCGGACCGCCGCGGCCCTCGGCTGCAGGCTGCATGTCGTCCACCCCATCGGCTTCGACATGGATGAGAAGGCCCGCCGGCGCGCGGGCCTCGACTACTGGCACCTGGTCGACTGCCGCGAGCATGCCTCGTGGGAGGCGTTCCTCGCCTCCGAGCGCCCGGCGCGGCTGTGGCTGTTCAGTTCGCACGGCTCGTCGAGCCTGTACACCGCGCGGTTCGAGCGCGGCGACTACCTGCTGTTCGGCAAGGAGTCGACCGGCGTCGGACCCGAGACCCACGCGTGGGTCGAGAACACATTCGGAGCGAACCACGCGCTCCGCATCCCGATGCCCGCGTCGGACGGCGTCCGCAGCCTGAACCTGGCCACGGCGGTGGCGATCTCGGCCTACGAGGGGCTTCGGCAGGTCGATGCGTCGGCGGCGCAGGCCAGCTGACCTTCCCCGCCCGGAAGGCCGGGACGTGCGACCGACCGAGACTCCGCCGCGAGAACC
>CAMBUI010000111.1 GCA_945870915.1 Candidatus Kuenenia stuttgartensis | reverse complement strand
GATGGTGCAGGTGTACGAGCCGATGCGGCGGAACGGCGCGGCGAGGCGCACGGCGCGCATGTCGACGGCGTAGCCGGCGGCGACGAGGGCGTCGGCGATGTCGCGCTGGGTGATCGAGCCGTAGAGCACGCCCTGGTCGTTGCAGCTGCGGACGAGCTTGATGCTGACGCCGGTGAGCTTGGCGACGGTCTCCTCGCGGAGCTGGCGCTGCGCGGCGATCTCGGCGAGGGCCTTCGCGCGGGCTTCCTTCAGCGCCTCGATCTTGGCATCGGTCGGATGCTCGGCGAGGGCGTGGGGCAGGAGGTAGTTGCGGGCGTAGCCGGCGCGCACCTTGACGATGTCACCGACGATGCCGAGGTTCTCGACGTTGCGAAGAAGAAGCAGTTCGACTGGACGGGCCATGGATCGCTGTCCTGGGGCATGCAGCCCCGTGAGTTAGGACGCGGACGACCAACGCGGTCGAGGGCGCCCAACGAGTGGCGAGTCGCGCAGTATGGATGAAACCCGGGCAAAAGGGAAGGGCTTCGGGTGGGGGAGTCGCGCGCGGGGGGCTGGTCTCCGCGGCGTCGCGCCCGGGGCCGGGAAAGTTCCAGGAAAAAGTGTCGTGCAATAGTGTCGTGGATGGCCTGTCAACTGCATACCCTGATAGAATCCGAACATCGCACCTGCGGTACCGTGGGTATTCGTCGGTGCGGCACGAAGCGTTTTCGTGGGATCCGGTCGACGGCCGCCACTCTCAACACCGTGGCGGCGCGAGGCGACGAAACCCCAACGAAACGACTTCGGTCGATCAGGTCGTTGGAACAGCATGGGTAGAAGAGACAGCGCCGCATGGGTGACCCATTGCCGCGCGGGCGCGCCGCTCCGGCGACGCCACAAGAAAGGAACGAACGATGGCGAGCTACAACAAGGTCCTGCTGATGGGCAACCTCACCCGCGATGTGCAGCTCAAGAGCACTTCCGGCAACCAGTCGGTCGCGGACATCGCGATCGCGGTCAACCGCAAGTACAAGCTCAAGGACGGCACCGAGCGCGAGGAGGTCACCTACGTCGACTGCGAGTGCTGGGGTCCGCGCGCCGAGGTCATCGCCAAGTACTTCAGCAAGGGCAAGCCGATCTTCATCGAGGGTCGCCTCAAGCTCGACAGCTGGGAGGACAAGGACGGTCAGAAGCGCTCCAAGATGCGCGTCATGATCGAGGACTTCCAGTTCGTCGAGGGCCGCGGTGGCGGCGGCGGCGGTGGTGGTGGCGGCGGTGGCGACGAGGGCGGCTACGCCCCCTCGCGCTCGAGCGGCGGCAGCCGCGGCGGCGCCGGCCACAGCGGCATCCAGGAAGACGAGATCCCGTTCTGACCGATCGGGATCGTCAGCCAGCCGGAACACGACAACCGCCCGCGCCGAAGCGCGGGCGGTTGTGTTTCCGTGACCGGTCGCGCGGCCGATCGGATGACCGATCGCGCGGCCGATGTGCTTCCGAATCACTCGGCGTCGGCGGTCTCGACCTGCTCGCCCGCCGCGTCGGCGGCCGCGGGCTGCATCTTGCGGAGCGCGATCTCGTCGGCGAGCTGCTGGCGACCCTCCATGGCGAGCATCTGCTCGGCCGAGAGGTGGTCGGCGCGGGTCATCATCGAGCGGAGGAGCTTCTCGCTGAGGCGCGTGTCGCGCTCGATGAGCGAGAGCTTCTGCGCGTCGCACTTGAAGTACGCGAGGAAGTAGACGCCGCGCTTGTTGCCCTTGATGTCGTAGGCGAGGCGACGCTCGTCCCACTTGCAGAGGCTGATGAGCTCGGCTCCACCCTTCGAGAGGATCTCGAGGATGTGGTCGACGGCGCCCTGCAGGTCGGCCGAGACCGTCTGCGGGAAGAGGAACATGCCTTCGTAGGCGTTGATGCGGGTTTCTGCCATGGTGGTTTCCATTCCTGTGCCGCGCGCGGTGCGCGGCGATTTGGTGTGCGGTGTCAGTTGTTCTGTCCGGAGCGCGGGCTCGTGTCCGGCCCGGGCGCGGGTGACTTCCTGGGATCGGGCGCCTTCGCCTGCCTGGCCGCCGCGTCGTCGCCGGCGCGGCGGTTGAACCTGTTCATCGCCTCGGCGATGCCGCGGGCGACCCAGCATTCGGTGGCCTCGACGGCGAGGCCGATGGCCTCGTCGACGAGCGGCTGCTGGTCGTCGCGGAACCGGCCGAGCACATAGTCCTTCTGCGGGATGCGGCCGGGCGCGTCGATGCCGATGCGGCAGCGGGCGTAGCGGTGCGTCCCCAGGCGGGACTCGATGTCGGCGAGGCCGTTGTGTCCGCCGGCGCTGCCCTCGCTGCGGACCCGGATGGATCCGCAGGGGAGGGCGATGTCGTCGACGAGCACGAGGAGGTCACGCGAGGCGTCGAGCTTGTAGAAGCGCAGCGCCTCGGTCACGGTCGCACCCGAGAGGTTCATGTAGGTCATGGGCTTGAGAAGGAGGACCTTCTCTCCGCCCGACTCGCCCTCGACGGCGAGCGCCTGGAAGCGCGCGCGCGGCGTCTGCGAGGCGTCGCACATGCGGCGCGCCAGGCGATCGATGCAGTCGAAGCCCACGTTGTGGCGGGTCCGCTGGTATTCGAGTCCTGGGTTGCCGAGTCCGACGACGATCTTCATGGGGTGCTCTTCGGGTGCTGCCTCTTGCGTGTGGTCCCGGTCTGGCCGGGCGGGTTCGGGCGTCCGTCCGACGATTACTTCTTGGCGTCCTTCTTCTCGGCGGCCGGGGCTGCGGCAGCGGCGGCCGGGGCGGCAGCAGCGGCGCCCGGAGCGGCGGCCTCGGCGGCAGCCTCTTCCTTGACGATCTGGACGCGGACGATGACGGCGTGCGGGTCGCCGGCGAGGGTGACGTTCGCCGGGAGCTTGAGCTGGCCCGCGGTGAAGGTGTCCTCGTGCATCGTGGTGAGGTCGATGCGGATGTGCTCGGGGATGTCGCGCACCTTGCAGCTGACCTGGATGTCGTTGAGCTCGTTGACGATGACGACGCCCGAGCGCTTGGCCGCGTCGGGGGCGCCGTAGAACTCGAACGACACGGTCACGGTCACGACCTCGTCGAGGTTCACGCGCGCGAGGTCCATGTGGATGACGTCGTCGCCCATGAAGCCGAACTGCAGGTCCTTGACCAGGCAGGTCTCGGCGCCCTTGCCCTCGATCTCGAGGTTGATGACGTGGAGGCCCTTCTTGAGGGCGCCGATGGTGATCTTCTCGTCGACGTGGACGGCGAGCGGCTCGCTGCCGTGCCCGTAGATGACCGCCGGGAGGCGGCCCGCCGCGCGGAGGCGCTTCGAGTAGCGGCTGCCGACGCGGTCGCGCGTGGACGCCTGGATCGTTGGGACTTCCTTGGCCATTGCGTGTACTCCGATGCTGAAAAGGGTTGAAACGAACTCTTTGAAACGTGCCCTTGGCGGGATGACCGCCTAGCGCTTTGCGCCACCGGCGTGCCGGAAGAGCGCGGAAATGGACTGGTCGTGGTGGATGCGGTGGATCGCCTCGCCGAGCAGCGCGGCGACGCTGAGGACCTCGAGCTTCGACTCGAGGGGCTTGGTGCGCGCGCCGCAGGGGATGGTGTCGGCGACGACGACCTTCGAGATCGGGCTCTCCATGAGCCGCTGCATCGCGAGGCCGACGAGGACGGGGTGGGTGCAGGCCGCGATGACGTCCTTCGCGCCGCGCTCGACGACGAGCTTCGCCGCCTCGCACACGGTGCCCGCGGTCGAGATCATGTCGTCGAACATCAGGACCGTGCGGCCCTCGACGTCGCCGATGAGGTTCTTCACGACGACCTTGGAGCCCGACTGGCGGCGCTTGTCGATGATCGCGAGGTCGCACTGCAGGACGTTCGCGAACATGTTGGCGACCTTGACGTTGCCGACGTCGGGCGACACGACCACGATCTCGCCGAGCGACGGGCGGATGCGGAGGAAGTGGTCGGCGAGCACGGGCGACGCGCTCACATGGTCGACGGGGATGTCGAAGAAGCCCTGGATCTGCGCGGCGTGGAGGTCCATGCACAGCACGCGGTCGACGCCGGCGGCGACGATCAGGTTGGCGACCAGCTTGGCGGTGATCGGCACGCGGCCCTCGTCCTTGCGGTCCTGGCGGGCGTAGCCGAAGTAGGGGATCACCGCGGTGATGCGCTTGGCGCTCGCGCGCTTGAGGCAGTCGATGAAGACGAGGAGCTCCATCAGGTTGTCGTTGACGGGCTCGCAGGTCGAGAGCACGACGTAGACATCGCGGCCGCGGACATCCTCGTCGACCTTGACCATCGTCTCGCCGTCGGGAAAGCGGGTGACGGTGCCGAGTCCGATCGGCAGGTCGAGGTGGGCGCAGATGCCCTGGGTGAGCTCGCGGGTGCTCGTGCCGCCGAAGACCTTGAGGTGGTTGCGGTCGTTGGAGCTCATCGTGCTCCTCCCGCGGCCGCGCCGTGGCGCCGGCGCAGGATGGCGTCGACCTCCGCGAGCTGCGCGGGGTCGTTCACCGACAGGACATCCTCGGGCGGGACCGCGTCGACGGCGCTCACGGTGCGACCGTCGTTGCGGAGCAGCTCGAACACATCGGTGAGGTAGTACTCGCCGCTGGCGTTCTTGTTGCCGACGCGGGCGAGCGCGCTGAACAGGTCGTCGGTGCGGAAGCAGTAGTAGCTCGGGTTGATCTCGCGGATCGCGCGCTCGGCCTCGGTCGCGTCCTTCTGCTCGACGATCCGGGCGAGCCGGCCGGCGGCGTCGCGCACGATGCGGCCGTAGCCCTTCGGGTCGGCGATCAGGCTGGTGGCGAGCGTGGCGGCGGCCTGGTCGCGGCGATGGAGGCCGAGGAGGGTCGCGAGCGTCTCGGGGCGGATGAGCGGTCCGTCGCCGCACAGGACGAAGGCGTCGGTCGCGGAGGCGTTCGCCTCGAGGTTCGGACGCGCCATCATCACGGCGTGACCGGTGCCGAGCTGCTTCTCCTGCAGCGCGAACTCGACCTGGCCGGCCAGCGCGGGAACGCCCGCGAAGTAGTCGCGCACGAGGTCGGCGCCGTGGCCGATCACGAGCACGACCTTGGTCGCGCCGGCGGCGCGCGCGGCGTCGACGACCCAGTGCACCATCGGGCGACCCATGACCGGGTGCATGACCTTGGGCAGGTCGGACTGCATGCGCGTGCCCTTGCCGGCGGCGAGGATCACGGCGACGAGGCCTCGCGCGGGGTGGTTGGCGCCGGAGCGGCCGTCGGTCGGATTGGTCGTGTGGTTCGTCATCTCGGCACTTTCGCGCCGCGACGGGGTCAGGCTGACGGATCAACTGGTGCGGCGGATCGGAACTGGCCCGCTTGGATTCGAACCAAGACTAAATGGACCAAAACCACTTGTGCTACCTTTACACCACGGGCCAAACGGGTTGGCCAAGGCAGTTCGATCTGCTCGGATCTGCACTGATTCGTAGGCTGGCTTCGGCGCGGACGCTTCGGAAACATGCGCCGTTGCGACGGCGCGTGGGGACTCTCGACGATGCGCGCGCCACCGTGGCGCGTGCCCGCGGGAGGTCCAGCAGCGTGTGCTGCGCGAAGCCTGTCCGCGGCCAATCCTCCAAGGCTGGGGCACCGGCGAGGCCGCATTGGTGCTCCATGCGAGGCCTGCGCGAAAGCGTCAGTCCTCGACGGCCCATCTGGGGAGGGTCGCGCAATGTAGCGAAGGTGGCGGTTGGGTTCAACGCCTTGGCGGCGTGGGCGGCGGAACGCGGCCTCTCGCCGCGGGTGGCCGGTTCTCGGAACAGGCGGCGCGCCGGCCGACCCGTGCTAGTCTTGCCGCATGTCCCATTCCGCGCCTGCGACGCCGTTGCTCTCCTCGATCGACCCCGCCACCGGCGAGGTGGTCGGTTCGGTTCCCGTGACGGCGGTCGAGTCGATCGCGCGGCTGGTGTTCCAGGCGCGCGAGGCGCAGCGGGGATGGGGGGCGCTGACCCATGCCCAGCGCGCCGACATCCTGCGCCCGGCGGCCGCGCGGCTCAAGGCCGAGGCCCGCCGGTTGGGCGAGCTCGCCTCCCGCGAGATGGGCAAGCCGCTGCCCGAGGCGGTGGGCGAGGCGAACTACTGCGCCGACGGGTTCGTCGCCGAGCTCGACGGGATCGTGGCGGCGCTCGCCGATGTGGTCCGCGAGGACGCGCGGGTGACCAGCATCCTGCGCCACGCGCCGCTCGGCGTCTGTGCGGCGATCACGCCGTGGAACTTCCCGATCCTGATGCCGCACCAGTCGGTGCTGCCCGCGCTGGTGGCCGGCAACGCGGTGCTGCTCAAGCCGAGCGAGGAGACCACGCTGGTCGCGCTCGAGTACGCGCGCATCCTCAATGAATTCCTGCCCGCGGGGGTGCTGACGCCGGTCTTCGGCGACGGGGTGCAGGGGCGGGCGCTGGTGCTCGCCGAGGTGAACCTGATCGTGTTCACCGGCTCGCGCGAGACGGGCAAGCGGATCCTGGGCGATGCGGGCCCCGGGCTCAAGCGCGTGATCCTCGAGCTCGGCGGCAAGGACCCGCTGGTGGTGCTCGACGACGCCGACCTCGATGCGGCCGCGGCCTTCGCGGTGCGAAACAGCTTCCGCAACGCCGGGCAGGTGTGCGTGAGCACCGAGCGGATCTACGTCGATGCGCGGATCCAGCAGGAATTCCTGCGGAAAATGGTCGAGCGGACGGGCGCGCTGCGGCAGGGCGATCCCCGCGGCGAGGGCGTGAACCTCGGCCCGATGGTGAACGCCCGCCAGAAGGCGAAGGTCGTCGCGCAGATCGACCAGGCCATCGCCGCGGGTGCGACCGTGCTCGCCGGCGGCGAGCCGCGCGAAGGCAACTTCGTGGCGCCGACGATCCTGGCGGATGTCGACCACGCGATGGAGATCATGCGCGAGGAGACCTTCGGGCCGGTCGCGTGCGTGCAGGCGTTCTCGACGGTCGACGAGGCGGTGCGGCTCGCCAACGACACGCCGTTCGGCCTCGGCGCCGCGGTGTTCGGCCGCGATGTCGCGCGCGCCGGCGAGGTGGCGGAGCGCATCCATGCGGGAATGGTCGGCATCAACCAGGGCTGCGGCGGCGCCGACGGGTGCCCCTGGGTCGGCGTGAAGGAGTCGGGCTACGGCTTCCACTCCGGGCCCGAGGGGCACCGGCAGTTCGCGCAGGTGCGCGTCATCTCGCGCCTGAAGTGACCCAACCCGCGGATGGATCGGACGGACCCGCACCGTGTACTACCACATCGGCACCGCGCATCGCTTCGACCCCGAGTCGGTCCTCCATGCCTACCTCAACGGGTTCTTCCCGATGGGGGAGGAGGACGGGACGATCCATTGGATCGTGAGCGACCCGCGGTTCGTGCTGCCGATCGGTGGGCTCAATGTGCCCAGGTCGCTGGCGCGGCTCGACCGCCGGCGGCCGTTCGAGTTCAGGGTCGACACCGAGTTCCGCCGGGTGATGGAGCTGTGTGCGGTCGGAAGGCCGGACGAGAACCCGGCGTGGATCCTGCCGCGCATGATCGATGTCTACACCGAGCTGCACCGCGAGGGATTCGCCCATTCGGTCGAGGCGTGGCTGGGCGGGGTGCTCGTGGGGGGGCTGTACGGGGTCAGCATCGGCGGCGCGTTCTTTGGAGAAAGCATGTTCAGCCGGCGGGAACTGGGCGGCGCGAACGCCTCGAAGCTCTGTCTGCTTGAGTTGCAAAGGCTTCTCGTGGCAGGTGGTTACGTGTTGCTCGACAGCCAGGAGGCCAACGAGCACATGGCCCAATTCGGGGGCGAGAACATTGACTTCGAGCAGTACCGCGACCGGCTGGCGGCGGCGATCGACACACCCGCCGAGTGGGTGCGTTCGCAATAAGTTCTGCGCTCTGAGGTCGCCGATGGGGTTTTTGCCGCGATCGGAAAGTGCGAAAAACGCCGCTTGCGATTTGCCCCCGGCGGAATCGGGAGCATCTTCAGGCTCGGAGAGCAGGAATTGGGCGGTGCCCGCGGTGTAGCCGTGGGGCGCCGACGGTTCCTGCTTGTGCTTTTGACCTGATCGGCCAAGCACCAATCGGAACCAAATCGGGGATGCAGCAGGCGCTTTCCCTGGCGTCTGGTCGCGAGCGCGGGCGTTTCGTCCGTGTTCCCCGCAGGTTCGGAGTTCCCTCGGCGTGTCGCCGAGATTCTTGTGTCAGGTCCCTTCAGTTCCCGCTCGCGAGTCGTCTGGCGAGCAACCCCTTCCGGAGAGTCCCATGCAGAAGTTCCTTGTCCCCTCCCTCGTTGCGGCCGCTGCGGTCGCTTCCTCCTCGTCGGCCGCGATCATTGTCTTCACGAACGAGTTCGTGTGGGACAGCTTCGCGACCGGCAACGACTCCCCGCAGGTCACCGAGACCTTCGAGTCGTACAACGGCTTCTACGGCAGCCCGCTCGCCGGTTCGATCGGCGGCGTCGACTGGACCGCGACGGCCACCGGTGGCCTGTTCGTCGGTGCGGTCGGCTCGAGCCAGGCCCTCTCGACCAACAACCCGGCTCCGATGACGATCTCGTTCTCGGGCGCCTCGTCGGTCCTCGGCGTTGCCGGCAACATCTACGGCACCGACATCAACTTCAACGTCGTGCCGAGCATCGTGCAGCTCTCGCTGCAGGACGGCACCTCGTACATCGGCTTCATCGACTCGGCGACCGCGTTCGTCGGCTTCTACTCGACCGGCGCCGCGATCACCTCGATCACGATCTCGGCCCAGCCGCTCCCGGGTGGTACCAACGACGTCTACGCGACCTTCGACAACATGACCTTCGCCATCCCGGCCCCCGGCGCGATCGCGCTGCTCGGCCTGGCGGGCCTCGTCGGTCGTCGTCGTTGATCCGACGCCGCACCGGTTGCCCCCGGTAGGTATCGCGCGGTCCAGCCGCGCGGGACGCAAGTGAACTCCCACCGAGCCCCGTGGCAACACGGGGCTTTGTGGCTTTTTCACCGTGCGCTTCGGCGCAGCTGGCTTCGCGCGTCCGGTCGTCGGTATGTCATTCTGCAAAGTCGGAAAGTGTAGAGTTGTTCGAGGGCGCGCTTGCACGCCGCGCGATCGGGAGCATCCTTATCACTGGAGCGAGGTTGACGGGATCGTGCCTGTGCGCGATCTGGTCCCGGTTTTCCCATGAAGTCGGTCCGGATGGCTCGGTGAACCGCATGTCCAGCGGTCCCGCGGCTCGTGCGTGCAAGGCGCGTTGCAATCGTGTCCCTGTTCCCGCTCGGTAGTCCCTGTTCCCGTTTGGAGCCACCCATGTTGAAGAATGCGATGGCCGCCGCTGTTGTTTCGGCTGCACTTTCCTCGTCGGCCTCGGCCGCGATCCTGATCTTCACGGATTCGTTCCTCTACGACATCCAGACCTCGTCGCTCGCGCACTCGACGGAGAACTTCAACGCGTACAGCGGCGCCTACGCCAGCCCGCTCACCGGCAGCGCCGGCGCGGTCA